>JAICQR010000001.1 GCA_025937755.1 Gemmatimonadales bacterium | reverse complement strand
TGATCGAGCCATCGATACTCGAAGCGCTGCGTGATCGGCGCGCCGCTGGCTAATACCTGCTTGCAGCTGGCAAAGCCGCCAGCGCTCCAGGACCAGCAGGCAAGTGATGAGCGGCTTTGCAGCTGAAGCAGAGGGCATTAGACAACTGGTCTGATTGAGCCGAGGCGAACCTGTGTCTTCGTTCCGCAGCCTGATCTCGCTCGCCCTACTCGCAGCCGCGTGCGGGGAAACGGGGGACCGGAGCTTGCCCAAGGCCCCCGAGCCTTACCGAAGCATCGACAACACGGTTGTACTGGAGCTTGCCGACTCAGGGGGGTTCGTTATCAACGGGCAGGCAATCGGTCGGGACGAGTTGCCAGACGTGCTACGCTTGGCGTATAAGCCGCTTCCGCCCGCTAGCCGTGCCTTGTTCGTGCGGGTTGGACCATCACGCGACTGGCACGACGTCGAGTACGTCCGCCAGGCTGCGGCTGCACAGGAGATTCCGCTGTTCGGATTCGAGGAAACGTGGCCGGAGCTTCGGGGCGCCCAGACGGTGCACGCTGACTCTGTCCAGGGCCACGGTTCGTGAGCGCGGCACTGGTCAGTGGTAGAGCCGGTTGCGCCCCTCCAACGAGCGCTTTCGGTATCCAGTTGTCTAATACCTGCTTGCAGCTGGCAAAGCCGCCAGGCTTCGAGCGGGGGCAGGCAATTGATGAGCGGCTTTGCAGCTGAAGCAGAGGGCATTAGGCAGCTATGAGGATACCTGCTATGAAGGCTTGGCTTCTCGTCGGCGGGCTCTGGCTACTGAGTGGAAACGCAGCGGGTGCACAAGCGAAAGCGGCCACGGATGAGACCGCTGCGATTCACGCCGCGGTGCTCACGAAGTTGTTCGAGTATGGCGATTTCGGCGAGCTCCGCCGCTTCGTGCTCGATACGACGATACGACTGCCGGTGGGCTTCTTTGCGATCGATACAGTTGGCCTCTGGCGTGTGATCGAGCCCCAGTTTCGTGAGCCCGTGGCTCAGCTTCTGGCCAAGAACGAGCTCCCAGCGGAGCCCGTCCGGCCACTTCCTGCGATTTCAGGTGCTGTGTTGGTGAGTGCGATTCCGATCGACTCCAACTACGGACCGTGGCGGCGACGGCCGCCCCCCGCGATTCGTTGTGCTGTCGCACAGGCCTCGCCGATTGGGTTTGATCTCGCGCGGCGCTATGCGGCACTGTATGCGGTGATCCAGTGCGGAGATACCGGGCACGGAGAACTAGTCTTGCTCGAGCGCGCGGGCACGTCCTGGCGAATTGCTGGCTGGCTTAACCTGCTGGCCCTGGGGTGACGCTGCCTAATACCTGCTTGCAGCTGCCAGGGCGGCCATCGCCCTCGAACAGCGTAGAATTGATTAGCCGCCCTGCAGCTGAAGCAGAAGGCATTAGGAGGACACAAATGGCGCGGTCGAATACATGGCTCCGCGGACTGGTCGTGCTCCCGCTGATCTTCGGGTGCGCCTCGCGGTCTCCAGAACCCGGACCGGCGCCAGCGGTGGCCAGGCCGAGCCAGATCGAGTCGGCAGGCGCGCCGAGTCCCGATCTGGCATACCTCGCGCTGCAAGTCGACAGTCTCCGACGCCTAGACCCAGCGACGCAGGCGCGTATGGCGGTCGCGACCGGCAATCTCCGTCTGCTCGGCGTCGGCGGCCATTCGTTTGGGTTCCCGGGGCTGAACCGTGATTCGACGCGAGCGTACAGCCGATCGTATGATTGGGTTCTGCTGCCGTACACCGGGGGTATGTCCGTCATCATCAACGGCGACTCGACGCACATCGTTTGGCAGGAGGTGGCTGTCGCTTATGCGGCGGTTTATAACCAGACGGTCGTCGCGCTCGTGCCCCGTGGCGACTGACGCTGATGCCTCCTAATACCTGCTTGCAGCTGCCAAAGCCGCCAGCGTTCCAGCAGGGGCGGGCAATTGCTGAGCGGCTTTGCAGCTGAAGCAGAGGGCATTAGGCCACGCCACTAGCTGTCTAGGGGTCGAGGAGAAGGATGTACGCATTCCAGCCCCGGTTCTTGATACTCTGCGTTCTCGTGCTAGCAAGCGGCTGCACGGCGCGTCCCGATCCGCCGCAGCTAGCCCTGCCCGAGAGGGAAGTGTCGCTCACTCGAACTGCGCTGGCTGGGCGCTGGGTGCTGCGCCGCAGCATCATGGTGAAATCGGAGGCCAGGGGTATATGGCGCGAGTTTGCAGTGCATCCCGACTCAGCTGATGTGGAAGTCTTCGACTCTGCCGGGCGCTTTGAGTCGCCAAGGGTGACTGGTGCTGCAGGCCGTGGCCAATATCGAATTGCGGGCGATACCGTTGAAGTCCGCACCGAGGATGGCGACTCGATCATCTACACGCCTATGCGTGTGGCACGACGCTGGCTCGTTCAAGCCACCGATCATGGGGCGCATGATTTCGATGGAGATGGCAGAACCGAGTGGGCCAATGCCACGTATCTCTACGAGCGTCAGTAGTGACGCGATGGTCAGTTGCAAGTTGATGGCCCGATGTGCGAGGCTACCTTGGCCACCTTGCGTGGCCTAATACCTGCTTGCAGCTGGCAAAGCCGCCAGCGCTCTCAGTAGGGCAGGCGATTGATGAGCGGCTTTGCAGCTGAAGCAGAGGGCATTAGACAGCCATGAGATCACCGGAGCGGCGGAGTGCGGTCGCGATGTCACGCGGGGTGGCGCCGAGCGCATAGAGCGCGCGGAGCAGGAGGTCGATCGTCACGGTCGGATCGGCGGCCTCCATCTTGGCCACGCGGGACTGACTCGAGCCGAGCCGCTTGGCGAGCGTGGTCTGGGAGACCTGTTGCTTGGTCCGCCGCGCGCGCAGGCTGTGGCTCAGCGCAAGTTTGGTTTCGACGAAGGCCGCCTCCTCGGGCGTGAGGTCCAGGAACTGGGCCGTGGTGCCGATCTTCCACCCCCGCGCTTCGAGCTTGGTTCGCTTGTGCTTGTCCATTCAGTCCTCCTCGTCGCGGCTGGCCGCGTCATAGGCGCGGAATCGCTGGCGACACAGGGCAATGATGTGCTGCGGAGTGGACGTGGTCTTCTTGCTAAAGACCTCACCGATGACCACGGCGTCCGGGTCGTGCCGATAGATGATCCGCCAGGTCGCCGTGGCGTCGACAATCCGCAGTTCGTGACACCGCCGCCCGATGCTCGGCATGGGCCGCGAGTGCGGCAGGGCCAGCCGGTCCCCGCGTTGCAATTGCCGCAACAGCAGCCCGGCCTCAAGCCGGGCCGCCGCCGAGAAGGGCGGGGTCTTGACCTCCCCGTGCAGCCAGACGAGCGGCTTGTCGGCCTGGGCCATGGGTACAAACTATGTCAGTCCTGACATATGCGCAAGGGCTGTCTAAAGCCTGCTTGCAGCTGGCAAAGCCGCCAGCGCTCTCAGGACGGCAGAGAATTGGTTGGCGGCTTCGCAGCTGAAGCAGAGGGCATTAGGCCCATCCGGTGAAGACTTGACACTAGTAACGCCACGCGTTACTATGAGGCATGATCCGGAGCTTCGCGGGCAAGGACGCTGAGCGCCTGTTCCGGCGGGAGCCGGTGCGCCGGCTGCCGCCAGGCCTGCTGCGCGTGGCGCTCCGCAAACTGGTCCAACTCGATGCGGCGACCTCGCTCCAGGATCTCCGGGTCCCGCCCGGCAATCGTCTCGAGAAACTGGCGGCCGATCGCGCTGGTCAGCACAGTATCCGCATCAACGACCAATGGCGCATCTGCTTTCGATGGCGGGACGGGGACGCCTTTGACGTCGAGATCGTGGATTATCACTAGGGGGGCTCGATGAGCACTCGCCGACTGGCTCCAATTCATCCTGGGGAAGTCCTGATGGAGGATTTCCTGAAGCCGTTTGAGCTGACGCAGTACCGTCTGGCCAAGAGCCTGAGTGTCCCGGCACGCCGGATCAACGAGATCGTTCTCGGCAAGCGGGCCATCACGGCGGACACGGCGCTTCGCCTGGCGCGGTTCTTCGGAACGTCCGAGCGCTTCTGGCTCAACCTCCAGACCACCTACGAGCTGGAGCTGGAGCGCGATCGGCTCAAGGATCGGCTGACGAAGGAAGTCCAGACGCTCAAGCACGCGAGCTAAGGCGCGCCGAAGGGCCTAATACCTGCTTGCAGCTGGCAGGGCGGCCAGACCCCTCAAGACGCTGTAGTATTGGTTAGCCGCCCTGCAGCTGAAGCAGAAGGCATTAGGGCGACTTCGGCCAGCCCGGCAACGCGACCATTCGGTGGTGGATCCACGTCGCCAGCTCCGTCTCGGTGGCCCGGTGATCCGCTGCCGCCAGCATCATCGTGACGACCTCTGACTCCGGCGCCTCGAACTCGTAGCCATTGAGGCCCAGGAAGACGACCATCGCGAGGAAGGCGCTCCGCTTGTTACCGTCGCGGTATGGGTGCGCCGTCACCAGCCCAAAGGCGTACGCTGCGCCAAGTTCGGCTACGTCGGCGGTCCGCTCGTACGCCCACTTGTTGCGGGCACGGGCGAGGGCGGCTTCGAGCGCGTCCTCATCGCGGACGCCGGGCAAGCCGCCATGCGCCCGGATCTGGTCCAGGTGCAGGGCGTCCAGCACCACCCGATGGACCCAGCGGGGCTCGGTCGGCTTGCGACGCGGCACCTACTTGGCGAGTTCGCGCAGGGCGTTGCGGTACTGCTTGGCGGCGCGGGCGGCGATGGCGAGGCCCGCTTCGACCGCCGGGTCGTAGGGGGTAAGCAGGATACCGCGTTCGGTTTCGACCGCGAGCACCCGATCGCCGGCACCGAGGTGGAGCCGATCGGCCATGTCCTTGGGCAGGGTGGCCGCCACGGAACCACCGGCCTGCCGGAGTTTGAGTTCCTTGGTCATGAGCGCCTCTCGTAGCACAGGTGTGCTACGAATGTAATACATAAGTGCTACTTGCGCCAGCGCGCTAATACCTGCTCGCAGCTGCCAGGGCGGCCGGGCCCCTCAGCAGTCCACAGAACTGGATAGCCGCCCTGCACCTGAAGCAGAAAGCATTACACCGCCTCCGAAATGGGTTGTTGCACTCCGCAGGTAGAGGTAGCTACATTGTAGCTACCTCTTGGCAGGTTGCGCTATGAAGACCCGTATCGTCCGAATCGGCAATTCCCAGGGTATCCGCATCCCCAAGCCACTCCTCGAGCAAGCCGGGCTCCCAGAGGAGGTCAATCTGCGGGCGGAGTCCGGGCGGATCGTCATTACCCCGGCATCGGCCCCACGCAGCGGCTGGGCCGAAGCCGCGGCAGCGGCCCACGCCAACGCCGACGACACCCTGCTCGACGCACCGACGGTAACTCGGTTCGACCTCGAGGAGTGGACGTGGTAGAGCCACGCCCCCCGGCACGAGGGGACGTGTATGTCATCCAGTTGGATCCCGCGCGCGGTAGCGAGATTCGGAAGACGCGCCCCTGCGTGGTGGTCTCACCCGATGAGCTTAATGCGCATCTGCGTACCCTGATCGTCGCGCCCATGACGACGGGCGGTCATCCGTATCCGTTTCGCGTCGGGTGCCGCTTCCAGCAGAAGGCAGGGCATGTCGTCCTGGACCAGCTCCGCACCGTGGACACGGCACGTCTGGTGCGGCGCCTCGGCAGACTCACACCGACGACGGTGGATCAGATCCTGGGACGGCTTCAGGAGATGTTTAGCAAGTAGCTGCGAGGGTCAGCGGCCGAGGTCGCGTCGGTCGTGGCGGCATTTCATGCCGCCCTTGTGGCAGGCGACAGTGCGGCTGCGTTGGCGCGTCTTGCCCCGGATGTGCAGGTGCTGGAGTCAGGCGGCACAGAGACGCTGGCCGAATATCGGGCCCATCATCTGCCCGCCGATATGGCCTTTGCCCGAGCCGTGCCGAGCGATCGCCGGGTCCTTCGGGTTACGGTGATGGATTCGGTCGCCTGGATCACAGCCACGAGCCGTTCGGTGGGGACCTTTCGAGGTCGAGCCGTCGACAGCGACGGGGCGGAGCTCATGGTGCTCAGCCGCCGAGCGGGGCAATGGCAGATCCGGGCGATCCACTGGTCGAGCCGCTCGCGGAGGCGACCGTAGCGCCGTCGAGGGCTGATCAGACTAGCTGGTAGGCGCCGACCCCCCGAAGAACTCACCCCGCCGCTTCGCGTTGACGATCCGCAACTTCCGCAGGTTCTGCCACACCTTGACTGGCGCGCGCAGCGCCTCCGGACGGAGGAAATAGGTATACAGCAGGCCCCGCGCCTGGCTGTGCGACCCCGCATGCGCTACCCGGTATACCGCGCCCCGGAACGGCAGGGATTGCAGCGGCGTCCCCTGCTCGGCCAGGATACCGGCGATGCGAATGTGACTCCCCAGCCGCTGCTTGATCCAGTTGACATCCGCGTCCTCGGCTCGCGCAGGAAGGCCGTACAGATCCGAGCGAACGATCAACGACGTTCCGCACAAGTGACTGAAGTCATCATGCTCCAGCAGCAGCCTTCCGCCGTCGTTCCAGATGTAGCCCCGGTCGATGGTCCACCCGTTCGCATCCGGATGGGACACAGCATGCTGCGCCAGCCGGGCACTCACGAAATCGTCGTCATCCACAATCATGAAGTATCGGCTCGCGCGCGCGTGCAGCATCCCCGCCAGCACCCGGCGACCCTTGTCCAGCCGGAATGCCTCGTAGAATGCCTCCATGTCGGCGCCGTCGCGCTCGTGCATGTCATTCGGAGGGAACCCCACCCGCACCGCCTCAAACCGCTCCGGAAGGGCGGGCAGGTCAGCCTCTTCGTTGGCCACGACGATGCCGCGCCAGTCCTGGCTGGTCTGGTTCGATATCGACGCGAGCGTCTGGGCAAGGTTCGCCTTGAGGGCGCCCCAGTCGCGGGCGTTGTCCTGATGGCGAACGGGTACAATGAATGTGAGAGCGGCCGTCATGCGCTTGCCTCCCGAGCGGCCCGCTCGCGCGCCCACTCGATCCCGTCATCCAGGGACGTGGCCAGATATGATAGGTCGGTGCCGCCCGAGAAGGCGCTCATGAAGCGACGGACCTTGCCGTAGCTGTTGTCGAGCACAGCATGGGGCCGCCCCAGCAGCAGCGACACGATGTGCACGTGGAGCCGGTCGGTCACGATTGCCCGTCCGCGCGACAGCTGACGAATGCCACGCCGTACCCGGTTGTGGGCGGCTGCATCCAGCCGGGACAGGCGCACCTCCGACGAGTTGCCAGCCAGAAGTGCGGCCAGCGCGCCCCGCGCCTTCGACATTCGTACTGACATCCTGGACTCGCTGATCCAGTCCTCGACCGGGATGTCGGGGTGGGCCGACCGGCCAGCAGCATCCAGTGCACTCTCCCGGTCCGCTCTCAGCATGGCGAGCACGGGAAATTGGGCCGGATCGGGTTGGATCGGTCCGATGCAGAAGGCCATATCGGGACAAAGTCGTACATCACAATCAAAGTGCTGTTCGGCGAAATGCTTCGATTCCTCATCGCGCACCAGCAGGACGAAGTTCCGGTGGCGGCCGATGACCCGTGCGCTGATGTCAGCTCGGTCGGGGGACCGATAATGAATGGACTGGGGAAACTGGATGACGGGGCGGTCGGGAAAGCGCTCGATCACCTGTTCGCGGAAATCCTGATGGGCGACCCACAGATCACCAAAATTGCCACCGCCATGAATGAGGAGCGGCCCTTCCGGCATGCGGCGTTCCAGGGCCTCGGGCGAGAAGTCGGCGATGCGTGACACGTAGGCCGGCCGCACGGCATGCCGCGCCTGCAGGTAGGCCATCTCGCCCAGCCAGATGGCCGAGTCGCCGCAGTTGCGTATGTCGGGGAAGTCCAGGATCGCCAATGGCGTTCCATCGAAGATCAGGTCCTTCAAGCAGGCATGAACCTTGTCGTTCAGCTCGGCAACAAGCGCGGTATGTGATCTCAACGGTAGTCCTCGGTCTCCATGGGCGGGAGCCGGCAGCGGCGATGCGCACTATAATAAGCGAGGCGGCCGAGCCGCATGGTCGTAGAGTCGACACTCCACCGAGCCACGAAAGTTTGCCCATGTCCGCTGCCCGCGCGCTGATCGTCTCGCTCCTGCTGGCCCACGCAGCCATGATGCCGGCACCGGCCCACGCCCAGGACCCCCGGGTGGACCGGTTGCGGGAGTATCTCACCGCGGCCGCCAACCTGGGTCACCTCCACGCCAGCGTGCTGGTGGCCGAGCAGGGCAAGGTCCTGATCGATACAGCTTTCGGCTTTGCCAACATGGAGCTGGAGGTGCGCAACACCCCTGACACCCGGTTCCGGGTGGCGTCGGTGACCAAGCAGTTCACTGCCATGGCGGTGATGATGCTGGCGGCGGACGACATGCTCGACCTCGGTGACCCCATCTCGAAGTACCTGGACTCGCTGCCGCCGGCCTGGAGCGGGATCACTATTCACCACCTGCTGCGTCACACGTCGGGCATTTCCGATTACGAGGAATGGTTCGGGGGCTACAGTACCCAGGAGTATTCCGATTACATGTCGCAGGCCCACGCGCCCGACCGCATCCTCCGAGACGCCAAGGCAAAGCCGCTGGACCACGAGCCAGGCACCAAATTCCGCTACAGCAACTCGGCCTACATCGCGCTCGGCTTCATCATCGAGCGTGCCAGCGGAATGCCGTACGAGGACTTTCTCCGCACTCGCATCCATGAACCGCTGGGCATGACCCTCAGCGACCAGGACCGGTCGGAGAACCTCATCCCCAACCGGGCCCAGGGCTACCAGCTTCGTCCGGAAGTGGACTCCGCGGCGTACGCCGACGGCCTCACACGGGATGAATACCGCAACGCCGTGTACCAGAAGATGGAGCCGCCCCAGGCCGACGCCGGTCTGATCACCACAGCGCGCGACCTGTACAAGTGGGACCAGGCGCTCTATACCGAGCAGCTGGTTCCCAACACACTGATCGACTCGATCTTCACCCCTGGCCTGGGCGACTACGGCTACGGCTGGTTCATTCGGTCAGGCCCCGATGGCGTGGCTTACGATCACAGCGGCGGCCTTCCGGGCTACTCCTGCTACATCCGTCGTATCCCGGGGACCCGGCGGACCATCATCGTGCTGGGTAACCTTGGGCGGCTGGGCAGGGGGAGAATCAACACAATTGCGGCCATCCTGCGGGGGGAATAGCCCGAGCCTTGACGTCCCCCTGAACTGGCGGAACCTTGGAGCATCCGAACTCGAGAACCTGGGGAGCGCAACCGATATGCAGTACATGCTGCTGATCTATATCGATGACGACCTTGCCAATGCGTTGCCGGAGGGTGAACTCGACGGCATGCTGCGCGAATGCTTCGACCATGTGGACGGCCTCGCCCGCCGCGGCAAAGTGCTCCAGTCCCACATGCTGATGGATGCTTCCCAGGCCAGATCGCTCCGGACCCGCAAAGGTCGCAGCCATGCCATGGACGGTCCATTCTCGGAAACCAAGGAAGTGCTGGGCGGGTTCAATCTGATTGAGGCCGATGACATGGACGACGCGGTCCGTATTGCCGGTGAACTGCCGTGGGCCAGCATCGGCTGCATCGAGATCCGGCCGCTCCAGGACCTGAACGCCGTGCGGCAGCGGGTGGGGAAGCTGGCCACCATGACGCCTACGAGCTGAGGATCATCATGAATCCGCGCGATCTCCTTGCTTCGCTGGCGCTGTCGGTGTGCGCATCGCAATCGTTGATAGCACAGACTCCGCACGTAGCCGCGGCCGACACCATCGCCATCGCCGAGGTCGCCCGCGCGTTCTCGGCGGCCTACGTGAGAGGCGATGCTGCTGCCATGGCGGCCGCGTACACCGAGGACGCCGTGATCTTTCCGGACCATCCTTCGGGAAGTACGTCGTGGTCTGGAAGAAGGGCAGTGACGGAGCATGGCGAATGCAGCTGGACATGTGGAACAGGCTCGAGATGCCCGAAGGTCGCTGAGGGACCAGGATGATGCCGCGCCGCCTGGTTCTTGCCGCATTGCTCCTGTCGGGCTGCGCCGCCGCGGCAGGTGCGGATACCGACGCGTTTCCTTCCCGGGAAACGCGTGACGAGGAAGGGCTCGCCAGCTGGTATGGCGTGAAGTTCCAGGGCCGGCTTACGGCAAGCGGGATTCCTTTCGATCGTCATACTCTTGTGGCTGCCCATCCTGCGCTGCCGTTCGGAACCATGGTTCGGGTGCATCGGCTCTCGACCGGCGAAACCGTGGATGTCGAGGTCGTCGACCGCGGTCCCGCCGCGGGCCCCCGGGCCGATGGCGTCATCATCGACCTCTCGGAGGCGGCCGCGGACTCGCTCGGCTTCCTTCGCGCGGGTCGCACCCGCGTGCGGCTGGAGATCCTTCCCTGACAGGTTGCGCGCTCTCCCGCTAGCGGCCCGGCTCCCCGGCCGGTAAACTCTCCGAAGCGACACTCCCGGTCTTCCTCTCCCACGCGAGCGCTTCCGCATGCCGTCCACCCCCTCCGCGGCGATCCCTATCGACCTGCTCTGGCAGCGGCCGGGCGATACCGAGCTCGATCTCTTCGGGCTCACCCATCCCGGCCGGGTGCGCAAGGAGAACCAGGATCACTTCATGCTGTGTACCGTGCATCCCCAGGTGGTGGTGCATGGCACCAGCCTGCCCGATGTCGATCAGCTTCCGCTGCGTGGCTCGCGGCTGGCGACGTACATGCTGGTGGCGGACGGCGTTGGGAGCGGGTCAGGCGGAGGTGAGGCGAGCCGGCTCGCGCTGGGCGCGGTCATGCAGTACGTCACTACCTCGCTTCGGTCGTACCACTCGGCGGGTTCGGCATCGGATCAGGAGTTCTATGACGCGATGACCGCCGCCGCCATGGAAGCCCACGCCAAGGTCCTGGCCGAGTCAGCCAGCCAGCCCGAAGCCAAGATGGCCACCACGCTCACCCTCGCGGTGGCGGTGTTTCCCTGGATGTACGTAACGCAGGTGGGAGACAGCAGGTGCTATCGCTACTGGGACGGTGACCTGGTGCAGATGACCCGGGACCAGACGGTGGCCCAGGGGCTCGTCGACCAGGGCATCCTGCCGGCCGAGCGCGCGGCGAATTCACCCTTCAGTCACGTGCTCTCGAGTGCGGTGGGTGGTGGCGAGGCTACGCCGGTGGTCAACCGGATCGAGATTCCTCGCGGGTGTGTGATCCTGCTCTGCACCGACGGGCTGACCAAGTACGTCGAGGCAGCGGAACTCTCCAGGGAGATCGAGGAGATGGACTCGTCGGAGCAGCTCTGCCGCCGGCTCCTCGAGTTGGCGCTCGACCGGGGCGGCAACGACAACATCACCATTATTTCGGCGCGTGCGCCGCTGCCAAAGAGTTGAACAGCTTCACCGCCACCTGAAAATCCACAGCGCCGTGACGAACGGCAGCACCAGCCACAGCGCCAGAAGTGCCAGTTCCCCGCCCAGCGCGGTGAGTGGCGTTCCCCGAAGCATGATGCCGCGCAGTGCGTCCACCGTGGCGGTGAGCGGCAGCGCCTGAACAAAGGGCTGCAATGCCTTGGGGAAGTTGGCGGCGGAGAAGAAGACGCCCGAGAAGATCCACATCGGCAGCATCACCAGGTTGGCCAGCCCCGACACCGCCTCCACCGTCCGCGCCCGCGACGACACCAGCAGGCCCAGCGCGCTGAACGCGAGGGCTGCCACCAGGCAGACTACCGCGAGTGCCACCCACGAGCCCCGCATGGGGACGTCGAACGCCAGCGCGCCGAACGCCACCAGCACCCCCACTTCCAGCACCAGGAACACCAGTCTCGACAGCAGGAATGATCCCAGGTACTGCGCCCGCGACATGGGCGTGGCCACCAGGCGCTTCAGCAGCTTCTGCTTGCGGGCGGTAACTATCGCAAAGGCAATGGACCAGACGCCACTGCCCATGAGGTTGAGACCCAGCAGGCCCGGGATGAAGAAGTCGATGTAGCGCGCGCCCCGCTCGCTGACCCTGGCCTCCTCGACTCGCACGGGGTCACTTCGACCTGCGCCGACCTGGATGGCGCGGTCGGCCAGCAGCCGGGCATTGCGCGCGTCGGGGCGCGATGGATCAAAGCGATAGATCACGCCGCCGGGGGTGGGCGACACGACCAGCGCGACATCGGCCGTGCGAAGCGCTTGTGCTGCGGCGCTGTCGTCAGCCATCCTCACCACGGACAGGCCCTCGGCGGAGTCGAGCGCCGCCACCATGCCGGCCGGCGCCGACTCCACCACGCCGATACGGACCGACTCGGGCGGCCGGTTCCGGAACGCGATCCCCAAGCCGACGGCCAGCAGCAGCGGAAACACGAAGACCCAGAACAGGGCCTCGGGCTCGCGGATGAACTCCCGCACCCGCACCAGCGTCAGCTCGACCAGCGCGGGCCGCACAGGAGTGGTGTTACGCCCCGGCTCAGGCATCGCGCAGCGCCCTTCCGGTGAGGGACACGAAGACGTCTTCCAGCGTGGGCGAGTGGGTGCGCAGTTCCGACAGCGGCATGTCGTGGGTCTTGAGCGCGGCGAGGAGCGCGGGAATCGCCACATGGGGCGCGTCCACCCCCAGCTCCCACCCGCCGTCGGTGGCGCGGGGCGGGCGGCCGACCGCCTCGGTGATGGTCTGGCGAACGTCGTCGCCGAAGCGACCACCAGCTTCGTCCTCGATGGCGAAGAAGACGATTTGCTCGGCGCCGAGGCCGGCGATCAACTGCCGGGGCGTGCCCAGGGCGATCACCTTTCCATGGTCGACGATGGCCACCCGGTCACAGAGCCGCTCGGCCTCTTCCATGTAGTGGGTGGTCAGCAGGATGGTCCGGCCGGTGGACTTGAGCTGCTCCACCAGTTCCCAGACCTGGCGCCGGGCCTGGGGATCGAGGCCGGTAGTGGGCTCATCCAGAAAGACCAGTTCGGGATCGCCCACCAAGGCGCAGCCCAGGGCCAGCCGCTGCTTCTGGCCGCCAGAGAGGGCGCCCACGCGTGCCTGGCGCTTTTCTTCCAGCTGGACCAGGGCGATCACGTCCTCGATGTCGCGGCCACGGGCATAGAAGCTGCGGAACAGCCGCAACGTTTCGAGCACCGAGAGCTTCTCCGCCAGCTGGGTTTCCTGCAGCTGGATGCCGAGCCGCTCGCGCAGGTGCTGGGCGTTGCTGCCCCAGTGGCGGCCGAGCACCTCAACGTTGCCGCTGTCCGGGGCAGTCAGCCCTTCGCAGATCTCGATGGTGGTGGTCTTGCCGGCGCCGTTGGGTCCCAGCAGTCCAAAGCATTCTCCGGGAAGGACCTCGAGGTCGAGGCCATCCACGGCGATGACGTCATCGTAGCGCTTGCGGAGATCGCGTATGCGCAGTGGGATTTCGGAAGTCGGCATCACCGAAAATAGCAACCTCGGTATCACGGAACGGCGGTGGCGTCTGGCGCTCACCGGCCTGCTGGCGGTGTACGGCGTATGGTGCGGACTGACGCCATCACGCTTCCACCTGCCCGATGCCCTGAACCTGGCGATCCACGAGACGGGGCACCTGGTATTCGGGTGGGGCGGGGACGTCCTTACCGCGCTCGGTGGCACATTGTTTCAGCTGATTCTGCCGCTGGCGTTCGTGGTGTCGTTCTGGCGAAATCAGGACCGGCATGCCGCGAGCGTGGCGCTCTGGTGGGTGGGGCAGAACTTCTGGAACATCGCCCGCTATGTGGCGGACGCCCGGGCCCAGGAGCTCCCGCTGGTGGGCGGCGGCGAGCATGACTGGACCTTCCTGCTGGCGACCTGGGGGAAGCTGGACCAGGACCTGACCCTGGCCCGGGACGTGAGGTTCGTGGCGTGGGTGATCGTCGCAGCCTCGATATGGCTGGGCGTGAAAACAGTGGGAAGTGGGAAGTGGGAAGTGGGGAGTGAGAAGTAGCACTGGGCCGGGGGCTGGCGCGAAGCGGTACCGCACCACAGTTTATGGCCGTCGCATAACAGCCGAAGGTCTCTCACATGAGGCGCATCGTGACCCCCCTGTCGGTCGCGCCATGGATGGCAGTACTGGCGTGCACCGCGGTCGCGGGGGCAGCGCGGGCGCAGCTGTCGCCTGACGTTGCCCCAGTCGAACCGCGCAAGGTTGAAGTCTCCCTCACTGCTGCCAGGTCCAGCCTTGCTCTCAGGGCCGGAACCTCAACTCCAGTCTTCAGTTACAATGGCACTGTGCCCGGCCCCGCGCTCGAGTTTTTCGAGGGCGACGAGGTCGTCATCACCTTCCGCAATGACCTGCCGGTCGAAACCACGGTGCACTGGCACGGCTTTCACGTTCCGTTCGATGCGGATGGAAGCCCCTTCCATCCAGTCGCGCCAGGCGAGACCTACGAGTACCGCTTCACTGTTCCGCGCGGCACCGCCGGCACCTACTGGTACCATCCGCATCCCAATCACCGCACCGGCCCGCAGGTGGCGCGGGGCCTCTACGGCGCCATCGTCGTCCGGGCGGCCGACGATCCATTGGCTGCCTTGCCGGAGCAGGTGCTGATCCTGTCGGACAATCGGCTGACAGAGGCAGGCGAGATCGATCTCCCCGATCCGCACTCGATGCACGGCCGACGCGACCGGGAGAACGGGCGCGAAGGTGAACTGCTGCTGGTGAATGGCCAAGTCATGCCAACGCTCACCATCCGGAGCGGCGAGGTCCAGCGCTGGCGGGTGATCAACGCCTCGGCCGGCCGCAGCTACCGGCTGGCGCTGGCGGGGCAGACACTGCTGCACGTTGGCAGCGATGGCGGGCTGTTCGAGCGGCCGGTGGAAGTCGCGGAACTGCTGGTCTCGCCGTCGGAACGGGTCGAGTTCCTGGTGCGAGGCACCGGCGCGCCCGGAAGCAGCACCGTGCTGCAGGCGCTGCCCTATGATCGCTACGTCCCGCAGACCCGGCCGGACAACTGGAACCAGACCCGCGGACTCGCGACGCTCACCTACAGCGCCGACACGCCAATGACGCCGCCGATGCTGCCGCCAACGCTGCGGAAGGTCGAGCGGATCGACACCGCGCTGGCAACGGCAACTCGCGTGGTTGTGCTGTCCCAGGGTCTCATCAACGGCAAGCAGATGGACATGTCTCGGGTGGACGTCAGCTCCACGGTCGGCGCCACCGAGATCTGGCAGGTCGAGAACCTCGTGGGGATGGACCATCCTTTCCACCTTCACGGGTTCCGGTTCCAGGTGATCGACAGGAATGGCGTACCAGAGCCGTTTGCCAGCTGGAAGGATGCGGTGAACGTGCCGAAGCACGAGACGGCGCGGTTCATCGTGACGTACGATGATTTCCCCGGCAAATGGATGTTCCATTGCCACATCCTGGACCATGAGGACCATGGGATGATGGGGATACTTGAAGTGAGAAGTGACTAGTGGGAAGTGGGAAGTGGGAAGTGGGAAGGTTCGCCAACAAGCAACCGGAGCGAAGCGTATGGGTAAGACTACTTGGCTTGGCGCTGTAGCTGGTGTGTGTCTGCTGGGAGCGGTCGTCGCACTCGTGTCCAGGCCGCTGGAGGGGAGGCCGGTAACCGAGCGTGAGGCCGCAGTGGATTCGCAGGTGCTGTGGGGCCGGCAGCTGGTGATCAGTCACGCGTGCGGGGATTGCCATGGCGGGCAGAACAACCCCGAGGCCAAGGGGTGGCTGGCGGGCAGGATGGACACGCTTCAGGACTTCCGCGTCGGGCCGTTCATCACCCGACCCCGCAACATCACCCCGGACAACACCACCGGCATTGGCCGGTTCAGTGAGCGGCAGATCTTCAATGCGCTGCGCTTCGGGCTGCGCCCGGGCGAGACGCCGGACGTCGAGATCACCGGAAACACGCCGGGCGTCGGCAACTTTCCCGAGATCCCGAAGTACCTGGCCATACCGATGCCGTGGCCGTCGTGGCGGCACATGTCGGATGACGAGCTCTGGGCCATCGCCGCTTACCTGAAACGGGGGGTGAAGCCGGTGGTGAACAAAGTGCAGGACAGCGACGGCCCGCCCGACTTCTGGGCCAGCGAGTACACCGAAGAGAAGATCGGGAAGTATCCGGCGGCCCCGTATCCGACAGCCAACGAGCAGTAGGAAGTGAGAAGTGAGAAGTGAGAAGTGGGAAGTGAGAAGTGACCCCACTTCCCACTTCCCACTTCCCACTAGTTAGAAGCCTCCGCCCCCACCCCCGCCGCCGCCTCCTCCCGAGAAGCCTCCGCCGCCGAATCCCGAGCCACTCGAGCTTCTCGGCGCCGAGCTCATTGCCGACGCCGCCGAAGTGGACATGCTCGACAGGCTGTGTGAGAAGCTGGTGGCATTGAAGAGGTGCATGTTGCTGCCGACGTACCAGGTCGGCGGCTCCATGTACATATCCTTGAATGCCTTTGACCACTGCTGTTCGACCCCGAACGCCATGGCATAGGGAAGGAAGCGCTCGAACATCTCCGGTGTGCGCTTGATGTGCTCGTACTTCTCCTTGTCCACCCGTTCGAGGAACTCGCTGAAGCCGAGCACCTGCTCCAGCGCGCGGGTCCCGCTCTCGGTCCGGGCCGGCATGTTCCAGCCGATGACCACAATGATTATGGCGCTCAGGATGCCGGCAATCACAAAGGGCACCGGCGTGAGCTGGAGCTGCAAGACGGTGGAGAGTATCCCGCCGCCGAAGATCACGATCAGCAGGCAGACCAGCCCGCCCGCAATCGCCCAGGCGCGCACATGATCCGGCCGCCTCAGGTAATGCTGCTTGAGGGTGAGCTGGTTCATCACCCCGTTCTTGATGCCGCTCAGCTCGGTGTAGAACTCATCCTTGAGCTCTGAGAGCGGGACGCTGCTGCCGTGCTTGAAGATGCCCCGCAGCACCTTGCTCTCGTGGGGCGCGAGCTCGACCTGGCCGTCGACTTTCCGGAGCTCGTGGAATGTGAATTCCTGCTTGGTCGAGAGCCCCAAGAGCACCGGCTCCTCGGTCTCCTCGATTCGGAGGAACCCGCGCACCGCGAGGTCCACGATGGTGGCGGTGATGTCGCGCATGTCCACCCGCTCGTCGGTGAGCGTGCCCGCCTCGGCCGGCGTCATGTTCGCCGGGGGCTCATACTGCACTGCAATGGGACGCTTCCGGGGATCCCGGCCAATCCGGGACCAGATCCAGAGCATCAGCGCCAGCACAGCGAAGGGAACGCCCAGCGGCCAGTTGGCGGCGAGTACCCCCATCGATTTGTCCAGGAACGTCGGCTCCGGGATCAGTCCCTTGTCCCAGCCCACCACGACAGTCAGGCCCTCGAGATATTCCAGCGGCCTCGGCATCGTAAACCGAATGCTTGACCCCGCCTGGGCGATCTCGGCATCGCCGGCAGTGGAGCCCACGACCCCGTTGTACGACGTCGTCCGGATCCCGCTGGCGTCGCCGGGGAGCACGACCTCGGCGGAAACCATGCCGAGAGGCATTTCCCATTCGTCGCCGGTGGCGTTCCAGTAGAGTTCGTCGTGGTCCTCGAAGAAGCGAAGCGCATTCTTTGCCCTGTAGTGGAGCACGATGGTGCGCTCGGTGTCCTGCGCGCCGGGCACCCAGATCTTGTACTTGACATAGTGCCGCGGATGGGACGTCTCGGTGCGAAGCTCGTTGCCCTGGTCGTCGGTGACCGACACGAGATCGATCCGGATAGTCCAATTCAAGCCCTGTGGGGTGCGGTACTTCACCGGCACCGTGCGATAGATGCCGTTCCACGAGCCATTGAAGCGGGCGGTGAACGTCTCTGTGACGTCGATGGTCCCGTCCTGTTCCACCACGATACGCGAGTGGAAGCGGGGAATTTCGATGGTCCGCTGCGCGAGGGCCGGGGCCGGCAGCAACAGCAGCGCCGGCAGAAGCCACGCACAGGCGCGGGCGATCACAGTGACACCTGCGGCACGGCCGCCTGGGAGTCGTCGTCCAATCCGAAGAATTCCTCCTCGTGGAAGCCCAGCGGCCCGGCCACCAGGCTGGCGGGAAACTTCTGGATGCCGGTGTTGAGATCGCGGACCACGGCGTTGTAGTACCGGCGGGCGTTCTGGATATGGTCCTCGATTTCTACCAGTGATCGCTGCAGCTCGAGAAAACTGCCGCCAGCCTTGAGATCGGGATAAGCTTCCGCGATCGCGAACAACTGGCGGACCTGGGTGGTCAGGCTCTGCTCGGCGGCGCCGGCCGCGGCGGGGCCGGGTGCGGCTTGGGCCCGCTGGCGGGCATCGACCACGGCTTCGAGGGTGCCGCGCTCGTATCCGGCATGTCCCTGAACCGTCGCCACCAATGTGGGAATGAGGTCGTGTCGCCGGCGGAGCTGGACGTCGATATCGGCCCAGGCATTGCGGGCGAGCTGGCGAAGCCGGGTGAGGCCGTTCCAGGTCAGGATCAGGTAGCCGCCCACGACGGCGACGGCTATGACGAGCCACATGAGCATGTGGGGCTCCGGGCGATGTGAGGTGAGGGGCCGACCGGCCCCGAGGAAAGTAGCCTGATCGCCGGGACCGCGTATCTTTCCCGATAGCACAATCCCCCGCGCGCCGAATGCTTCCACCTGTCCCGAGAGGTTCCTCTCCGCATGGCTGACGCGCTCGTTCAGCTCACCCGGCGCCGCTTTGGCGAGACGATGCGGCGGGACGCCTGGTGGGTCCAGCCGGTGGTGGTCTTCATCATCCTGACGGCCTTCATTGTATATGCCACCTGGGCCGCCTTCCAGAACGCGCACTACGAGTTCGGGCCCTACCTCTCTCCCTTCTATTCTCCGGTCCTCTTCGGCGACTCGGCGCACAGCTGGTTCGGCCCCAAACCGGGCTGGTGGCCGGGCTTCCTCCCGTTTTCGCCGGCGCTGATCATCCTGCCCTTCCCGGGGCTGTTCCGGGTCACCTGCTACTACTATCGCGGCGCTTACTACAAGGCGTTCTGGGCCGATCCGCCCGCCTGCACCGTGGGCGAGCCACGCAAGACCTATCTGGGCGAACGCACCCTCCCGCTGGTGCTGCAGAACGTGCACCGGTACCTGCTCTACATCGCTCTTGTCTTCCTGGTGATCCTCGCGAGCGATGTGTGGAAGGCGCTGTGGTTTGTGGATCCGGCGACCGGCGTCAAGGAGTTCGGCATGGGCGTGGGGACGCTGATCCTCGCCACCAACACCGTCCTGCTGGCCCTCTACACGCTGGGGTGCCACTCACTGCGACACATTGTGGGCGGCTATCTCGACCGTCTTGCGGGCCGCCCGGTGCGGAAGGCGGCCTACGACTGCACCAGCTGCCTCAATCGCTGGCACCCGAAGTGGGCCTGGTTCAGCCTGTTCAGCGTGGCATTCGCCGACATCTATGTGCGGCTCTGTTCGATGGGCATCTGGCACGACGTGAGGATCTTCTGATGGCCGACTACCAGACCCACGAACACGACGTGCTGGTGATCGGCGCCGGGGGCGCGGGCCTGCGCGCGGCCATCGAAGCAGCGGCCGGTGGCGCCTCGGTCGGGCTGGTGTGCAAGTCCCTTCTAGGCAAGGCCCATACGGTGATGGCGGAAGGCGGCGTAGCCGCATCGCTCGCCAACGTGGACGATCGCGACAACTGGAAGGTGCACTTCGCCGACACCATGCGGGGCGGCCAGTACATGAACAACTGGCGGATGGCCGAGCTGCACGCGAAAGAGGCACCGGACCGGGTGCGCGAACTCGAGGCATGGGGCGCGCTGTTCGACCGGACCGCGGATGGCCGCATCCTCCAGCGCAACTTCGGCGGCCACAAGTATCCCCGCCTGGCCCACGTGGGCGACCGCACCGGGCTGGAGATGATCCGCACCCTGCAGGACCACGGCGTGCATCAGGGGATCGACGTCCACATGGAAGTCACCGTCGTCACCCTGCTCAAGGACGGCGACCGGGTCGCAGGCGCATTCGGCTACGATCGCGAGCGGGGCCGCTTCCGGCTGTTCCGCGCCAAGGCGATCGTGCTCGCCACCGGGGGAATCGGCCGCGCATTCCGCATCACCAGCAACAGCTGGGAATACACTGGTGACGGGCAGTCGCTGGCGTATCACGCCGGCGCCGAACTCAAGGACATGGAGTTCGTGCAGTTCCATCCCACCGGCATGGTGTGGCCGCCGAGCGTGCGCGGGATCCTGGTGACCGAGGGCGTGCGAGGTGAGGGTGGCATTCTCGTGAACAGCGAAGGCAAGCGGTTCATGTTCGACGACATCCCCGAGAACTACCGCTCGCAGACCGCGGACACGCCGGAGGAGGGATGGCGCTACGTCCAGGGCGACAAGGATGCCCGCCGGCCACCCGAGCTGCTGACCCGCGATCACGTGGCCCGCTGCATCATGCGCGAAGTGCGCGAGGGCCGGGGCAGCCCGCACGGCGGGGTCTTCCTCGACATTGCATGGATCAAGGAGAAGCTGCCCAACGCCGCCGAGGTAATTCGCAAGAAGCTTCCCAGCATGTACCACCAGTTCAAGCAGCTGGCGGACATCGACATCACCACCACGCCCATGGAAGTGGGGCCGACCACTCACTACGCGATGGGCGGGGTGAATGTGGATGGCGACACTCAGATGTCGAGCGTGCCCGGGCTTTTCGCGGCCGGAGAAGTGGCGGCCGGGCTCCACGGCGCCAACCGGCTGGGCGGCAACTCGCTGTCCGATCTGCTGGTGTTCGGGCAGCGCGCCGGGCATCACGCCGCCGTGTGGGCGGCGTCGCATTCCGCGGGCACGGTGGACCGCGCGGAAGTGGACCAATGGGCCACGCGGACGCTGGAGCCGTTCGAGCGGGGCGCGTCGGCCGAGGCGCCGTACCAGGTGCAACACGACCTGCAGGACTCGATGCAGGACCTGGTGGGCATCGTCCGAACCGAAAGCGACATGCAGACCGCGCTGGAACGGATCGCGCAGCTGCGGGTGCGTGCAGGCCGCACCGGCACCGGCGGCAACCGGGAGTACAACCCGGGCTGGCACACCGCACTCGACCTCGACAACCTGCTCACCGTAAGCGAGGCAATCACCCGATCGGCGCTGGAACGGAAAGAAAGCCGGGGTGGTCACTTCCGGGATGACTATCCGTCAAAGGACGATGCCTTCGCTTCGTTCAATATCCTGGTGCGCAAGGGTGCGGATGGTGCAATGCAACTCGAGCGCCGTCCCATTCCGCAGATGACGGCGGAGCTGGCCACCATCATCGAGGAGAATCGGTAAACGTATGATAGGCTTTCGGGCTATCAGTGCGTGGCTGGGCCTCGGCAGTGCCTGCCTGGTGGCCGCTGGTTGCGGCGCGCTGCGCTCGAGCACCGGGCTGCCGTCCATCGAGACCCACGCCAACCGCGTTGCGGCCGGCAGCCTCGCTGCTGGCGTTCTCACGCTGAACCTCGAAGTGGACCGCGGCTCCTGGCAGCCGGACGCGGACGATGGCCCGGCGATTGACCTGCTGGCATTCCGGGAAGCAGGCGGTGCACTGCAGATCCCCTCGCCGCTGATCCGGGTCCCGGAAGGCACCACCATCCGCATCCGTGTCAGGAATACGCTGGCCGATTCCACCATCGTGGTGCACGGCCTGATGTCGCGCCCGGGCAATGCTGCGGATTCGGTAGTGGTGCCGGCGGGCCAGCAGCGGACAGTGGAATTTCTCGCGGGCACGCCGGGCACCTACTTCTACGCCGCGAACCTCCTGGGCAACGACGCGGGCGACAGGACCGGGAGCGATAGCCAGCTGGGCGGCGCGCTGGTGGTGGATTCGGTTGGAGCGAACACCGACGACCGGGTGTTCGTGATGGGCATGTGGTCGCAGGCGCCAGACTCGGTCACACCAGACCTGCCGCCGCGCGACATCATGGTGATCAATGGCAAGTCGTGGCCCAACACCGAGCGGCTGGACGTGGCGCTGGGCGACAGCGTGACCTGGCGCTGGGTCAACCCCACCAACAGCTCGCATCCGATGCACCTGCACGGATTCTACTTTGAGCTCGCGAGCCGGGGTGACTGGCTGCAGGACACGCTGTTTGCGGCGGGAGCGCGGCCGCAGATGGTCACCGAACTGATGCTGCCGTGGAACACAATGGCGATGCGCTGGGCCCCGAGCCAGCCGGGCAACTGGATCCTCCATTGCCACTTCGCGTTTCACGTGTCGCCGCTGGCATCGCTCACCGGCAACCTCGCGCTGGAAGCCGCGGCAAGGGGTGACTCCTCGGGCCTGCCGCACCAGCACACAGCGGAGCGCGCGATGAACGGGCTGGTCATGGGCATCCGGGTTCCGGTGCCCGACGGGTGGCAGGCCGCCGCGAAGACCGATTCCGCCCGCAGGATCCGGCTGCTGCTGCAGTCGTCGCCCCGTCGCTTCGGCGACTCCGCCGGCTATGGCTTCGTCATTCCGCAGGACGCGGATCTTCGCCGGGACTCGATCGAGATTCCGGGGCCAAGGCTGGTGCTGGAACGGGGCAAGCCAGTCCGGATTACAGTAGTCAACAACCTGGCCGAGCCCAGCGGCGTCCACTGGCACGGCATCGAGCTCGAGAGCTACCCCGACGGCGTCCCCGGCTGGAGCGGCATCCTGCCGAAGGTGATGGCACCGATAGCGCCGGGGGATTCGTTCGTCGCCGAGTTCACGCCACCCCGCTCGGGGACGTTCATCTACCACGCGCACGCCAACGAGATGACCCAGCTGGCAATGGGTCTGTACGGAGCGCTGCTGGTGGTGGAACCGGGCACGACACCGGACCCGGACACCGACCATCTCGTGATCGTCGGGCTCGACGGACCCACCTTCCGGGACTCGGCGGCCGGGCTGGTGAACGGGCACGAATCGCCGAGGCCGCTCAGAGTGGCGGCCGGCCGGCCCAATCGTTTGCGACTGATCAATATCAACGCCGATCAGCGGGTGCTGTTCGAGCTGGTGCGAGATACGACGGTGACGAGCTGGCGGCCCCTGGCCAAGGATGGCGCTGATTTGCCGCCGGCGCGGGCGGTGTCTCGTCGGGCGACGCTGCTCACCGGGCCGGGAGAAACCGCGGACTTCGAGATTGTGCCGCGCCAGGGCGACTCGCTGCGGCTGATATTGTCCGGGCCGTATTCCGAGGTTCCCTGGACCAGGACCCTCGTTCTGGAGGTGCGCTGAGATGCAACAGGAAACCCAGGCGACCTTCCGGATCTGGCGGGGCGATGCGTCGGGCGGCGGATTCGCGGACTATCCCACGACGGTGTCGGAAGGGATGGTGGTGCTGGATGCGGTGCACCAGATCCAGGCCGAGCAGGCCAACGACCTCGCGGTGCGATGGAACTGCAAGGCGGGGAAGTGCGGCTCGTGCTCGGCCGAAATCAACGGCAAGCCGCGACTGATGTGCATGACACGGTTGAACGAACTGGACATGAGCCAGCCGGTTACGGTCGAGCCGATGAAGGCGTTCCCGCTGGTGCGCGACCTGGTCACCGATGTCAGCTGGAACTACCGGGTGAAGCAGGGGATCAAGCCGTTCAAGCCGCGGGAGCCCGACGCGCCGGACGGCACCTGGCGCATCGCGCAGTCGGACGTGGACCGGGTGCAGGAGTTCCGGAAGTGCATCGAGTGCTATCTGTGCCAGGACGTGTGTCACGTGCTGCGCGACCACCAGAAGCACGACGAATTCATCGGCCCGCGCTACCTGGTATATGCCGCGGCGCTGGAGATGCACCCGCTCGACACCGAGGACCGCATCCCCGAGCTGCGGCAGGCGCACGGCATCGGGTATTGCAACATCACCAAGTGCTGCACCGCTGTGTGTCCGGAGCACATCACCATCACCGACAACGCCATCATCCCGCTCAAGGAGCGAGTGGTCGATGACGCGTTCGATCCGGTGGGCAAGCTGGTGAAGATCTTCTCTCGGCGGCATACCTGACGCCGCGCAGGAGCGAGTCATGAGTCAACTGAAACGCATCAGTCCGGCCGGCATCGACGCCGCGCTGGCCAAGGCGGAACGGTACCGGCTGCTGGACGAGGGCTGGGCCGCCGAGAGCATCTGCCTTGACGTGCTGGCGACCGACCCCGCGAACGAATCGGCGTTGATTCAGCTGGCGCTGGCGCGGAGCGATCAGTTCGGCGACGAAGTGTCGACCGACTACGAACGGGCACGCGAGCCGCTGGACCGGGTCACCGACGCCTACAAGAAGGCCTACTACGGCGGGATCCTGTGCGAGCGCCGAGCTCGCGCCAAACTGGAATCCAAGGTGGCGGGGCGAGGTGACATGGCGTGGGAATGGCTGCACCGTGCGATGGCGCTGTTTGCCGAGGCCGAGCAGCTTCGCGCGCCTGGCAATGACGAGGCGCTGCTGCGCTGGAACACCTGTGTCCGCCTGATCGACCGTCACCAGCTGACGGCGCCCGAGCCGGAACCAGTCGAGCCGGTGCTGGGGGAGTAGTGACGTTCGAACGCATCGGACCCTACCGCATTCTCCAGATCCTGGGAGAAGGCGGGATGGGGACGGTCTACGAGGCAGAGCAGACCGCTCCGGTGCAGCGGCGGGTGGCACTCAAGGTGGTGCGCGGGGGAGTGGAGTCGCGCGACATCCTGGCGCGGTTCGAGTCGGAGCGGCAGGCGCTGGCGGTGATGAACCACGAGTCGATCGCCAAGGTGCTCGACGCCGGCGCCAGCGACGACGGCCGTCCCTATTTCGTGATGGAACTGGTGAAGGGCATCCCCATCACCGAGTACTGCGACAGCCGGAAGCTCTCCACTCGTGAGCGGGTGGAACTTTTCCGGCCGGTATGCGACGCGGTGCAGCATGCCCACCAGAAGGGCGTGATCCACCGCGATCTCAAGCCTTCCAACGTGATGGTCACCGAGTCCGACGGCAGGCCGGTGCCCAAGATCATCGACTTCGGGATCGCCAAGGCCACCGGTGCACAGTTCACCGAGCGCACCATGGTTACCATGGTGGGGCAGACCATCGGCACGCCGGCCTACATGAGCCCGGAGCAGGCCGAGCGCTCGGGGCTCGACGTCGATACCCGGACCGACATCTACAGCCTCGGCGTGATGCTGTACGAGCTGTTGGTGGGCCGACTGCCGGAGGATCCGGCGGAGCGCGGCCTTCAGGCCTTCCTGGCCCGGCTGGCGCAGCGCGCCACCGACCCACCGCTGCCGAGTCACAAGGTCACGACGCTGGCAGGTGACCAGGGCCCGATCGCCACATTGCGCAGCACCAGTGCCGATCACCTCCGCCGGGAGCTGAAGGGTGATCTCGACTGGATCGTGATGACGGCGATGGACAAGGACCGGAACCGCCGGTACCAGTCGGCGTCCGGGCTTGGCAATGACCTGCGACGCTATCTGGCGCACGAGCCGGTGCATGCTCGCCCGCCCACAGCGACGTACCGGCTGCAAAAGTTTGTCCGTCGGCACCGGATCTTGGTGCTGGCGGGTGCGGCGGTGGTGGCGGCGCTCCTGGTGGGAGCGGGCGCGGCGGTTACGGGTTTCGTCCGTGCGACCCGCGCCAACGAGCGGGCTGTACGTGAAGCAGCGACCGCAGACGAAGTGTCCAACTTCCTGGTGAGACTGTTCAACATCTCGAGACCTGACCGTGCCCGGGGCGATGCCATCACCGCGCGCGAGATTCTGGATTCCGGTGCGGTGCGACTGGACCGGGAGCTGTCAGGGCAGCCGGAGGTGCAGGCGCGGCTGATGCGGACCATCGGCGGCGTGTACACCCAGCTGGGAGCATATGCCGAGGCCGAGCGGCTGCTGGATCGTTCGCTGGCGATACGGGAGAGCCTGCCGGGCGACAACAGCGCCGGCCTTTCTTCCAGCCTGACGTCGCTGGGTTCGCTCTACAAGGAACAGGGGCTTTACCCCCGGGCAGAATCAGCCCTGGTGCGCGCAATCAGACTTGCAGGCCAGGCCGATGCTGAGCAGGTGGACCTGGCATGGACGCTGGAGGTGCTGAGTGAGACGTACCGGGGCGAGGGTCGCTTTCAGGAGTCTGACTCGGTCGCGCGCCTCCGGCTCGGGATGCTGCGGGAGCAATTGGGTGCCGACCACGAGGACGTGACCGAGCAGACTTGGACATTGGCGGCATCGCAGGCGGAGCAGGGTAAACCGGAAGCTGCGGAATCACTGTTCCGGCAGGTGCTGGCCAGCAGACTTCGGGCGGATGGCGCCAACTCGACCGGGGTGGCGGCTGCGATGAGCGGGCTGGCGAGCTCGCTGTTCGAGCAGGGCAAGTTCACCGCAGCGGATTCGCTCTACCATCAGGCGCTCGCCGTCAAGATCAAGGCCTACGGCCCGGATCACATGCAGGCGGGCGTTGACCACTACAATCTCGGCAACGTTGCTTCGGAGGTAGGCCGCTTCGGGGAATCCCTGAAGGAGTACGAACGGGCCCAGGTGATCTTTGAGAAAGCCCTGGGCGCGGAGCATCCGCACGTTGGAGCCGTCCTCACGGCGAGGGCCAACACCCTGACGCGGATGGGGAGGAGCGCCGAGGCGATTCCGCTGCTGGAGCAGGCACTGGTCATCCGGGAGAAGTCACTGTCACCTGATCATCCGTTCATTGCCACCACCCATCATTCGATCGGTGTGGCCCAGCTCGAGCTGGGCAGGTTGGCGCGTGCCGAAGCTCACCTGACCACCGCGCTGCGCATCCGGGAGAGGGCGCTCGAGCCCACGAGCTATTACATCGCCGAGGCTCAGCAGGCCCTGGCCGAGCTGTACGGCAAGACCAGGCGACTCTCCCGGGCCGATTCGCTCTATCGGAGCGCGCTCCGCCAGTGGGAGATGTCGGGGCGGGAGGATGCGGCCGAACACCAGCAGAAGATCCGTGACGCGTTGGCGCTGCTTTCCCGAGAACCCTCCTGAGGAGGCACCATGTCCATGTTCAGCGGCAAGGAGCCGCACGATATCGATCCCGAGCAGGCGAAGGGGCTCATCAAGGCGTGGCGCGCCGACAAGGCATCGAACGGCAAGGCGCACGGTCACTTCTTCGGGCGCGAGGCAATCGAGAAGCTGCTGGCGCAGGAAGGATGCGTCGGGATCCGGATGTACCATGCCCGGCGCGACAAGGGGCATGAGACGCTGGTGCTGGTTGCAGCCGATACCGATGGACGGGACATGTGGAAGGGGTCGGTGGCCGAAGAAGCATGGCCCTGTCCGCCCTATTGCGACCCGGACGCGCGCTAGCGAATGGTGCAGATGTCAGGCAGACTGGTCCTGCCCGCGCTCGCGGTGCTATCTGCCGCCCTTCCTGTCGCGGCGGCCATGCGCGCGCGACCATTGAGCCTGTCGCTGCGCCTCGTCGTGCTCTACTCCGCTGTGGCATTGGTCGAGGGAGTCGTGCTGGGTTACTTATCCTCTCAGAATCAGCGTAATCTCTGGTTGGTGCACCTGTTCACGCCCTTCGAGGCGACGGTGCTGCTGCTGGCGATGTCGCGCTGGCAGTTGCGGGAACTGGCCCGGCTTACGGTGGTTCTATGCATTCCGGCGTTCCTGGTGCTTTGGGCCGTCCTGACGGTGACGACAGAGTCGCTGGCGGAGTTCCCGCAGTACGCCAAGACGGTCGAGGCCATACTGCTGGTAGCAGTGGCCGCATACACATTGGTGACTCGGTCTCGCAACCTCATTGTCCCCATCATGAATCAGTCCTGGTTCTGGGTGACGTCGGGCGTATTGATCTACTTCTCGTTCCTCGCCATCCTCAATCCGGTCGCGAACATGCTGCTCCAGCGGCGCGAATTGGGGCTGATGCTCTGGGTGTTCGGCGTCAATGCCGTGCTGATCATCGTGCATAACCTCTTCTTCGCGTGGGCGATCCGGTGCCAACAGGAACGAACCAGATCTGGTGGGTCTTCGTTGCCGCAGTCGTCGTTGGCCTGATCCTGAGCCTGGCCTTCGTCGCGTCGGTGGTGATCCAGCAGCGGCGATTCCTGGCGGCCACCAAGGGGTTCGGCGGACGGCTGCTCGCGGCCCAGGAAGAGGAGCGGGCGTGGCTCGCCCGGGAGCTGCACGACGACATCATCCAGCGAGTGGCGATGCTGGGCCACGAGCTGGAAGTTCTCGAAAAGGACGACGCCGCCGAGCCGGCACCGGCACCGGCACTCGGACGTCTGGCGGCAATCCGGGGTGAGCTGGACGAACTGGCCGGCGGCATCCGGGGGCTGGCCCATCGGGTGCATCCGGCGGCACTGGACCACCTGGGGCTGCCGGCGGCGTTGGTGCAGCTGGGGTCGGAGTTCCAGGCTCAGGGGCTCGACGTTAGAGTGTCGGTCGCCACCGGCGCCCGGACCGTCCGCGAACCGATGGCGACTGCCCTGTACCGGGTGGCCCAGGAATCGTTGCGCAATGTGCAGCGCCACGCCGGCACCGGCTCGGCGGATCTGCGGCTCAGGGCCGACGCCGACGGGATCACGCTGGAAGTGGAAGATGGCGGCGTCGGGTTCGATCCCTCGGCGGCCGCGTCCAAGGCCGGCCTCGGCCTTACCAGTCTGCGTGAGCGGCTGGAGCTGGTGCAGGGAAGGGTGATGATCCGTTCCACGCCGGGCGGCGGCACCCGAGTGACCGCGTGGGCACCGTCGAAGGATCTGGAGCCGGAGCTGGAGCTGGAGCTGGAGCCGGAGCCGGAGCCGGAGCCGGAGCTCGAGCCCGGGCCGGATATGGAGCCGACATGAAGGCGCGACCCCGCCTGCTGCTGGTGGATGACCACGCGCTCATGGTGGAGGGCATCAGCGCGATGCTGAACGCGGATCACGACATCGTCGGTGTGGAGGGTGACGGGAGGAGCGCGCTGGGTGCGGTGACACGGCTCAAGCCGGACGTGGTGCTGCTGGACCTTTCGCTTCCGGGACGGAGCGGTCTCGAAATTTGCGCCGACATCCGGAAGCAGCATCCCGAGGTCGCGGTCGTGATCGTGACCATGCATGCCGACCGGATCTACGCCGACGAGGCGATCAAGGTGGGTGCGCTGGGCTACGTGCTCAAGAGCGCCAGGGCCGAGGAGCTGCGCCTTGCCATCGCCGAGGCGATGGCGGGCCGGAAGTACCTGACCCCCGCGCTCGAGGAGGCCGAGGCGCTGCAGGCCCGGCTCGACCCGAGGGGCCACCCCGCCACGGGGGGGCTGACGGCCCTGACGCCGCGCCAGCGGGAGGTGCTGGTGATGATTGCCCGGGGCCGGACCGCCGAGGAAATCGCCGAAGAGCTGGGGTTGAGCGCCCGGTCAGTTGAGTTCCATCGGGCAAGGATCAAGCACATTCTGGGGCTTAACAGCACCGCAGCCCTGGTTCGCTACGCGGTCACCGAAGGGTTAGTCTAGCCGTAAGCTTTTCTGCATCAACTAGTTAGAGAGCTCCCACCGCTGGAATCGGTCATCTTCATAAACTGTCAAATTCTTGACTAGTAGAAGTACTAGTATCGCGATTTTGGGGGAAGCGTTATAGTGTCGCTCCCCTGAGGCTGTGAAACCATGGTGGCACCGGAGATTCGGCAGGACATCGAGGCGCTGAGACGGAGGGAGCGCACCAATGTGCGGGCTGATCTGACCCCGGGCGAGGTTCGTCTGTACGCCCGCAGCATCATCGTCACGATCACCGGCACCTGGCACTACAGCGCCCTGAACCTCGATGTTCACCTCTACCGGGACGTGGGCTGGAACCAGGACGCAGTGGACGAGTATCGCGAGGTGCTCGAGGAATTCTTCGGGGTGCCACTGCCATCGGTTCCGTTCTACTTCGCACGTTCCGTTGCCGATGTGTGCGACCAGGTCATGCGGGCGCTCCGGCGGGATCGCCGGATGCTCGCAGCAGTATCGCCCGCGGCCTGACCGCGGGCACGCCCGTCACCACTCCCGGGCAGCCCCCTGAGCGGGGGTGCGTGACGCGGCGGCAGTGCCCCCTGAATCTCCTGCAGCACTGAAAGCGCACGTATGAAGCAAAGCGCGCGACTTCGCTGCCCGGTGTGCCTGGCAGAGACGGACGAAGTCATGCCCGTCAACGCCTGCGTGTACATCCACGACTGCGTGTCGTGTGGCACGCGCCTGCGTCCCAAGCCGGGGGATTGCTGCGTGTTCTGCTCGTATGCCGATACACCATGCCCGCCCAAGCAGGCCGGGGGGAAAGCTGCAGCGGCAGACTCGGCGGATTGTAACTGCTGATTTAGCGGATGCTGGGGCGCAGAGTACGCGGATTCTGGGGCGCAGATTGCGCAGATGTTGAACTGCGATTTCGCCGAGCGTTCGAGACACGATGAGTTTCCTGCGCCCACGTACTTGGGCGCTTTTGTTTTTGTGGGTGCTCCCACAAACAACACAACCGAACTCAATCAGGTACACCGACGCCAGATATTGTGACGTGCCTCTGCGACATCGCTTTCCAAGATCTGCGCCATCTGCGCCCCAGCATCTGCGCAATCTGTCGCTTATTCTCAAGCGTGCCTGATAGAACCTTCCTGATACCCCTGCTGGTGCGGGGGGCTTTTCTGTGGCTGGTGCTTCGCGCCGGGTTCGCGTACATCGCCATGCTCATCGAAGGCGCGCCGCAGCCGGTCGTGGTGCCGGGCCCGGCAGCGCTCTGGCTGGTGCTGATCGTCGCCGCGCTGGGCATGATCGAACTGCGCCGCCGCCACCAGCTGCTGCTGCTGGCCAACCTCGGCGTGCGCCGCTGGGTGCTGGCGTTGTGCTGTGCCGCGCCGGCGATACTTGGCGAGCTGGCCATTGTCTGGGGGCAGCCTGGCCCGGCTTGAGGCGGATTCGATAGGCAAGGCCTACGGCCGGACCCAGGTGCTCCGGGTGGCCTCGCTCCGCGCGCGGGCCGGCCTCGTCACCGGTCTGCTGGGCCGGAACGGCGCCGGCAAGACCACGCTGCTGGAGATCGCGGCAGGATGCCGTTCCTTCGATACCGGAATCGTGAAGTTCGAGGGCGAAGCGTATCTCCGTCCCCGCCTTGCAGTGCTTGCAAGCCGGGGACTTTTCTATCTCCCATCCCGTGACATCCTCTCGCCCGGCATGCCGCTCTACCGGCAGCTCAATGCAGTCGCGCGACGCTTCGGAACGCAGGCGCGGCTCGACTCTGCCATCGAGATCCTCAACGCCGCCCCACTCCTGAATACGGCGCCGAGCCGTTTCTCGGGCGGGGAGCTGCGACGGGCGGAGTTCGCGCTGGCGATGGTGCGGGCGCCGAGCTGCCTGCTGGCGGATGAACCGTTTCGGGGCGTCGCGCCGGTAGATGCCGAAATGCTGTCGGTGGTGCTGCGGCAACTGGCAACGGAAGGCTGCGCGGTGGTCATCTCGGGCCACGAGGTGGAGACCATCCTTGGCGCGTGCGACCGGGTGACGTGGTGCGGGAACGGGACGACGTACGAGTACGAGTCAGCGGATGTGGCGCGGGCTGATGAGCGGTTCCAGGCGGGGTACCTTTCGGGCGCCTGACACCGCAGCTTCAGATTACACAGATGTTGGGGCGCAGATTGCGCAGATGTTGAACTACGATGGCGCAGAGGCACGTCGCCCTGCCAGGCGTAGCTGCCCGTTGCTGAGTTCGGCCTGTGTGTTTGTGGGAGCTCCCACAAAAACAAAAGCTGCATAATCCGCAGTCAAATCTACCGCGTCATGGTAACAGTGAATCCGACTGTGTCGGTCCGCACCACCAGGGCCGCCGAGTCGGATGTCGCGAGGACTCGGCCCCAGCCGGCGACGCGGAGCTCGCGCAGCAGCTGACCGTCGCGCCCCACCTCGTGGTAGGTCTGCATAGTATCCGCGATATGCCGGCTCTTCTCCAGCCAGACGTGTCCGCCCGCACCGGTGAACGCCTTCACAAACGCGGGCTTGACCGGGTTGTACTGCAGTTGCTGCGCACGGTCGCGCAGCTCGGGCGGGAACCGCTCGGCAAATCGCTCGCGATCGACCCGGGTCACCTCCAGTACGCGGTCCGGCAGGCCGGCGCCGGTATGCCAGGTGCCGGTGATGTCGCGCCAGTCCACCCGGTTGTGATAATACCGGGCCACCCACAGGGTCCCGTCCGGCAGTACCCCCCACTCATCGTCCCCACTGAAGACCCGCCGCTCGAACCGCCGGCCCTGATTGGTCTCGACCGCAGCCAACTCGAGTGGGGTCAGTCGTGCCAGCGTGTCGGCCTTCACCGCGCCCGGCGTCACCCTCACAACCGCCGCGCTGTCGCGATTGCCGCTGCCATCGGGACCGGGGTTGGGACTGACTTCGAAGTAGAGCGCGCCCCGGGCATCGACCGCCTGGGGGAGCGCGCCGCCCGCGAGGGGTGAGAGCGGGATCTCACGCACCTGGGTAGTGCCACTGGTCCATGCCGTCACCCGGCGCCGCCCCCAGTCGCTCACGAACAGGGTGTCGGCCAGGCTGAACAGGTGCCCGGGATTCTGGATCTCGCGGGCGTCGGGGTCGAGCCGGGTCACACGGCCGGAGGAGAAGTCGAGAATGGCGATGCGGTTGTCGCCGGGAGAGAGCAGGGCGAACCGGTCGCCGCCCAGCCAGGCGCCTTCGGTCGCCTCAAGTAAGTCGGCGTGCAGGGGGGCACCGACCGGTGCCAGCCACTGGGGTTCGGCTTCGTCCGGCGGTTCGCAGGCAACAACCAGCAGGAGCAGGCCGCTCAGGGTGAGTGTGCGCATGCCTGATTATAGAGGTTGTCCGCCGGCCGCGCGCGTTCTTCCAGCGGCTAAAGCCGCTTCTCGGCTCTGCCGCTGAAGCGGCGCGCGTATGCCGACACAGCGGACGACGTCGCTTCAGCGACAATGCCGAGCGGCGGCTTCAGCCGCCGTTATTTCTGATCGCTCCGGCGTTGACCGGGCGTTGATGCCCGGACGCTATGATCGCCCGTCCTTACGATTCAGGGAGTCAACCATGCGTCACTTCCTCGTCATTCTCATTCTCGTCGCGGCCTGTGCCACGGGGCCGGACGAGCAGCGCCACACCATCTTCGTCGGTTTCGACCGGGTGCCCACCGCCTCGGACGCTGCCGAACTTGAGGCGCTGGGCGGCACGATCCAGCACCGGATGGAGCTGGCCCGTGCGGTCACGGTGCGGAGCCAGCTGTCGGCCTCGACCTTCAACAGTGTCAGCGGCGTGATCGCAACCCACGACCTGGGCGAGGAAGAAGACCGAACTGTCTCGGTGTTCATGCGGACCGGTGGCACCCCCACCGCGGCCGATGCCCAGGACGTCGAGGATGCCGGTGCCCAGCGAGCGCATCTCATCGGGCCGCCAGCGAACCTGATCGCGGCGACGATTCTGCTGTCGCGGGTGCCCAATCTCGACGAACTGGACCAGTTCATCAGTATCGAGGTCGACTTCGGCATCACCAGAATTCAGCCAGGCCGCTGACGCAGTTCTGAAGTACTGACCCACCGTCCAACACTCCACCCCACCCCAAGGGGAAAGCCATGCGTGTCTCCATCTTCGGCCTCGTGGCCGCAGCCGCCGCAGGCGCGTTCGCCTTCGGCGCATGCGCCACCGAGCCCACATCCACAGCTCCGTCGCCGCATGAGGGCCCAGCGGCATCGAACTCTCAAAAGCCCGGCGAGCGTGTGGTCTCCGCGTTCCTGCACTACCGGGCTGATGCGCCGGCCAACCGGCGCGGCATGGTGCACCAACTGGGCGCGCACCGGGTGCACGATGTCGAGGACCGCCGGGTGCTTTCAGCAGTACTCCCACCTGAGGTGGCGGCCAGGCTATCGGCGCTGCCCTGGGTCGAGCGAGTGGAGATCGATTCGTCGCCACCGGCACGAGTGAGCGGACTGGCGCTGGCCGACTTCACGACCTGGGGCGTCGACTCGATCGGCGCGCCCGCAGTTCATGCCGGGCAGGGCAATGAGGGCGCCGGCGCTCGCGTGGCAGTGCTGGACACCAGGATCCGCTGTGATCACGCCGACATCGAGAGCCGGATCTACGGGGGCTATGACTTCATAGAGAGCACCAGCCAGGTGTGTCCCTCCATCTGGAATGCGGCCACATATCCCATTCACGGGACCGCCGTGGCGGGGATCATCGCCGGCACCCGGAACGGGGTCGGCGTGCTCGGCGTCGCTCCCCGGGCATCGCTGTACCTGGCTCGGGTGTGCGAGGACAACGGAGAATGCAACAGCGCCGATATCTATGCTGCGCTCTCGCGGATGGTGAAGGTGGGAGCCCAGGTCGTCAACCTGAGCCTGAATACCTATTGCGGCCAGGCGGCAAACTCATCCATTCTGAACGTGCTCCGGGACCTCAACCTGCTGGGCGTGGCCGTGGTGAATGCCGCCGGGAACGGCGAGGATGATGGCTGCCCCCTGGGGACACCGGTTGGCGGGTATGCAGCCGGAGAAGGTGTGATCGCAGTGACGCACTGGCTGCCGGACGGCACCCAGCGTTCGGGGTATCAGTATGGTCCCCTGGTGGACCTCTCCGCTCCGACCCGGGTGTCCACGGCACATCCAACCGTTGCTGTCAATCACACGAAGCACGACGGCACTTCATTCTCCGCGCCGCACGTGAGTGGCTCGCTGGCACTGCTGCTGGCGGCGGGATTCTCCGGGCCCAATCATCTTGCGCGCCGCCTGTTCGAGACCGCGACCGACCGCGGTGCTGCCGGCTGGGATGATCACTGGGGCTGGGGCACCCTCGATGCCGAGCAGGCCGTTGCTCGCCGCCCGGTGATAACGTCTCTCATTGGTCCCGACGCACCTATCAACCGGGCTGGCAGCTATCGCTTGACTGCAAACGTCGCCTATGGCGCTGCGCCCATCGGGATTCGCTGGTCAGTGAGGTACAGCAACAGCTCGATCGCGCAGAACTACAACGTGGTGGGCAGCTTTTCGCATTACCTGGATGTACCCGAAGGTGAGTACTCGATCTCGGTGACGGCCACGCCGCTGGAAGCAATCTACGGACGCACCGGGAGCCTGCGGTCGCTGACCTTGTCGGTGTGCACATCAGGTGGCGGCGGCGGTGGCAACCCCTACGTACTCAACGGCAAGGGCGGAGGCATCCGCCCCAGCCGGGTGGAAGGGTGCTGAAGGGGTTTCGAGAGACAACGGCTGAAGCCGCTGCTCGTAACAGCGGCTAAAGCCGCTTCTCGGCTCTGCCGCTGAAGCGGCGTTCCCGAAGAGAAGCGACGACCCAGAGTCGCTTTAGCGACAGAGCCGAGCGGCGGCTTCAGCCGTCGATTCCGTAGATTCGAGACGCGGCGCAGCCAGCCGCCGCTCCCGCAGCAGCGATGTCAGCGCGTGAGCACTTCCTCGAAGAAGTCGATCGCGCGCGGATCGCCGGTGCGACCCAGAAAGAGGATGGCGTTGCGGCGGCGGAGCATCGTCGTCGTCACCGAACGTGCTGATATGCAGGCTGTTGCCATCGCCGCAGACGCCCTCCCGGGCGGCGTACTGCAGGGTGAGGACGCCATACGCCACATCGGCGATGCGCCTTGCTACGCTCTGGGCTCCAGCCTGCGCCGGCAGCGCAATGGTCAGCGCCAGCGCGCCCATCATCAGGCGCGCGCTCACCGCTCCAGCAGCTCCGCCAGGTACTGCGTTGCCCGCGGGTCTTTTGATCGGCTAAGCAGCATTATGGCCGCGCGCTGCATATCCTCGTCCGTCGAGGAGCGCGCCAGCTCGAGGGCCTTGCCGATCACCGCGGGGTCCTCGGCGTGCTGCATCATGATCATCATCATCATGCCGCCGGCCTCGCTGTCGCCGGGCGGGAAGCTCTCGAGGATCCGCATCAACTCTGCGACGGACAGGTCGCTCTGGCTCAGCCGGAGAAGCGCAGTTCGCCGAAGTTCCGCATCCTCCGCGCGGTTCCGGGCGATGGCGGCAAGCCAGTCGGTATCCAGCCTGGAGCTGTTGTTCATGCCCAGCATGAGCACCATCGCCTTGGTCTCGGCGTCCCTGGCCTGCTCGTAGAGCTGCCGGGTGAAGGCCGGATCACGGCCGCCGGAAGACCGCAGCAAATGGACGATCGCCGCCTGCCGCACTTCGTCTTCGACATCGCTCCGCAGGGCGTAGTCGCGCAGCAGCGCGGTGCTCCGGGCATCGCTCCGCCCCCCCAGCGCGAAGATCGCCGCCTGCTGCACTTCCCTGTCGGTGGCGGTGCGCAACACCGAGTCCAGGATGGCCACTGCCTGCGGACTCTCCACCCGCGAGAGCCAGAAGACCGCGCTCTGACGCACTTCCGGATCGGGGTCGCTGCGCGCCGCCGAGAGGAGGAGGTCGGAGACGTCTTCACCCTGGCGCGAGGCCAGCACGAAGAGAGCGTGACGCCGCAGGCAGGTTGAACCTTCGTCACGCCGAGCCATCACCTTGCGCAGGATCGGCAGCGCGCGATCGGGGTCATTCTGCATCAGCGAGTGCAGCGCCATCACCTGGACTTCATCCTCATTCCCGCAATCGCCGAATCCGGGTCCCCGGGCTGGGGGCGAAGGCGGTGCCATCGGAGCGCGCGGTGAGACCGGCGATGCGGGCGAAGGTGGCACGGCCGGAACAGCTGCATCGGCCGCGACTCTCGCCATTCGCGCGGCAGCGACCTCATCGCCGCTTCGGGCCAGCGCACTGTTGACCCGGGCCAGCAGCGCCTCGGCGTCTCCCCGGGTTGCGGCTGTCGGATACCGATCCTTCTGAGCCGTGAGCTTCTCGACGGCCGCCCGCAGGTTGTCGCGGGTGCCCAGCCGGTAAAGGGCGAATGCTTCCCAATAGAGTGCATCCGGCGCGTAGCCTGACTCAGGATACTTCCGCCGAAGTTCCTGGAAGCGATTCAGTGCCTCGCGATACCGGCCCCGGTTGAGGGACTCGCGGGCCAGGCGATAGAGCGAGTCGGCCGGATCCTCGGTGATCCACGGGGCGGGGACCACAGTGGCGAAATCGCCATCGGCCAGTTCTTGTGCCTGCGCAGCGGGCATCGGGGCCGGTTCCTGCACCAGGACACCGGTGAACAGCACGCCTGCGACGGCGAACATGAGGCGATACATCAGATGACTCCTTGCGGACGAGCCGCGGGACTGGGCGTGACTTCGGCCCGAATGCGGGTCAGGAGGTCCACCGCATCGAGGCCGTCAGTAATGAGCGACGTGTCGGCGCGCACTCCTTCGGCGGGCAGCTGCGCGATCTGCACCAGCAGGAGCTCGACATCCTCCAGCAGGTTCCGAATCTCCGGATCCTCAATCGCCGGCGACGAGAGCAGCAGCCGGTTGCTGACGAGCAGCTCCCGGGCGGACCCGGCCGCGGGCGAGGCCTCGTCGCGCAGCGCGGCGTTGCGGAAGTCCGCGAGATAGACGCCGGCGTTCTGCAGGTGCCGAGTGGCGGCTGCGCGATAGACCAGCGAACCGGCGCCAGCGGAATCGTTCATCGGCGTCATGACCGCGATGGCACTGTCGGATGGGGCGATGCCCTCGCCGGCACTCCACCGGCCCATCGCGAACGCGAGAGCCAGGACGGCAGCCATAGGCAATGCCACCCGCGCGATCCGCCGGAACTCGATCGTCCTGGATGGCTGACGGCGCGCGGCGGCGATGCGCTCCCATATTTCTTCCCGCGGTGGCGGAGGCGGCTCGTGGTACTCTGCGGCCAGCCGGGTCAGCTCGGAATCGAGTGGCTTGTCATCCATGATCAACTCTCCGGGGCGAATGCACCGAGCGCGGAACGCAGCCGGGCACGAGCTCGCGACAACTGGGCCTTCGAGGTGCCGGACGCGATGGACAGCGCCGCGCCGATCTCCTCGTGGGTATAGCCCTCCACATCATGCATCAGGAACACCGTGCGATATCCTTTCGGCAGTGCGTCGATCGCGGCATGCAGCCGCTGCTTCAGGTCCGGGTCTCCGCCCTGAGGGTCCACGCCCGGCTCCGGCGCATCGTCGATGGATACCACGCGTGCCCCGCGGCGCTTGAGCGAGCGCACCGCGTTGAGCGCGGTGCTGATCGCGATGGATCCGATCCAGGTGCCGAGGGTCGACTCGCCCCGGAAGCCCGACAGCCGGCTGAACGCCCGGATGAACGTTTCCTGGACGCAGTCGGCGGCCTGATCGGCATCACCGACGATGCGGTAGACCAGGCGCCACACGCGATCCACGTGCGCGTCGTACATCGAGCGCTCCGCCGCGGCGTCCCCGGCCAGTACGCGTGCAATCAGGTAGCTGTCAGTCACTCGGCTCCAGACGCTCCGGGACGGGTGGCGGTTCCAAATCCTCTGACACCGGGCCCCTGGTGAGGGTTGCGCCGGGCAACCCTTTCCGGGATTGGGGCATCTGACTCAGTGAACGTTGACTATGAGGAATTGCACCATGTATCAGGATGTCGTTACCCCCCGGCCCTGCACCACGGTGGTGCTGAAGGATTCGCGCGGACAGCCCGTCGGAATCGTGGTCTCGCCGCGTCAGGGCCCCGATCTCGGTCCTGGCGGAAGGACGGTGCTCCTGAGTCGGCCGAACCGGGACCGGAACGAGCAGTAGTCCTCCGCAACAGTTTCAGGGCACTGGGCATCTTCTTCCGCGACCCCAACACGCGGAGTGCCCGGTGCGCCGAACGCCAGCAGCCCTCGCCACCCTTCTGATAGCCATATCTCCAGCCGCCGCCGCCCAGTCGGTGCCGGTGACGTCGCTGGGCCAACCAACCGCAACCTTCGAGGAGCCGTTCGACCAGGTCACCTCCCTCCGCGAGTTGTCGGACGGGCGGGTACTGGTGGCCGACCTCCTCGCCCGGGCGGTGACGCTGGCGGACCTCGGCCAAGGGATTGGAACCGCGGTGGGCCGCGAGGGACAGGGCCCCAAGGAGTTCCGTTTTCCCTTCGGTCTGGTGCCGCTGCCGGGTGACTCCACGCTCCTGGTGGATCCGGCGCAGCGCAGGTTCCTGATGATTGGGCCTGACGGTGCGCCGATCACCACGATCGCGTTCCCGGAGGAGTTTGCCGGCCTCGTGCGGATTCGTGGTGCAGACCAGCGGGGACGAGTGTACGCCGAAGGGTCGCCGTTCCCGGGAGAGCCGGGAGGCTTCGGGGAAAGCATGCCGACGGTGCCCGACAGCGTGCCGCTGCTGCTGTGGGATCGTGCGCAGGGGCGGGTGGACCGGCTGGGGAAGATCAAGATTCCCGGGATGGCGATGGCCACGGCAGGCGGAGCTCAGGCGCGGACTGTGGCCATCCGCCAGCAGCCGCTGCCGGTGGCGGACGCCTGGTCGGTGACGCCGGACGGGCGGATCGGGATCGCTCGAGTGGGCGATTATCACGTGGACTGGTGGGGTACGCCCCGGGCCATCGGCCGCCCGGTCAAGTACACGCCGGTCGAGGTGACCAAGCGGGACAAGGAAATCGTGGCGGAGCGGGCGCGTGATGCACGCGCGGGGCTCCGGATGACCGTCGGCGGCCCGGCGCGGCCAGCCAGGGGTGGCTCCGGCGCCCCGCCCAGCGCGCCGGACCTGCCGGAACCCGAGTGGCCCGAGTTCAAGCCGCCCTTCGTGGCCAACGGCGCGATGGCCACTCACGAGGGGCAGCTCTGGGTAGAGCGGTCCCAGCCAGCCGATGCCGACAGACTGTATGACGTGTTCGGCGCGGATGGCAACTTGTTGCGGCAGGTGAAGATGTCGGCCGACAGGCGGCTGGTCGGATTCGGGACCGGGACGGTGTACCTGGCGCGGAGCGACGAAGACGAGCTCCAATACCTTGAGCGCTACGCGATGCCCGACTGACTAGTGGGAAGTGGGAAGTGGGGAGTGGACGCGGTTGAATAACGGTTGACTCCGCCACCGTATCGTGCCCCCGTGATCCGCTCCTCTCTCTCCCTGCTGCTGCTGGTCGCGGCCTGTGCCGGCCGCGACGCGGCGACGCTCGAGCTGGCCGACGGCCGGCGCGTGGCCGACCTGGCCGTGTCCGACAGCACCGTCCTCCTTCTGTACGACCCCTCCGCCTGCTTCAGCTGCGGTACCACGTTGCCCGACTGGGTGGCATACCGCCTTGATCACCCTGACCGGGTGCGGCTGGTCCTGACCGGGACGCCGACCCCGGGCGAGGCGGCGCTGCTGCGCGCCGGCCGGGTCATGGTGGATGGCATTGCGGCGGGCGGCCGCGCGTTGACGCGGGGGAAAGGCTATCGCGTGAGCCTGCTGGTGGCGGGACGCGAGAAGTGGAGCGGCACGGCAGCCCCTGACGCGCTGTTTCCCGCTTTCCCTATTTCATCGAGGTGATCCGATGCGCCGCTCACTTTCCGCTTTCCTGCTGCTTGCGCTGGTCTCGTCCTTCGCCGCCCGCCCGGCGGCGGCCGAGGAGGCGACCTGGGACTTCTATTTCTGGCGAGACTCGGATGGCAAGTGCATGGCGCGCTGCAGCGCGCCGCCGATCTGCTGCCCGTGCTCCATCAAGATTCCGATCTTCACTCCAACCGGCCCGGTCTGATCCGGCCGTCGCCATCGACAGGAGGCACCAATGTCCCGAATCATCTCTGCCCTGCTGCTTGGCGTCATGCTGACGATGCTGGCTCGTCCGGCGCTGGCGGTGCCCGCCCCGCGTGAATGGTTCTGGCGGGACGCATGCGGCGGCTGCCCCGCCGACTGCTGGAAAGACTTCTTCCAGTGCCCCTGCTTCAGGTACACGTACGAGGACATGAATCCGTGACGCGGCGATCCTGGTTGTGGCCGCCGGCGCTGGTTGTGCTGGCGGCCGCATGCAGCGGGGACGGAGCGCCGGGCGGCGACGCGGTCGGGAAGGGGACGCCACCAACCGTGGTGTTCAGCGACAGCGTCGTGCTGGAGGAGAACGACTCGATCTACCTCGGCGAGCCGGATTACCTGTCGCCACTGGCGGACGGCGGCTACCTGGTCACCGATGGCATGCAGGCGCGGGTGCTCCACTTCGACGCCCACGGCCGGCTGGTGGGGATGTTCGGCGGCAAGGGGAAGGGCCCGGGAGAGTTCGCCAGCCCGTTCGCTGTCATCGAACGCCCGGACGGTACGATCGCTGTCTCGGACGCCGAACTGGATCGGATAAGCGTTTTCGATCCATCGCACGAGTTGCTCTTCGGCATCTCGACGGCGGCAATCGTCCGCGATGCGGCGGTGATTGGTCTCGACGTCTGGCTGGCCGGCACCAATCAGGATGAAGCGACTGGACTCACCAAGTGGACGGCGGACACGATCCTGCGCCCAGTCCTGCCCATTCCCGACACCTATCGTGCGATACCTCCTCTGGCCGGCATTCACCACGCGGTACGGGTGGATGCGTGGGGCGACAGCCTGCTGGTCGCCTTCAGCGGAACCAGCGAAATCATGGTGGCCGGCCCGGACGGTGTACCGGTCGACGAGGTGACGGTTCCTGCTGTCCGGCGCAAGGGAGTGACCCGTGAAGCGCTGCAGAAGATGGCCGATCCGGCAACGCCCTTCCCGGAAATGTTCTCTGCGATCAGCGCGCTGTTTGGCCTGCACCGCCGTTCGGACGGGAGCATCGTCACGGTGCACTTCGACCAGGTTCTCGATGGCAATGCCATCGAATCCGAGGTGTTCGCCAGCCTGCTGTCGGCGGATCGGACCCGGGCGTGTGTCGATGCACGAGTCACGCTGGTGGGCGAGACCCAGCCGGTGATCGCATTCCGCGGAGATACGCTGCTGGTGCTGGAGCAGCTGACGCAGGCGGAGCCGGTGGTCACGGTGATTCGCAAGCTGCTGGTGGAGGATGACGACTGCGCCTGGCAACCGGTCCGGGAGAGCTGACATGACGAACCGTGCGGCGGCAGCGATCGTCGGCGTGGCGCTGGCATTGGGCGGCGCATGCGCACCGGAGGGTGTCAACAGCGGGGTCGCACCGATGACGGTCGCAGGGTCCCCCGACAGCGCCTCGCAGCGGGAGTACGGTTGCCTGGCGAACCGGATGCTGACGCGCCTCGAGTCCGAGCCGGGAAACCATGGCTACCGGAACCGGGATCCCGTGCTGCTGGTGGTGAACGGGATTCCACTGGGCCGGGTGCACGCGATCGCGCGGGACTGCCCGGCGCGAGAAGACCGGGTGCTGGACCAGGTGACCGAGATGCGGGTGCTGCTGCCGTACGACCCACAGAATCATGATCCTGATGCAAAGAACGGGATGGTGGTTATAGCAACCAAGTGAGAAGTGAGAAGCTGGCGCCACCAGCAGTCAGCGAAGCGGAACAGGCCAGGCGCCATGCATGCGAGGACCCCGGAGAGACCGGCACCGACAGGCCGGGTTCGCTCCGGGGTCGCTCGTGCTGGATCTGGTGGTAAGTTGGGTTGGATGAAACCTGCCTCTCACATCGCCCTGGCCGCCGTCGTCTTGCTGGCTGCCTGCGGCACGGATCGGGCTGACAGCCCCGGCATCGCGCTCGACACGGTTGTGCAGTTGCAGACCAGTTCGGGCCCGGGTGAAGTGTCGGGACCTCCCACCAGCGTGGTGCACCTTGCTGACGGACGGTATCTCGTGGTCGAGGGGGGGCCGTTCGGGGGCAAGCCGCTGGTCTTCGGCGCCGACGGCGCCTTTTTGGATTACCTTGGCCGCACCGGTGACGGGCCCGGCGAGTTTCGCGAGGTGCTTGCGGCGACGCAGACGCGCGGAGACAGCGTTGTTGTGGCATCTCGGCGCAGTCTTCGCATGCTTGACCCGGGGCTCACTCAGGTGAGGGACGCCGCCCTCCCCTTGCAGCCGCAGCGGATCTGGAGCGACACGTCAGGCAACCTGCTCGCGCTCGGCTGGCGAGAAACCCCCGACAGTCGCGGAGCGCGCCTGCACCTCCACGACCCAAGTGGCGTGTACCTGCGCTCGCTCTCGGCGGTCGACTCGGGGCTGATCAATGTCGACTTCGTCGCGGTGAGCGACGGAGGCACCGGATGGTGGACGGTGCCCATGGATGGGACCTATCGCATCGATCATTGGAGTCACGACGGTCACCTCGACTCGGGCCGACGAATCGCCGCCAGCTGGCACCCGCAGGTTGAATTCGACCCGGCAGCTCGCATGGGCCCCGAGTCGCCTCCGCTGCCACGGGTTCAGGGTCTGTCACGGGCTGGTGATGGGAAGCTCTGGGTGCTTGGCACCTTAGCGGCGGAAGGATGGAAGGAAGCCCTGGCCTCGGTCGAAACCAGTGGTGGCGCGGACGGCACCGGGAGCGGCCTGGTGTTCGTGAGCCCGGATCAGCTGCTGGATGGAGTGATCGACCTGATCGACCTCGAGTCGGGGCGGCAAGTGGCCAGCCTCGAGTTGCCGGAACTGGTGTCTCCGGTATCGGGCGACACGCTGTTCACCGCGCGTGAGGACTCGAGCGGATTCTGGCATGTGGCCATCGTGCGTGCAACGCTTTCGCCTTCTCAGGTGTCAGCCAGGAATGGCAACTGATTTCGTGGTATCACACATCGGCAGCTCCTGCGTGCTGACGATGCTGGTGGCCGGCTGTGCCGGCACCGACGCCCTGCCGCTCGCCGAGGCGACGGTGGACACCCTGCCTGGCGGGATCATCGAGGTGATGTCCCCAGGGCCCACGGCATGGGCCGACACACTCGGCTGGAAGCTGGTTCCCGACGGAGAACTTGAGGGTGGCATCGGCGCGCCCGGCGAGTTGATCAATCCGGGTGATGTTGCGGTTGGGGAGGACGGCACGGTGTATGTCGCCGATACCGATCCGGCGGTGATCAAGGTCTACGACTCGACCGGCGCGTTCGTCCGCACCATTGGTCGCGACGGCGAGGGCCCGGGCGAGTTCAAGGTGGCATTCCTCGCGGTGCGGGGCAGCCGCCTGCTGGTGCAGGATCCGCAGGTCGCGCGTGCCTCGCTATTCGACACATCGGGCACCTTCGTCCGCAGCTGGAGCACCGCCTGCTGCTACTTCGCAACTCCGGCGATGGATGACGAGGGCCGTGTCCTGGTGCTGGCGATGAACACACCCGACATGCACGTCTCGTGGGTGCTGTATCGCTACGACACGCTGGGTACCATGCTCGATACGCTGCTGTTGCCGGAGCCGGAAGTCGAGGTGCCGCTGTGGACCCTCATGGAAGGCGAGCGGCGTCGAATGACGATGCCCGTGCTCTTCTCGCCTGGCACCTACTTTGGTTATCGCCAATCAGGCGGCGTGATCCACGGCTGGTCGGGCGAGTATCGCCTGGTGATGAGTGAGACCGGACGCGATACCATGGCGGTGTTCGGGAGGGCGTGGACCGCCGAGCCCCTGGAAGACGACCGGCGCGATCGGGCGTACGAGGCGCGAATCGCGCCGATCATCGAAGGTGGCACGGACGAAGTCCAGGTTCGGAGGCAGATGTCCAGGGACGACATTCCCTCCCACCTGTCGGCATTTGCAGCGATCGCCCAGGACGCCACCGGTGCCATCTGGGTCACACTCGACGCCGACTCGTCGCTGACCCGGTTCGACGTGTTCGATTCGACGGGCGTGTACTTGGGACGGGTGAATGCGCCGGGACTGATTCCGGCCTGGCAGGCAGCCTGGGGACGGGACGCGGTCTACGTCCGCGAGGAGGATTCCGAGGGGCTGCCGAGGGTGGTGAGGTACACGATTGTGCGGGAATGAGACAGCGGGACTGCAACTACGTGAGGGGAACCGCAACTGCGTGAAAGGGACAGGAAATGCGGATACGGGGATGGTTGGCTGGTACGGTTGTGTTGCTCGCTGCCTGCGCTGATTCCCAGGCGAGCGTCGGCTATACGGTTGACACGTCGGCGACCGGTGTGGTCACGGTCAGCAATACCACACCCACCGACTGGAGCGACTCAAGCGGACAGTGGCGGATCGTCGAGATCGCGAAGCTGGAAGGAAGCGACGACACCGCCGGCGCGATCGTGTCGCCCTCCAACGTCACGCTCGACGGGGCGGGGCGGTTGCTGGTGGAAGAAAGCAGTCCGGCGTCGCTCCGACTGCTGGAGCTGGACGGCACCCTGGTCCGGCAGGTCGGGCGTCAGGGCGAGGGGCCGGGCGAGTATCAGAGTGTCAACCCAATCGCCTTTGGCGGCTACATCGTGGTGGACGACCCCCGGCTGGCCCGGCTCACCGTATTCGACTCTGCTGGAACGCTGCTCAATACCTACCCCGCACCATGCTGCCACTATGCCGCCGTATTCAGTGATGACAGCGGGCGGGTGTATGTGCGCACTTCCCACGACACCGATTCCACCGCATCGGGTGCCTTTGTGCGGATTGACGTGCGCTCGGGCGAGACTGATACGGTCATGCTCCCCCGGATCGGGCCGCCCCAGAAACTCTGGAGGTTCGTGATCGAGGGCGGCAGCATGAGTTACAGCATTCCGTACCAGCCGTACGACGTCACCGCGATCACGCCGGCCGGCACCGTGCTTCGAGGCTGGACCGGACGATACGAATACCTGGAACGCACCTTCGAGGGCGATTCGATCCGGGTGGTCCGCCGGAGCTGGACGCCGGTCGAGCGGCCGGAGGAGGCCCGTCGCGCGCGCTACGACGAAGTGACCGAGAATGTGCGGGAGCAGGTGGGCGAGGCCACGGTCAACCAGGTGATGAACTTCTCCGACATACCGGCGGAAGCCGAGCCGATGCCCGGGCTCACCGCTGATGGCGCCGGCAATGTGTGGGTGCCGATTTTCGTGCCCGGTGCTGAGACTCGGCACTACGACGTGTTTTCTCCCGAGGGGATCTGGCGGGGCACGCTCGTCACCCCATGGAAGCTCGACGAGTACCCGGAGTGGGTCGGAGACGATAGGGTGGTGACCACCGGGACAGGGGACGAGGGGTATCCGTATATCACGGTGTGGCGAGTTGAGCGGTGAGCAATGCATTGACGCACAATTGACCATTTCCCCACATATTGTCTCGGGGCCTCGCGCCGCTGCGTCCCTCCCGACCCTCGGCGCATCCTGACCCTGTAACCCCAGATATCCGTCACCCCCGTTACGGGAGCGCCGATGGACGCCGGACGCCCGCTGGTCGCCACCTTGCTGCTGGCTCTCTCCCTCGCCGCTTGCAAGGACGGCGAAGGGGACGAAACCTCCGCCGACTCGACCGCCGCATCCAGCAGCTCGACGCTCTCCCTCCCTGTCGTCGGCGACACCGTCCAGCGGGCCGACCTGGTCCTCACGGTTGCGACCCGGGGCCAGGTCCGCTCTGACGCCGTCGCACGCCTCCGCGCCGAGGCCACCGGCACGGTGCAGCGGGTGCCGGTACAGCCGGGGCAGCGGGTTACCAGGGGCCAGCTGCTCGTGGCTCTTGATCCCCAGCCGTTCGATCTCGAAGTCGCCGCCGCCGAGGCCGCCGTCCGCGAGGCCGAGGCTCGCTACGCCGGCGTAATCATTCCCGACTCGGTGGTATCAGGACAGGCGCCCAGCCCGGAGCGACGTGCTGCCGTGGCGTCCAGTTCGGGCCTCGAGACCGCCCGGATCAGTCTCGACCGGGCAAAGCTCGAGCGCGAGCGGGCCGTAATCCGCGCGCCCTTCACCGGCGTGGTGGATCGCGTCGATGTGGCTCCCGGCACCCGGGTCGCCGCTGGCGATGCCATCGCTACCGTTGTCGATGTGAACGATCTCGAAATCGAGGCCTCGGTGCTGGAGCACGATCTTCCGCTCATCCGCTCAGGTGGCACGGCACTGATCACCTCGGCCGCAGCCCCTGGCCGGGAGATCACCGGCCGGGTTGCGGCGGTGCTTCCACTGGTGGACACCGTCACCCGTGCTGGCCGGGCGCTGGTGCGCTTTCGCAGCAATGGCGTCCTCCGTCCGGGCATGTCCGCCGAGGTGCGGCTGGAATCCACTCGACTCGACGATCGAATCCTGGTGCCGGCCAGCGCGGTGGTGGAGCGCAGCGGTCGCCCGCTGGTGTTCGTGGTGAAGGGCGGCCGGGCCCAGTGGGTGTACATCAATCCCGGGCGCAGCAACGGCCGGGAGACTGAAGTGCTTCCCGACTCCGCCAGCAGCCAGATCCCGGTGGCGGTGGGCGACACGGTGCTGGTTGAGGGGCACCTGACGCTGACGCATGACGCGCCGGTGAAGGTAGTCATGAGTCAAGAGTCGAGAGTCGAGAGCTAAGAGCCAACTCTCAACTCTCTACTCTCAACTCTCGACTACATGTCGCTCTCCGCCTACTCGATCTCACGTCCCGTCACCACCGTCGCCGCGACCATCGCGGTGGTGCTGCTGGGATCGGTGTCGCTCACCCGGCTGCCGGTCTCATTGCTGCCCGACGTCACCCTGCCGGTGCTCACGGTCCGCACGGCGTACCCCGGTGCCGCCGCCACCGAAGTGTCGCGCTTCGTGGCCGAGCCGCTGGAGCAGGCGCTCTCGGCGACACCGGGTCTGCTGGAGCTTCGCTCCGTTAGCCGCAATGGCGAGGCGACCACGACCGCGCAGTTCGCGTGGGGCACCGACATGGCCAGCACGGTGCTCCGGGTGCGCGAGCAGCTCGATAATGCCCGCGAAGCTCTCCCTGACGGCGCCGAACGACCAACACTCCTGACAAGCGACCCGGGCGAACGGCCCATCGCGGTGCTGGCACTCACCGGCGAAGGCGATCTCCGCTCGCTGGCTCGCACGGCGCTCGATGTCCATAGCCGAAGGCTGGAGCAGCTCGACGGCGTCGCCAGCGTAGCGGTGGTGGGCGCACCGGAAGATGAGATCCGGGTGGACGTGGATCCCGAGCGGATGCGCGCGCTGGGACTCTCGCCCGAGGAAATTGCCACCGCCATCCGCTCCGCCAACCAGAGCGCGCCTGGCGGCACCATCCGCCGAGGACAGTTCCGCTTTTCGGTGCGGGCGCTCACCGAGTTCACCAGCCCGGAACAGGTCGGCATGACGCCGATCGGCCCGGCCGGCAGTGGGGTCCAGCTGGCCGACGTGGCGACTGTACGCGTGGCCGCCGCCGATCCGCGGACGCTCACCCGGCTCGATGGTGCATCGGCGGTCGGCCTCGTGGTCTACAAGGACGCCGGCAGCAACACGGTGCAGGTCACCGAAGGCATCATGGAGTCCATCGGTGCGCTGGAAGAGGAGTTTCCCCAGTTCAGCATGACGCTGGTAGCGGCCCAGGCCGACTTCGTCACCGCTGCACTGGGCAACCTGATCCAGGAAATCTTCCTGGGCGGGATTCTGTCGCTGCTGGTAATCCTGCTGTTCCTGCGCGACTGGCGCAGTTCCCTTGCCATCGGCCTGATTGTCCCGCTGTCGGTACTGATGGCGCTGGTGGTGCTGCAGATGCTCGACGTGAGCATCAACATCCTCTCGCTCGGCGGACTGGCGCTAGGCGTCGGCCTGCTGGTGGACAACGCCATCGTCGTGGCGGAAGCCACCAGCCGGCTCCGTGAACAGGGAATGCCGATAGCCGACGCTGCGCGGCAGGCGTGTTCCGAGGTCTCCGGCCCGCTGATCGCAGGCACGCTGACGACCCTGCTGGTGTTCGGGCCGATCGTGTTCGTACGGGGGCTGGCAGCGGCGCTGTTCCGGGATCTCTCGTTGAGCGTGGTGACCTCGCTGGCGGCGTCGCTGCTGCTGGCGCTGACGCTGATGCCGGTGATGATCATAGGGCGGTCAAGGCGGTCAGGGGGGACAAGGCGGTCGGTGACCAGCGAAGATGTCGACCGCGCTGACCGCCTCGACCGCCTTTCGGTACTCGGGGACCGCCTCGCCGCCTGGTACGACCGCGGTATGCGCTGGTCGCTGGCGCATCCGCGCGAGGTCTTCGGCATGGCGTTCGCCGTGGTGGTGATTACGGCACTGGTGGCGCTGCGGCTGCCGCGGGAGATTCTGCCGCAGGTGGACGAAGGCACGGTGGTGGCGGAACTGCGGCTCCCTGAAGGCAGCGCCATCGAGACCACTACCGAGCAGACAGCGCGTATCGAAGACGCGGCGCGGGAGCTCGGTGCCACCGATGTGTATGCCCGTGTGGGCCTGGCCACCGACGAAGAGGTACTGGCCGGCGCCGACCCCGGCACTTCGGCCACGGCGCAGATCCTGATTCCGGTGCCCGACGGCACGTCTGCCGAGCGATTTGCCGAAGGACTCCGCGCCGCGGTGCCCGACCTGGCGAGCGGTGCGCTGGCGCTCGACCTCGCGGGACAGTCGGAGTTCGGCAGCCTGATCGGTCGCGAGGGGCGGCTGGTGCGGGTGGAGATCTCGGCTGCACGGGCGGACGAAGCCGAGAGTTTCGCCGCGACCGTGAGGGCAGCGCTCGACTCCCTGCCGAGGCTGGCCGACGTGCGTGACGGCTACGCCGGCACCCAGCCGCAGGTGGAGATCGCGCTGGAACGGCAGCGCATCGCCGAGCGGGGCATCTCGGTCGATGCCGTGGCCGACGCACTGGCCGGCGGCTTGGGTGGCGTCGAGGCCAGCGAACTACGCGAGACCGACCGGCGCACTCCCATCAGGGTGCGGCTGGCCGGCAGCGCCAACGAGAACCTGGCTGCCGCGCTCAGGACGCCGGTGCAAGGGATTCCCGTAGGCCAGCTGGTGTCGGTTGAGGAGACTCGCGCACCAGTGGAAGTGGTACGGGTCGGGCAGCGTCCGGTGGCGGTGGTGGAAGCAGTGGTCGAAGCAGGTGGTACCGCCCGGGCGTCACGCGACGTGCGTGAGGCACTCGAGCGCGTTGAGGTGCCGGCAGGCATGCGATGGGAAGTGACGGGCGCCGACGAAGAACAGCAGCGTACCACTCGCGAACTGCTGCTGGTGGCGGTGCTGTCGGTGGCGCTCGTGTTCCTGGTGCTTGCCGGTGAGTTCAGCAGCTTCAGCACTCCGCTGGTAGTAATGCTGACCGTGCCACTGGCTGGTGCCGGAGGCATCCTGCTGCTCTGGCTCACCGGGCAGAGCCTCAACGCGGTCTCGCTCATCGGCATCATCGTGATGATCGGCATCGCCGACAACGACGCGGTCGTCAAGCTCGACGCCATCCGCCGGTTCCGGGCCGCAGGCCACGGGATCGACGAGTCGGTGCTCCTGGGCGGCCACCAGCGGCTCCGCGCCATCGCGATGACCTCACTCACCACTGTGACCGGCGTGCTGCCGCTGGTGTTCGGCTTCGGCAGTGGCGGCGAACTCTACCAGCCGCTTGCCGCCGGCGTGATCGGCGGCTCGGTCAGCGCCACGCTGGTGACGTTCTTCCTGCTGCCGACCGCGTACGCGGCGGTGGAGCGGAGGGCGGCAAGACGGCAAGACGGCAAGACGGCAGGACGGATAGACGGATGATCCGATGGGCGACTGAGCGTCCGGCCGTCGTCTGGGCCAGCAGCATTGCGCTGCTTCTCGCGGGAGGCGTGGCCTTCACCCGCCTGCCCTTGGCCACGCGGGGCCAGGTTGAGCTGCCGACACTCAGCGTGGACGCCCAGTGGCCTGGTGCCGCTGCCGAGCTGGTGGAGATGTATCTCACGTCGCCCATCGAGGCGGCGATCCAGCCGGTGCGCGGCGTCAAGTCGTCCGAAAGCACATCCTCCGAGGGCAGCGCCCAGATCCAGGTCGAGCTGGACGCGGGCACCGATGTCCAGCTCGCCCGCCTCAATATCCTCGAGCGGCTCGAAGTGCTCCGCCCGGAGTTGCCTGCCGGCTCCAGTGGTCCCAGTGTCTCCAACTACGTGCCCGATGGCCTCGAGGAAGAGCCGCTGCTGCGGTTCATCGTGTCAGGACCGTACACGCCGGGGGCTCTCAAGGACATCACCGACGAGCAGCTGGTGCCCCGCATTTCGGCAACGAAAGGCGTCGCCGGGGTGAGACCGCAGGGCGGTGCGAGCATCGGCATTTCGGTGGCGTACGATGGCGATCGGTTGCGGGCACTGGGCATCGCGCCGGAGGCGTTGCGAGTGGCGCTCACCGACTCCCGATTCGTCAGGGCTGTGGGCGAGCACAGCGAAGGTGCCTTTCAGCTAGCGGTGCGCATCGAGGACCAGCCCGCGGTGCTGGCCGAACTGGATGAGCAGCCGGTGGTGGGGCCGGGCGGACTGGTGCACCGGCTGGGCGACCTCGCCACGATTCGCCCGGAGGAAGATGACCGAGGCTACTTCTATCGCATGAATGGCCGTACGGCGGTGGGGCTGATGGTCTCCCGCCTTCCTGGCGCCGACGCGATCAAGACCGCTGCGGCGGTGCGCGAGGCGGTGCGTGCCACCGAACCGGAGCTCCCGGCCGGGGTGCAGGTGCGGCTGCAGAGCGACGAAAGCGTGGACCTGGCCAAACAGTTGAAGGAACTGGTGCTGCGGGGATCCATCGCTTTCGTGGCAGTGCTGCTGGTGCTGGCCCTGACCCTCCGCAATGCGCGGTCAGTGGCACTGGTGATGGGGAGCGCCGCGGTGGCGATCGCCGGCACGGCGCTCGGCCTCTTCCTGCTGAACATTCCGGCGAACCTGCTGACGCTCGCGGGCCTCGGCATGGGCATCGGGATTCTGGTGCAGAACGGCCTGGTGGTGGTGCAGCAGATGCGGGACGCGCCCGACACCGTCAGCGGCCGGGCGGCCGCCAGCCGGCGCATCCTTCCCGCGGTGGTAGGCGCCACACTTACCACCGCCGTGGTGCTTTTTCCGTTCCTGTATCTCCAGGGCAACGCCCGCGCCACGTTCATTCCGTTCGCCGCCGCATTCGCGCTGGCACTCGGCTGGTCCGTGGCGGCGTCGGTCATCATGATCCCGGCGCTGGGCGAGGGTCACGGCATGCATCAGTCCGGATGGCCTCGCAGCCGGCGGTTCTATGAGCGAATCGTTCGCGGGCTGACACGCTGGCGCTGGGCGACGCTAATGATTGCCGCCGGCTTCGTGGGCCTCATGGCATGGGCCTTCGTGAAGAAGGTGCCCAAGTCCAGCTTTGGCGCGTTCTTTTACGGCCAGCGAACGGTGCTTTCAGCCAGCCTCTACTTCCCGCGCGGCTCGGATCCCGAGAGCGTCGATCGGGGCATGCGGGAGTTCGAGGCGTTGGCGGTAGGTGTACCGGGAGTGGAGCACGTCGAAACCCGCGGGTCACCGGATGGCGCGTACATGCAGGTGGTGTTCGAGAACGAAGCCGGCATGGGCCCGCTTCCCTACGAATTGCAGGAGGCGCTGACCCAGCGGGCACTCCTGATCGGTGGGGCACGGGTATCGGTGCAGGGCCGAGGGCCCGGTTTCTATGGCGGCGGTGGTGGAGGCGGCGTCTCGAACTATCGGATCAAACTGCTGGGCTACTCATACGATGGAGTGGAGCAGCTGGCGATGGACCTGAAACGCCGGCTGGAGCGGATCCCCAGGGTGCGCGACGTCGATATCAACATGGGCAGTTTCTACTCGCGCGAACGCGCTGTGTCGGTGGTGCTGGAGCCGGATCGCGTCGCACTGGCCCGCTACGGGCTTACCGCCCAGGACTTTGGCCAGGCGGTGGCGCGCGAGGTCCGGGGTGCCGTCGGGGCACAGCGGATCGAGGTGGGTGGCGAGGAAACCGATGTGATGCTCAAGCGGAGTGGCGCACGTGATCGCACGCTGGCGCAGCTCTCGGAGGCAATGCTGCCGAGCCCGCTGGGATCGCCGGTGCGGCTGGGCGACGTGTCGACGGTGTCAGAGGTGGAAGGGCTTTCATCGATCAGCAGAGAGGACCAGCAATACGTCCGGATCGTGGGCTACGAGTTCCGGGGCCCGCCCAAGCTGGCTCAGCGTACCCACGATGCCTTCATGGAAGCCATCAGCGTGCCGCCAGGCTACTGGGTGGGCGACCAGACGTTCGAGTGGGAGCGCGACGACAGCAACAAGGGGCTGTGGCTGGTGTTCGGCATCGGCGTGCTGCTGGTGGTGTTGGCGGTGGCGATGGTATTCGACTCGGTGTGGGCTGCTGCGATCGTGTTCCTGAGTCTGCCGGTATCATTGGGCGGAGTGGTGGCCGCGTTCTGGATCGCGGAGGAAGCATTCGCGCGGGAGGCCGCCGTGGGCGTGATCCTGGTGGTGGGGCTCGCGGTGAACCAGGCGATTCTCCTGGTCGATGCCGCGCTGGAGAAGCGGCGCCTTCGCGGCCCGGGGGCTCGGCGGCTCAGTGTGCAGGATGTGGTGGATGCCGCGGGTGAACGGTCGGGGATGATCGTGCTGGTGACATTCACCACGCTGGCCAGCCTGCTGCCACTGGCGATCGGGACTGACTCGGCGAGCCTCTTCGGGTCCATCGCGCTGGCGACGGTGGGCGGTACTGTCGCGGGAACGTTGGGAGCGATGTTCGTGGTTCCTGCAATGGTGGGTGGTGGAGGGGGAAAGCCATGAACAGCAACTGCAACCGCAGATTTCGCAGATGCTGAGACGCAGATTACGCTGATTTGGACACAGCGATTTCGCTGGAGGCTCCAGCACCGGGAGGGTGAGTCGCGCCGCGCCATCGTCGGCGCGCTTGTTCTTGTGGGATCACGCGATGAGTTGTTGCAGCCCCAAAAACTACAAGATCGAATCCGCGCGGGAGAGGAAGGCAGCCGTTCGACGTACCATCGGCGACATCGCAATATCCCAATCTGCGTAATCTGCGTCCCAGAATCCCTATAATCCCCACGTCCGGCTATTCTTGGGTGACGTGTGCCTGGAAACACCTACCACTGTCCCGAGGATCCCGTGCGCCGAATCGCCGCTGTCGCTGCCCTGGCCATACTCGCCCTGCCTGCCCCGCTCGCGGCCCAGAAGGCCTTTGAGGGCCAGATCACGATGTCGATGCCCATTGGCGGCCAGGCCCACTCAGCCCAGATGTTCGTCAAGGGCAACCGGGTCCGGACCGACATGAACATGAACGGTATGTCCATGTACACCATCCTCGACAACGACGCCAAGCAGATGCTCATGGTGATGCCGGAGCAGAAGATGGTGATGCGCCAGTCGCTGGACATGGAGGAGCTGAGCGCCGGGGCGCCGGAGCCGAAGGTCTCGCGCACCGGGGAGACGGCCGAGGTGGCGGGGAGAAAATGCGATATCGTCCTGGTGGACGATGGCACGGGCAATGCCGCCGAGCTGTGCGGCGCCCGCGGAATGGGAACGTTCGCTGGTAGCGCGTCGCAGAAGGGGATTCCTGCGTGGGCCGAGGAGCTGCAGGACTTCTTCACACTGCGGATCCGGGACCCGAAGAGCGGCAACGTGCTCATGGAGGTCACCGAGATCACGCCGGGTCCGGTGGACGATGCGAAGTTCGTGGTACCGGCGGACTATCAATCGATGGACATGCCGGTCCACAGATGAAGCTGATGGGTAAAGCGATGAAGCTGATGGCTCCAGCTTCGGAGGCCTCTGTCTCTCCGGCCACAATAACACTACCACCCTGCGGACTTCAATGAAGCCAGTGCTCTCGGCGCGCTATGAGTTGCCGTCCTGGGTCGGCTCCAAGGTGGACTGGGGCGCCACGTACGCCTCCGACGCCGAGCGGATGGCGCTCGCTGTCGAGTTGTCGCGGCAGAACGTCGAGCACCGGACCGGCGGGCCATTCGGCGCGGCGATCTTCGAGCGGGAGAGCGGCAGGCTGGTGTCGGTGGGCGTTAACCTCGTGGTCCCGGCGCACGACTGCACCCTCCACGCCGAGATGGTGGCATTCTCGCTGGCGGGACGCCGGCTGGAATCGTTTACACTCCATGGGCCCGGGCTGCCCGAGCACGAGTTGTTCACGTCCTGCGAGCCCTGCGCCATGTGCATGGGTGCGGCGCTCTGGAGCGGGGTGCGGCGAGTGAGCTTCGCCGCCCATGGGGTGGATGCCCGCGAACTGGGCTTCGAGGAGGGCCCGGTCTCGCCCGAGGATCACCGCTACCTGGCGGCCCGTGGGGTGGTGTTCGAGGCAGGGCCGCTCCGGGCCGAGGCCCGGGCAGTGCTGGCGCTTTATAAGGAAGGGGAAGGGGTGCTGTATAACGGCTAGGGGTTAGGGGCCGGGGATCAGGGATCAGGGCCACAGCCCTCGGCTCCGATCCCTGGCCCCTGATCCCTGACCCCTGATCCCTGACCCCTGATCCCTGTGATGGCCGTCACGACACGAAACGTTGACGCTTCCTAGATTAGGGCCAGTAGTAGAAGCGCGTTCGGCAGCCGGCTGGGGAGTCGGCCGGTCGGGCGCGTTGACCCGAGGGGGATCCCGTATATGCGCAAGTATTTGGTTCTGGCCATGGTGGCCCTGGTGGCAGTGGGCTGCGCTGACAAGAAGAAGCTCGACGCGGCGCTTGCCGAGAACACCCGCGTGGCAGCGGAGAAGGACAGCCTCTTGAATGAGGTGCTGTACAACGCGGAGATGGTGAGCTCGATCAACGCCGAGCTGGCCAAGGTCAAGGACCTGGGTGCCAACCCGGTCGCTGCCGGTGAGGCTGGCGCCAGCGCCAACGACCAGCGGACGGTCGTGCTGGGCAAGATTCGCGACGCCATCACCCGGCTGCAGGCCAGCGAGGATGCGCTCGAAGCGGCCAAGGAGCGGCTCGCCACGATCGAGCGGAAGGATTCGCGGCTGGTTGCGCAGATCGAGCGCTACCAGGGCACCATCAACGAGATGCAGGCCACCATCGAGAAGCAGCAGGCCGAATACATTGCGCAGATCGACAGCCAGAAGGTGCAGATCGTCGCGCTCCAGACCAATCTGGACACCGTGACGGCGCAGAAGACGATGGTCGAGACCGAGAAGCAGGCGCTGGTGGACACCATGAACACGGTGTACTACGCGGTCGGCACCGAGAAGGAGCTGATCGAGAAGGGCGTCGCCATCAAGGAGGGATCGAAGTTCCTGGTCTTCGGCGGCACCCGCCTGCTCCCGGCGCGTGAGTTGAACGGCACCGGCTTCCAGGTGCTGCACCGGATGAACGACACGGTGCTGACGCTCCCGGATCCGGAGAAGGAGTACAAGATCATCTCTCGCCAGAACTCCCAGTTCCTCGCCAATGCGGTCGAGGATGGAAACAAGGTCGAGGGCCAGATCCACATCGCCGAGCCGGAGAACTTCTGGGCCGGGTCGCGGTACTTGATCGTGGTGCAAGACTAATTCGCGAGGCGCAAGTCTCGAGCCTCGAGTCTCGAGTTTGAAGCGAAGGTGGCGGGGTGCCGAATGGGCGCTCCGCCACTTTGCTTCGCCCCCTCGCGCGTTGCGCCTCGCGCCTCGCGCCTTGCGCCTTGCGCCTCGCGACTCGTCGCCCCACTTTCCCCGACCGGCCTCCCCCGGCCATTCGGTCCCACCTCGACACGCAACGGATGACTCTTCCGACCCTGTTCGCCCGCATCGGCGTGGCGGCGCTGTCAGCCGCGTGCCTCGCTCCCGTCCTCCATGCCCAGTCTCCCGCCCCCGGCTACCACGATGGCCGGGCGCTCCGGGCCGCCTTCGACAATCTCGCGCGGCAGCATCCGCGCCTGGTATCTGTGAGTACCGTCGGCACTTCGGCGGGTGGGCGGCCACTCACCCTGGTGCGACTGGGCAGCGCCAGTGATGAGGAGCGTCCCGCGCTGCTGATCATCGCCAATGCCCACGGCCCCCACGTGGTGGGCAGTGAGGTGGCACTGCGGGTGACCGAGCGCCTCGCCGCTGCCTACGCCAGCGACACCACGGTGCGCTCGGCGCTGGAGCGCTCGGCCATCTACCTCTTGCCGAGGGCCAATCCCGACGCGGCAGAGGCGATGTTCACCCGGCCGCTGATGGAGTCTATCCGCAACCAGGAGCGGGTGGACGACGACCATGACGGCGCGTTCGAGGAGGATGGGCCCGAAGACCTCGACGGCGATGGGGTGATCGCAATGATGCGGGTGGAGGATCCCGCCGGCGACTGGCTCGCCGATTCGGCCGATGCGCGCCTGATGCGGAAGGGCGATCGGTCCAAGGGTGATCGGGGCCGCTTCCGGATGTTCACCGAAGGTCGCGACAACGATGGCGACGAGAAGTGGAACGAGGATCCCGCCGGTGGTGTCAACGTCGGCGACAACTTCTCCTACGATTATCCGGATTTTGGCGAGGCATCCGGCCCCCATACCATGTCAGCCGCCGAGACGCGCGCGATTGGACAAGTGATGGTGGACCATCCCGGCATCGCGGCGATCTACGTGCTGGGTCCCGAGGACAATCTCATCAAGGCATGGGAGGGGAAGGCGCTCCCCACTGAAGGTACCCGGCCGGGAACCTCCGCCGGCGGTCCGCTGCGCGCGATCCTCAAGGATGACGAACCGTGGATGGCGGAGGTCGCCCGGCGATTCCGCGACATCACCGGCATCAAGGCCGGGGCCGAGGTGCCGGCCTGGGGCGGTGATCCGCTGAGCTGGGCTTACTTCCACGTGGGACGGTGGGCGTTCGGATCGAGCGTGTGGTCCGCATCCACGTCCACCGATGAAGTCGATGAAAAGAACGATGAAGTTGATGGTGTGCCGGTAGAGAAAGCTGACTCGACCAAGGCGGACTCGGCGAGAGCGGGTGGAAGAGCGGGGCGAGGTGGCGGTGGGGACGACAAGAAGAAGGATCCGCTCGAGGCGCAGCGTAAGGCGATCAAGTGGCTCGATCGCTACGCGCCCGAGTCAGTGATTGCCTGGCATGCGATAGACCATCCGGACTTTCCGGGCCAGGTGGTCGAGTTGGGAGGCTTCCGTCCGTATGCGCTGACCAATCCGCCGGCGGCCATGCTTGACACCATCGCCGCGGGGCAGGCGGAGTTCGTGAAGGAGCTGGTGTCACTGCTGCCCGCCGTGTCGATCCGCAAAGTGCGGGTGGAGGCGCTGGGCAGCGGACTGTTCCGCATCCGGGCCGAAATCGCCAATGACGGGTATCTGCCGAGCTCAACCGAAGTAGGAATCCGGCTGCGGATGCCAAGGCCGGTGCGAGTGCAGCTCGCGGTGCCGGACGGTGCGACGATTGTCGGCGGCCGGCGGCAGGATCTGCTCGAGCCGTTGCCGGGAAGCGGCGCAGGGGTGGAGCACACGTGGCTGGTGCGCGGGTCCGCCGGTTCGCGGGTGACACTCACCGCCCAGAGCCCCGTTACGGGCAGCGCCACCCAGACCATCACGCTTCGTTGAGGGCCCCGACCATGCGCCGTTCATATCGAGTCGCCGCGGCCTTCGCGCTCGCGTACTTCGCCGCCAGCGTTGCTCCCGATGCGCTCATCGCACAGCAGGGCTCGCTCGCTGCCCTGGGTGCGCCAACCAATCCCAAGGTGGTGATCACCTGGGACCGGTACTACGACCACGCTACCCTGGGGGAGCTGGCGCGGAAGCTGGAGGCCGCCCACCCCGATCGCTGCCGCGTGAGCAGCATTGGCAAGAGCATCGAGGGACGCGACCTCTGGCTCATCACCGTCACCGACTTCCGCACTGGCGCGGCCGACGCCAAGCCGGCGATGTACATCGACGGCAATATCCACTCGAATGAGGTGCAGGGGAGCGAAATCGCGCTCTACACCGCATGGTGGCTGTGCGAGATGGCGGGGCAGGTTCCCGCGGTGGACTCGCTGCTTGCGCACAAGACGTTCTATATCGTGCCGACGATCAATCCCGACGGTCGTGACAACTTCCTCAAGCAGCCCAACAACCCGAACTCGCCCCGCAGTGGCCTGGGCGAGCGCGACAACGACAATGACGGGGAACTCAACGAGGACGGATACGACGACCTCGACGGCGATGGCCACATCACCAGCATGCGCCGGCGCGATCCCAACGGGCGGTGGATTACGTCACCCGAAGACCCGCGCTACATGGTGCGCGCACTGCCGGACCAGCCGGGAGAATGGGAGATGCTGGGCGCCGAGGGCCGCGACAACGACGGCGACGGCCGGGTGAACGAGGACGGCGAGGGATTCTACGATCCCAACCGCAACTGGCCCTGGCGCTGGCAGCCGCAGTACGTGCAGGGCGGATCCGATGCCTACGCGCTCTCATTGCCCGAAACCCGGGCGGTGGTGGACTTCGTGATGTCGCACGAGAACATCGCCGGCGCCCAGAGCTACCACAACTCCGGCGGCATGATCCTGCGTGGCCCGGGAATGCGGCAGGACGAGTTCCGGCCCCAGGATGTGCGGGTCTTTGACCGGATCGGCGAGATCGGAGAGCAGATCCTGCCCGGATATCGCTACATGGTGGTCTGGAAGGATCTGTACACGGTGTGGGGCGGTGAGCTGGACTGGTTCTATGGCTCTCGAGGCGTGGTCACGTTCAGCAATGAGCTGTGGAGCGACTTCGGCTATTTCCAGAAGGAAACCCGGCGCGACCGCTACGACTCCGATGAAATGCGCTTCGACCGATTGCTACTGCTGGGTGAGGCATTCGTGCCGTGGAAGGCGGTGGACCATCCCGAGTACGGTCCCATCGAGGTCGGCGGCTACAAGAAGCAGTACACCCGTGCCATACCCGCATTTCTGCTGCCGGCTGAGGCGCACCGCAACATGGCGTTCACGCTCTATCATGCGGACCAGATGCCGCGGGTGGAAGTGGACTCGGTGACGGTGCGTGCACTGGGCAACGGGCTGTCGGAAGTGACTGCCATCATCGCCAATCGTCGGATCATTCCCACCCACACCCAGCAGGATCTGGAGCACCACATCACCCGTCCGGACTACGTGACGCTCACGGGGCGCCAGGTGCTGGCCGGATTCCGGGTCACCGACCCGCTGCAGAACGTCGCGGTGGAGCAGCGGCGTAATCCGGAGCGGATCGAGGTGGACAATGTTGCGGGCATGGCGACCGAGACGGTCCGGTGGATCGTGCAGGGAAGCGGGGCGATTACGGTGAGTGTGGATTCAAGGAAGGGGGGAGTGCACTCGGTAAGGAGGTAGGGCGGTAAGGCGGTAAGTGCGCGCTATCCAAGGGCATCGCGCAGTTGGCGCATTTCGCCTTCGTCGGTGACCAGGCGGACGTCGCGGTCGAGCACCGGCTTGACCAGCGACACCGTATCGGGGCGCCACATCATGGGGCTGGGCACCGGCACCGCGCCGCGGGCGTGGACTTCACGAACGCCGGTATCGGCTACCAGTTTCGCGACGTGGTCGCTCTGGACGGCGCCGCCGGCGATGATGCCGATCCGCCCAGCGGCCTGCTCAACCAGCCGCCGGATCATGGCACTGCCCTCGAGCGCGGTAGCCCCCTGGCCCGATGTCAGGATCCGGGCGATACCCAGCTCCACCAGGGTCTCGAGCGCTTCCTCCAGCCGGCGGCACGCATCGAACGCCCGATGAAACGTCACCGGCATCGGTGCCGCTGCTTCCACCAGTGCACGGGTTCGGTCGCGGTCAACAGCGGCATTGGGAGTGAGTGCGCCAGTGACGATGCCCAGCACACCGCACGCGCGCGCCACCTCGATATCGCGCAGCATCACCGCCATCTCCAGCGATCCGTAGAGAAAGTCGCCGCTGCGGGGACGGATGATGGCGAACACCGGTATCCGCAGTCGAGCCACGGTCTCCGCCATCATACCGGCGCTGGGCGTGGTTCCACCTTCCACCAGGCTGTCGCACAGCTCCACCCGGTCGGCACCACCGGCCTCGGCGGTCTCGGCCGACTGGACGGTGTCAACGCAGGCTTCGAGGGTGATATGCATGAGCGAACTGTAAGGGGACAAGTGGGAAGTGGGGAGGCCCTAGCGGCCTCGGCGCCCTGCGGCCAAGTTGCATCAGGATTTCTCACCGAGGTCACATGCAGCGACGTGACGTAATTCGCCTGCTGGGCTCGCTCGGTGCCACGTCGGCGCTGGCATCGTTGCCAGGCGAACGGCTCTGGGCCGTGGGCCTCGACGCGCACCGCCGCACGTCGGGCGGAGCGTTCCGGGTGCTGAGCCGGGAGGCTGCCGAGGCCATCGCCCGCATCGCCGATCTGGTGATGCCCCGCACTGAAACGCCCGGTGCGCTCGATGTGGGGTGCGTCGAACTGATCGATCTGCTTCTCGCCGAGTGGTTCACGCCGGCCGACCGCGATCTCCTGCTCACCGGTCTCGCCGCCATCGACACCACACCGGCAACGCTCCCCGCCACCGCACGCGCACTCGAAGCCCAGCCCAGAGGGGCCAAGGACTCCGCATCAGGCGCGTGGTGGGAGTTCAAGTACCTGACCCTCTTCGGCTGGTTCACGTCCGAGCGGGTCATGAAGGACGTGCTGAAGTTCCAGATCTGGCCCGGCCGCTACGGCGGCTGCGAGGACATGACCCGGCCCGGGTCCAGCGCGAGGCCCGCCTGATGCGCCGCCGGGAGAAGTACGACGCCATCGTCGTCGGCTCCGGCATCAGCGGAGGCTGGGCTGCCAAGGAACTGTGCGAGAAGGGCCTTCGCACCATCGTGCTGGAGGCGGGGCGCGACATCGTTCCCAGCAAGGACTATGTCGAGCACGTGCAGCCATGGCAGGTCAAGTTCCGGGGACGGGGCGACCGCGCCCGGTTGGAGCGGGAACAGCCGGTGCAGCGGCGCTGCTATGCCTGCGACGAGTACGGCTCCAAGTTCTTCGTCAACGACCTCGAGAATCCCTACAGCACCGACGAAGGGAAGCCCTTCGACTGGCTGCGGGGCCGCCAGGTGGGTGGGCGCTCGATCATGTGGGGCCGTCAGGTATACCGCCTGAGCGACCTCGACTTCGAGGCCAACCTCAAGGATGGCCACGGCGTCGACTGGCCCATCCGCTACGCCGACATCGCGCCGTGGTACGACCATGTCGAACGGTTCATCGGCATCACCGGCAATCCCGAGGGACTGCCGCAGCTGCCGGACGGCCAGTTCCTCCCGCCGATGGAACTCAACTGCGTCGAGCAGCATGTGCGCGACGCGCTGCAGCGGACCTGGGGCCGGGACCGGGTGCTCACCATCGGACGCGCGGCGATCCTGACGAAGGTGCACAACGGCCGAGCAGCGTGTCACTACTGCGGTCCCTGCGAGCGCGGCTGCATCACCCACTCCTACTTCAACAGTATCGGCAGCACGCTGCCGGCAGCGAAGAAGACCGGCCGGCTCACCGTGCGCCCTGACAGCGTAGTGGCGGAAGTGCTGCACGACTCCGCCACCCGACGGGCGCGCGGGGTGAGGGTTATTGACGGCAACACCCTGGAAGAGTTCGAGGTCGAGGGCAGGCTGGTGTTCCTCTGCGCCTCCGCACTCGAGAGTGCCAGGCTGCTGCTCAACTCCAGCAGCAGTGACTATCCCGACGGGCTGGCCAACTCGAGCGGCGAGCTGGGCCGCAATCTCATGGACCACACGATGGGTGGCGCCGCGCGGGGCCGGATCGACGGGTTCCTCGACAAGACCACCTTCGGACGGCGTCCCAACGGGGTCTACGTCCCTCGCTTCCGCAACGTGAAGGAGCAGCACAAGGGATTCCTCCGGGGTTACGGCTTCCAGGGCGGTGCGGGCCGCGACAGCTGGTGGAGCCGCGGAGCGGAAGCGGGCTTCGGCGCCGAGTTCAAGGAGTCGCTGCTCGAGCCGGGCGGCTGGAGCATGGGACTCTATGGATTTGGCGAGTGCCTGCCCAATCCCGACAACCGGATCACGATCGACCCCGAACTCAAGGACAAGTGGGGCATTCCCGCGCTCCGGATCAGCTGCGCCTGGGGCGAGAACGAAAAGGCCCAGTTGCAGGATATGTCGGTCACTGCGGCCGAGATGCTGGAGGCCGCAGGAGCGAAGGACATCAACGCGTATGTGGACGACAACCCGCCGGGCAAGACCATTCACGAGATGGGCACGGCGCGAATGGGCCGCGACCCGAAGACCAGCGTGCTGAATGGCTGGAATCAGGCGTGGGATGTCGAGAATCTCTTCATGACCGATGGTGCCTGCATGGCGTCATCCGGCAACCAGAACCCTTCGATCACCTACATGGCCCTCACCGCGCGTGCGGTGGACCACGCGGTGGAACTGATCAAGCGCAATGAACTTTGACCGGCGCCAGTTCGTGGCGCTGACCGGCGCCGGGCTCGCTACACTGGCGTTGCCGGCGAGCATGCGCGGGTGTGGAAGCGAGGCGGCGTTGCTCGACCGCATCGGCGTGCAGCTCTACACCGTACGTTCGCTGCTGAAGGACGACTTCGAGGGTACGCTGGCCCGGATCGCGGCCATCGGCTACAGGGAAGTGGAGTTCGCGGGGTACTACGACCGCCCCGCCACCGAGATCCGCAGGATCCTCGACGCCAACGGGCTCACCGCACCGGCAGCGCACATCCCCATCGAAGCGGTGCGCGACAACTGGGCCGCCACGCTCGATGACGCCGAGACGGCAGGGCATCGTTACCTGGTGGTGGCGTGGCTGGCCGAAGCTGATCGCGCCAGCCTTGCGGACCTCGAGCGTATTGCGGCGCTGTTCAGCAAGGCGGCGCTCGAGGCGCGCCAGCGCGGTGTCACGTTTGCCTACCACAACCATGACTTCGAGTTTGCCCTTGTGGAAGGCCGGCTGCCGTACGATGTACTGCTGGAGGCGTGCGATCCGGCGGTCCAGTTCGAGATGGACATTTACTGGATCACCAAGGGGGGCAAGGATCCACTGGACTATTTCCGGCGCTGGCCCGGTCGCTTTCCGCTGGTGCACGTGAAGGACATGACCAGTGACGGCAGGATGGTGGCCGTGGGCGAGGGCGCCATCGACTGGATCCGGATTTTTGCTGCGCGAGACCAGGCCGGCATCAGGCATTACTTCGTGGAGCACGACGAGCCGGCCGATCCGCTGGAGAGCATTCGGGTGAGTTACGAATATCTGAAGGGGCTCAGGGACTGAGGGCCAGGATATGGATCGCCGCCGGGCGTTGACGGCACTCGCGGGCGCAACTGCGGCCGCGGGACTCGCGTTGCCCGCGGCCGCCTGCCCGCAGGCTCCGGATGGCGAGGACGCAGCGGGCACGCGCACCACCGGATTCAGGCAGTCGGCCTGCTACTGGCCCTTCAGCGATGTGCCGCTGGACGAGTTCGCTGTCGCGGCGAAGGAGATGGGGCTGGTTGCGGTGGATCTGCTCCATGCCGATCAGTGGCCGGTGGTGGCGCATCACGGGCTGACCTGCTCGATGGGGAACACCAGCAGGCGGCCCGACTACCTGACGCGGGGACTCTGCGATCGCTCGGTGCACGACGTGATGGTGCAGGAAGTGGAGACCGCGTTGCCACTCGCGGTGAAGGCGGATGTGCCCAACCTCATCGTCCTGTTCGGCAACAGGGATGGGCGGAGCGAGGAGGAGGGCATCGCCAACGCGGTGGAGTGCTTCGACCGGATGAAGCGCAGCGCAGAGGATGCCGGCGTGACGCTCTGTGTCGAGATGCTCAACAGCAAGGTGGACCACAAGGACTACCAGGGTGACACGACGGCGTTCGGGGTGGCTGTCGCCGAAGCGGTTGCGTCACCGAGGGTCAAGCTGCTGTACGACATCTACCACATGCAGGTGATGGAAGGCGATGTCATCCGCACCATCCGGGACCATCATCAGCACATCGCGCACTATCACACCGCCGGCAACCCGGGCCGGCACGAGCTGGACGACAACCAGGAACTTCAGTACGGCGCCATCGCCCGCGCCATCACCGCGACCGGCTTCACCGGCTACCTGGCTCATGAGTTCATACCGACGCGGGACTGGCAGGCAGGACTGCGGCAGGCAATCACCGTGTGTTCGTCCTGAGCTAACCCCTAATCCCTAACCCCTAATCACCTTGCCCCAACAGACCGTCTACGACGTCTGCATCGTCGGCTCCGGCGCCGGAGGTGGCATGGCCGCCTATGCGCTGACGCAGGCCGGCGCCAACGTGGTCCTGCTCGAGGCCGGCGGCCCGTGGGACAACATGAGCACCGACTCGGCGATGCTGGCCTGGCCCTACGATTCACCCAGGCGAGGCGCGTCGACCAAGGAGCGGCCGTTCGGGGAGTTTGACGCCTGCATCGGCGGCTGGGATATCGAGGGCGAACCATACACCCGGGCACCGGGTTCGTCGTTCGACTGGTGGCGGGCGCGGATGGTGGGCGGCCGCACCAATCACTGGGGGCGGATTTCGCTGCGGTTCGGGCCCAATGACTTCCGGCGAAAGAGCATCGATGGGCTGGGCGACAACTGGCCCATCACCTACGACGACGTGCGGCCCTACTACGACCGGGTGGACGACCTGGTGGGAATCTTCGGCAGCGTTGAGAATTTACCCAACGAGCCCGACGGACACTTTCTGCCCGCGCCCAGGCCGCGCTGCTACGAGCTGCTGGTGAAGCAGGCATGCGATGCGCTGGACGTCACCTGTATCCCGGCCCGGCTCAGCATCATCACCCAGCCTCACAACGGGCGGGCCGCGTGCCACTATTGCGGGCAGTGCAACCGCGGCTGCCGCACCAACTCCAATTTCTCGTCCACCAATGTCCTGATCGGGCCGGCGCTCGAAACCGGCAAGCTCACGCTTCGCACCAACGCCATGGCGCGCGAAGTGACGCTGGGCAGCGATGGCCGAGCCAATGGCGTGTCGTACATCGACAAGACCAGCGGCGCCGATCAGCATGTGCAGGCCCGGGTGGTGGTGCTGGCCGCCAGCGCCTGCGAATCCGCCCGCCTGCTGCTCAACTCGAAGTCATCCGCGTTCCCCCAGGGGCTGGCCAACTCCAGCGGCGTGGTGGGCAAGTATCTCACCGACACCACCGGCACCGATGTCGCGGGCTTCATTCCGAAGCTGATGGACAGCTTTGCCCACAATGAGGACGGGGTGGGCGGCGGTCACCTCTATTGTCCCTGGTGGCTCGACAACCGGAAGCTCGACTTTCCACGGGGATATCACATCGAGGTCTGGGGCGGACGCGGAGTGCCGTCGTATGGATTCATGGGTGGCATCGAATCGTATCCCGACTTCGGCGGTCATGGCGTGGCGCTCAAGGACTCATACCGGCGGCTCTACGGCACGACGATCGGATTCTCGGGCCGGGGCGAGATGGTACCCAACGACAAGTCCTACTGTGAGCTCGATCCGGAGGCGAAGGACAAGTGGGGTATTCCAGTGCTGCGCTTCCACTGGGAGTGGAGCGATCACGAGCGCCTGCAGGTGAAGCACATGCAGGAGACTTTCCGGGCGCTTATCGACCAGATGGGTGGCACTGTGTTCTCGTCGATGCCGACAAAGGAATCGGGGTATGGCATCGCAACCGGCGGGCGGATCATCCACGAGATGGGCACCACCCGGATGGGCACTGATCCATCGCGATCGGTGGTGAGTCCCAACGGGCAGGCGCACGACGTGGACAATCTCTTCGTCGCCGATGGCGGCCCTTTCGTGTCGCAGGCGGACAAGAACCCCACCTGGACCATCATGGCGCTGGCGTGGCGTACCGCCGACTACATCGTCGAGCAGCGGAAGGCGGGTGCCCTGTGAGCGACATGAACCGGCGGCAGGCGCTGGGGATCCTCGGTCTGGCCACCACCGTGGGCCTGGTGGGATGTACCGCGGATGATGTGGAGCGCGCAGCGAAGGCGGCCGAGGCGGCCAAGGACTACGTGCCGACGTTCTTCACGCCGGAGGAGTGGCGCACAGTCGGGGTGCTGGCCGACATCGTGATTCCCAAGGATGATCGCTCCGGCAGCGCCACCGATGCCGGGGTGCCGGCCTTCATCGACTTCATGATGGGCGAGCGGACCGAGAGCGGCGAGCAGCTGCGCGCCGGGCTGACCTGGCTCGACACCGAATCGCAGAAGCGGTTCACTTCGGCATTTGCGACGCTGACGGCCGAGCAGCAGCTGGCCATCGTGAATGACATCGCGTGGCCCAGGAAGGCGCCGGCAGGGATGGAGGACGGAGTGGAGTTCTTCAACCGCTTCCGCAATCTCTGCGCGTCGGGCTTCTGGTCCAGCCGCATGGGGGTGGAAGACCTCGGCTACCGCGGCAACGTGGCCAACGCGTCGTGGGAAGGCTGCCCCGAGCCCCAGCTGCGCAAGCTGGGTGTTTCGTACAGCTGAGTGCATCGTTCGCGCAGTTCCGGGAACTCACCACGGAGACACGGAGCTCACGGAGCTTCACGGAGAACTGCCGCTATTGTGGGCGCCATCCTGAGGCAACGTGCTGTCCAGCACGCCCACAAAACAACCACTCGATACCTCCGTGTTCTCCGTGGCTCTGTGGTTAACTCGATCGCCTTCGTGTCCTTCGTCTCTTCGTTGTGAATGACAGTTCTCCGGGAATCTGAGGAGCATCGATATGCCAAACAAGCGTCTGGGAATCGGATTCGTCGGCAGCGGGTTCAATGCCCAGTTTCATATCCGGGCCTGGGTAGGCGTGCGTGATGCCGACATCCTCGGCGTGTGGAGTCCGCACTACGAGAATGCCGCAGCGACGGCGGCGCTGGCGCGGAAGATGGACGTCGGCCGCGCCAGGGCGTATCGCTCCATCGCCGACATGGTGGCGGACCCGGCGATCGACGCGCTCTGGATTTGCGGGCCCAATCAGGCGCGGGTGGAGAACTTCGAGGAGATCGTCGATACCATCGAACGCGGCCGAGGCGAGCTCAAGGGCGTCGCCTGCGAGAAGCCGCTGGGCCGCAACGTGGCCGAAGCGATGCAGGTCCGCGACCTCGCGACGCGGGTGGGCGTCTCCACTGGGTATCTCGAGAATCAGCTCTTCGCGCCCCAGGTGGAGATGGGCCGCAAGCTGATATGGGCCCGGGGCGCGCGTCTTACCGGCCGCCCCTACCTCGCGCGCGCCTCCGAAGAGCACAGCGGACCCCACATGCCATGGTTCTGGCAGGGCAACCTTCAGGGTGGCGGCGTCCTCAACGACATGATGTGCCACTCGGCGCTGGTAGTGCGGCACCTCCTCACCAAGCCGGGCGAGCCGCTCTCTACCGTGATGCCGAAGCAGATCTCGGCACACATCGCCAGCCTCAAATGGTCGCGGCCCAAGTACGCAAAACAACTGCGACGGACGATGGGCAAGGCGGTGGACTATCTCAAGCGCCCGTCGGAGGACTTCGCCAGCCTAACAATTGAATTCGAGACCAACGATGGCGAGACCGTGATCGGCGAGGCATCCACGTCCTGGAGCTTCGTCGGCGCCGGGCTCCGGCTCTCGGCCGAGCTGCTGGGGCCCGAGTACTCGATGCAGTGGAATTCGCTCGACAGCGGGCTCAACCTCTTCTTCAGCCGGGAAGTGCAGGGGCGCGCGGGCGAGGACCTGGTCGAGAAGCAGAACGCCGAGATGGGCCTGATGCCGGTGGTCGCGAATGAAGGCATGGCGTACGGGTACGAGGCGGAGGATCGCCACTTCGTCCGGGTCTTCCAGGGCAAGGAAGCTCCGATGCTGACCTTCGATGACGGGCTCGAGGTAGTGAAGATCCTGATGACGGCCTATCAGAGCGCCGAACAGGGCAGGACCATCGCGTTCCCGCCCCGGGGCTTGAGCAAGTTCGTCCCGGCGGTGGCGAGGGGGAAATGGAGAGGCTAGTGGGAAGTGGGGAGTGGGAAGTGGCACTCTGACTGAAACCCTGCCCTGCGGCGCTACGTCGGAAAGGGCATACCATCGCGTACGGACCCCTTCACCAATGGAGCAGCAGAAGATGCGTCACTTGTCACGTACGGGCGTTCTGGCCTCGGCGCTGGTTCTGGCCGCCGCCGTCCCGGCTGCCGCCCAGCAATTCGGCTCGGCGGTGGCGGCGGGCGGCGGGCAGGCCTTCGTGGGCCAGCCAGCCAACACCTACGCGCCGGGCATGGTCTACGTTTATACCCGGAACGGCCAGAACTGGCAGCGGTCGCAGATACTGGCTGGGGCCGATTCCACCGCCAATGACGGCTTCGGCAGCGCCCTCGCGCTGGACGGCCAGTCGCTGCTGGTGGGCGCGATCCGGGCCGACAGCGGGCGGGGCCGGGTGGGCATCTTCCAGAAGCGGGGCAATGAGTGGCGCCAGAGCGGCCGGCTGATGCCCGCCGCTGGCCCCGACAAGATTGGGTTCGGCAGCGCGCTGACGGTGGGCGGCGACGTGGCGGCGGTCGCCGCGACAGCCGCCGACTCGAATACCGGCTCGGTCTACGTGTACCGCCGGAGCCAGAGCGGCTGGACCCAGGACACGATCCTGCGGCCCACCGGTCTCGGCCCCCGGGCGTTGTTCGGCTCGGCGCTGGCCACCGACGGTAGCCTGCTGGCCATTGGGGCTGCGGGTGCGGATTCCAACTCCGGCGCGGTCTACGTCTACCGCAACGGCCCCACCGGCTGGAGCCAGGAGACGCGGCTGGCGCTGACGGGGCCGCTCAAGACCCAGATGCCGGCGCGCTTCGGTTCTGCCGTCGCGATCCACAGCGGTTCGGTGCTGGTGGGCATGCCCATGGCGTTCGGCCAGACCGGCGCGGTGATGGCCTACATGCGCGACTCGGCGTCGGGGCGCTGGCGGACCCCGATGCGGCTGCAGGCATTCGACGCGACGCCGGGCAGCCGGTTCGGATCGGCCATCGCCTTCTCCAGCAATGAAGTTTGGGTTGGAGCCCCGGGGGCCAACCGGTTCCAGGGCGCCATCTACCGGTTCGAGCACGACGGTGAGCACAACATCAGCGGCATCAGCAAGATGCTGCCCGACTCGCTGGAAGGCGCCGGCTTCTTCGGCGCTTCGATTGCCACCAGCGAGGGCGAAGCGGCGGTTGGCCTGCCCTTCTTTGAAAGCGGGTTTGGTGCGGCGCATCTTCCGACCCGAACCGGCAATGACTGGCGGGTGGGCGAGCGGGTGCTGGGCGACGAGCACGGCCTCGAAGCCATCACCGGGAGCCAGCGCAATTGCCGCGAAGGCAAGGTGGGGATGTTCGAGTGCCGTTCGTCCGACCTGATGGCGTTCCTGCCGATCAAGGACATCGGCGGCAACCGAAGCAGCAACCTCAACGACATCTGGGGCTGGACCGACCCCGAGAGCAACAAGGAGTACGCGCTGGTGGGCCGCACCGACGGCACCTCCTT
>JAICQR010000015.1 GCA_025937755.1 Gemmatimonadales bacterium | reverse complement strand
TGGCCTGGCGGATCCACCATACCGCATAGGAAATGAACTTGATGCCCTTGGTCTCGTCGAACTTGTGGGCCGCCCGGATCAGGCCGAGGTTGCCCTCGTTGATCAAGTCGGAAAGCGATACCCCCTGGTTCTGGTACTTCTTGGCCACCGACACCACGAAGCGGAGGTTGCTGCGGACCAGCTTGTCGAGTGCTTCCTCGTCGCCGGTGCGGATGCACTGGGCGAGGCGCACTTCTTCCTCCTGCTTGATCAGCGGGTATCGGCTGATCTCGCGCAGGTACTGATCGAGCGAACTGTCGTCGAGTGAAGGGCCGCGCTTACCGCCGCCGACCTGCATGGGCCGCATGCAAAGAAACCTCGTGACGCTGTGGGGCGAACTGCCGGAACCTTATCCTGCCGTCCGCAGCGTTGTCAATCGTAATTGTCGATCTGTGCGCGCTGCAGCGCGCCCGAGAAATCGACGTAGCAAACCTTGGTCTCGGAATAGAACTCGAACACTTCCCAGCCGCCCTCTCGGTGGCCGTTACCGGTGGCCTTCACCCCGCCGAATGGCAGGTGCGCCTCGGCGCCGATGGTCGGCGCGTTGACATAGGTGATGCCGTTATCCAGGTCCTGGAGCGCGCGGAACGCGGTGTTGACGTTGGAGGTGTAGATCGAGCTCGACAACCCGTACTTCACCCCGTTGTTGACCCTGGCCGCTTCCTCGTACGACCCAACGCGAACCACGCTCAGCACGGGACCGAAGATCTCTTCCTGCTCCAGCCTGCTGCCCGCCTTCACACCGGTATAGACGGTCGGCTGGAAGAAGTATCCACTGCCCAGCCGTTTTCCGCCCGGACGCTTGCCGCCCGTCACCAGTTCCGCGCCCTGCTCCTCTGCCACGCCGATGTAGTGCTCCACCTTGCGGCGGGCCTCTTCATGGATCAGCGGCCCCACGTCGGTCTTGTCCTGGCGGCCATCGCCCAGGCGCAGCGCCGCCGCCGCATCGGCCACCCGGGCCACGAATCGGTCGTGGACTTTCCGGTGGACAATCAGCCGGCTGGTGGCGGTGCAGCGCTGGCCGGTGGTGCCGAATGCTCCCCACAGGATGCCATCGAGCGCCAGGTCGAGATCGGCGTCGTCCATGACGATCATGGCGTTCTTGCCACCCATCTCCAGCGAAAGCCGCTTGTGCATCCGGCCACAGGTCTCGCCGATGATCGCACCGGTCGCGGTGGAGCCTGTGAACGAAATGACCGGGACGTCGGGGTGCTCCACCAGCGCGCTGCCCACGCTCTCGCCTCGCCCGTGGACCAGCTGCACCACCTCGGGTGGCAGCCCGGCCTCGAGCAGGATCTCGACCAGCAGATGCACCGTGTGGGGTACGTCTTCCGATGGCTTGATGACCACGCTGTTTCCGCAGAGGAGTGCGGGAAACATCTTCCAGGTGGGGATCGCCAGCGGGAAGTTGAAAGGGGTGATGAGGCCGGTCACGCCGATGGGCCGCCGATAGGTCATGGCCCACTTGTTGGCCAGCTCGCTGGGGACCACGTGGCCGAAGAGCCGCCGGCCCTCGGTGGCGGCGTAGAAGGCGGTATCGATGCCCTCCTGCACGTCGCCCCGGGTCTCCGCCAGCACCTTGCCCATCTCGCGGGTCATGGCATCGGCCAGTTTCTCCTTCTGCTGCACCAGCAAGTCACCCACCCGCCGGAGAACGTCGCCCCGCGCCGGTGCCGGCGTGCGACGCCACAGTTCGAACCCGCGCCTGGCGCTGCGCACCGCGGCCTCGAGGTCGGCTCGTCCCGAGTCGGGAAAGCGACCGATGAGGTCCGACTCATCGGCTGGGTTGCGGTTCTCGAAGTAAGCGCCGTTCCGGGGCTCGACCCACTCGCCGGCGATGAAGTTCTTGAATGACTTTGCCATGATCCTGGGGCTTAGGGCTTGGGGCTTAAGGTGTAGGGCTCGGTGCTTGGGGCTCGACGCTCGAGGCAGGACAAGTCCACCGCGCCGCTTCGCTGGCGTAACCCGTGCGCGGGAGGATCTCCTGCGCAGCCAGTACCAGGGAGCCACCGATAGCCAGCAGCGACAGCGTGTGAGCCAGGCCCTGGCGGCGGAGCCACGCGGCGCGCGCGCCAAACAAACCGGTGATCAACAGTGCGGCGACGCCCGCAAGGTAATAGAGCAGGCCCAGACCGCAGTCATTGGCCCGGGGCCAGAGCACCAGCAGGACGGCCAGGGCCGTCGCCAGCACCACCCAGACCCAGGTTGCCGCGCGCTCGCGCCGGCGAGCAGGCCGCGCAGGAACATCGGGACCCGGCCTGCCTGGCACTGGGAGCGACGGAGGGCCACCCACGCGTTGGGTCGGGATCGATCCCGCCTTCGGCGCAGCGGGCTCCCTGGCGATCAGCTTGTCGATCTCCGCCATCTCCTTGTCCCAGTTGCGCGGCTGGTCTGCCATCAGTTCTCCCTGCGCAGGCTGTAGCGCTCGATCTTCTTGTACAGGTTGGAACGCGGCATCTTGAGCGCGCGCGCCGTCTCGGAGACGTTCCAGTCGTTCTCGCGCAGCTTCTGCACCAGGAAGTTCTTCTCTGCTTCCTGCTTGAATGTCTCGAAAGTATGCGGCTCGCCTGGAACGCTGCCGGGAATGCCCAGGTCGTCGCCGCCGCCCGGCAGAATCCGGTCCACGTCGTCGGGCTGCACCACCTTTTCGGGTGCCAGGATCAGGAGCCGCTCGACCGCGTTCCTCAGTTCGCGAATATTGCCACCCCACGTCCGTGACTGCAGACGCCGCACCGCTTCGGGGCTGAACTTCCGTCCGGCCAGTCCCGCACCCACCGCAACCTGACGGGTGAAGTGCTCGACCAGCGCGGGAATATCCTCGAGTCGATCGCGCAGCGACGGTACCGCGATTTCCACCACGTTCAGGCGATACAGCAAGTCCTCGCGAAACCGGCTCTCCGCGATTTCCTCAGCCAGATCCTTGTTGGTGGCGGCAAGCACCCGGACGTCGACTTCGATTGACTTGGAGCCCCCGATGCGGGTCACCACGCCCTCCTGCAGCACCCGGAGGAGCTTGGCCTGGGCCGGCAAGGCCATGTCGCCCACTTCATCGAGAAAGAGTGTGCCGCCATCCGCCTGCTCGAACTTGCCGCTGCGATCGGCGAACGCACCGGTAAACGACCCCTTCATGTGGCCGAAGAGTTCGCTCTCGATCAGCTCCGAGGGGATCGCGGCGCAATTGACCTCGACAAATGGACGATTGCGCCGGGACGACGCCTCGTGCAGCGCACGCGCCACGAGTTCCTTGCCGGACCCGTTCTCGCCGGTGATCAGCACCCTGGCATTGGTGGGCCCCACCCTGGCGATCAGCGTGCGGGTCTCTGCCAGCGCGCCGCTCGAGCCCACCATCTCATAGCGCTTGAGGACCGTGTCGCGGAGGCGGCTGTTCTCGCCCACCAGCTCGGAGTGGGCCAGTGCGTTGCGCACGGTTACCAGCAGCCGGTCGGCGTCGAGCGGTTTCTCCAGAAAGTCGAAGGCGCCCCGCTGGGTGGCCTGCACCGCGGTGGTGATGGTGCCGTGACCGGAGATCATGACCACTACAGCGCCGGGGTCGAGATCCCGGAGGCGGCCCAGCGTCTCCAGCCCGTCGAGTCCCGCCATCTTCACGTCCAGGAACACCACCTGCGGACGGAATTCCGGGTACATGGTGATCGCCTCTCCGCCGGAGCCGGCGGTGCGCACCTCCATGTCCTCGTACTCCAGCACCTGCTTGACCGCCTGGCGGATGCCGGGCTCGTCATCCACAATGAGGATCCGGTTGCTCATCGCGCGTCGCTGTAGAGGGTGACACCATCTGCGCGCAGCCGTATGCCGCGCACCGCCTCCGGCAGGTCCACCCGGACCGAACGGGTGGAGTCCCCCGACACGTGCTGCATGATGGCGGGAACCGCGTCGCGCGGAAGGGGAATGTCCCGGAACGAGATCCGGTCCACCAGCCAGAGCCCCTCCCCCGGAGCTCCCACCTGGAGCGAACCTTCGGCGGTAATCGGCTCGTAGTCGCGGAGCGCCACGCCGAAGGGACCCAGCATGCCGCTGGGCAGGCGAGATGTCTGCACCTTGGCCGTGGCGGCGATGGATCCCTCGCGCAGGCGTACGCTCAGCGAGTCCATCGTGCCCCGGGTGTACGAGTCGAGACCGTTTCGCAGCAGCGACGCGACTTCATCCGCACCCAGTACCACTGAATCGGCATCACCCAGCTCGCCGATCTTGCGCCGAGCCGACGCCAGAGCGTCCTCCGACGGAGCCCCGACCACAGCGACCGGCCCCGGCTCATTGCGGAACTCGCGCCACGCCTCCCGGCCCCAGTCGCCTAGCCGGTCGCGATACAGGAAGCCGAGCACCAGCGCTGCGATCAGCACCAGGAACGCGAGCATCTTGAAGGGTGCGGTGAGGCAGCCGATCATGTCGCCAGGGGTATGGTGAGTCGCTGGGCGTATTCGGCGCCCTGCGGCGTGAGGGTGCTCTCAAACAACACGGCTTGATCCACCATGAACGGTTCGAACGGAGCGGCGGGCCACTGCTCCAGCGCGCCAGGCGGGAGTCGCTGCCCTTCACGCACCCGACCCAGCGTCACATGGGCCCGGAACGGCACGCCTTCGGGCGCGAAGCCAATCCCTTCAGCGGTGCGTTCCACCCGGTCCTTCAGCAACTCGAGCGCCGGCGGCGCTTCCAGCCCCAGCCACACCACCCGGGGACGGCGGAAGGTGGGAAATGCACCCAGTGCATCGAAGCGAAGCATCATCGGCCCGGTGCCAGCCACGGCCTGGGTCAGCGCTTCCTCAATGACCGCGCGCCGGTCAGGCAGGACTTCGCCGTAGAACTTGAGAGTGACATGCGCCAGGTCGTCGCGCACCCAGCGCACCGGCCAGTCGGCGCCACGCAGCTCCGCCAGCGTCCGCGCGAACTCGCGGCGTGCATTGGCCGGGAGTGGCAAGGCGGCGAACAGCCTCATCCCTGCCCCTGCACCGCCAACTCGAGCAACGCACCCCGGCGATATCCCGCAGGATCGAGAGTCACAGCACTGAAACCGAGCGTCAGAAGTTCCGCCTCGAGCTGGGGCCAGGCAGCACGAACCATGGGCACCTCAAGGGGATCGACTTCCACCCGGGCGGACTCACCGAGGTGGCGCACGCGAAGATTGCCGCGAACTCCGGCGGCGCGCACCAGCGCTTCCGCCTGCTCCACCTGGGCCAGCCGTTCCGGCGTGACGCGGACACCGTAGCGGATGCGGCTGGACAGGCACGGCGCTGCGGGGGCGTCCCAGATGGGGATGCCCAGCTCGCGCGCAGCGGCGCGGACGTCGGTCTTGCTCCAGCCCAGCTCGGCCAGGGGTGAACGCACTGCCCGCTCCGCCGCTGCACGGAGCCCAGGGCGATGCTCGCCAAGGTCGCTCGCGTTGGTCCCATCGATAATGACGTCAAAGCGCTGCTCAATGGCGACTTCGGTCAGCCGGGTCCAGAGCTCGGTCTTGCAGAAGTAGCAGCGGCTGGGGGCGTTGGCGAGGTAGCGCGGATCCGCCATTTCGCCGGTGTCGACCTCGAGCAGCGGGATGTCGAACTGCGCGGCGAGGTCCAGCGCCTGGCGGTACTGAACTGCCGGATACGATGCGCTCCGGCCAATCGCCGCGACGAAGTCTCCGTCATCCAGCGCGCGCCGGGCAGCCACGGCCAGCAAGGACGAATCGACGCCACCGGAATAGCCCAGCAGCACCCGTCCGTACGAGCGGAGGTGCCCGGCGAGAGTAGCGAGGTCGTGCATGTCCGAAAAGTAACTGGAACAGGACGGCAACCGCAGATTCCGAAGATTTCGCGGTTGCAGTTGTTGCAGTTCCAGCAGTTGCCGGGCTAGGGTTCAGGCATGCCGCCGTTCACCGTTCTCGAGATCAACGCCGATCTCTCCATCCCGCTCTCCGAGCTGACATACCGCGCCACCCGAGCGGGTGGCCCGGGAGGCCAGCACGTCAACACTTCAGCCTCGCGAGTGGAAGTGGTCTGGGACGTGGCAGGCTCGCGTGCGCTTGACGATGACCAGCGTCAACGGCTGCTGAGCCGACTTGAGTCCCGGCTCGATTCCGAGGGCAAGCTTCGTCTGGTTGCGTCCGACCGGCGGAGCCAGCTCCAGAACAAGGAGTCGGCCACCGAGCGGCTGCGCGACGTTGTGGCGCGCGCGCTGGTGGTGCCGAAGAATCGGAAGAAGAGCGGCGTCCCCCGCGTCGAGAAAGCTCGGCGGCTGGAGCAGAAGCGCCGGCGGAGCGAGATCAAGTCCAGGCGGCGGCCTGTCAAGGGCGACGAATGACAGCGCGTGTGCTGACGGTGACGCCGAAGGCTCCTGACGCCGATGTCATCGCCGAAGCAGCCGCGGTGCTTCGTGCGGGCGGACTGGTGGCCTTCCCTACCGAAACGGTATACGGACTGGGCGCCAATGCGCTGGACGAGACGGCGGTGCGCCGGATTTTCTCGGCCAAGGGCCGGCCCGACTTCAATCCGTTGATCGTGCACGTGGCTGATGCGGACAAGGCGCGGGAGTTGGTCACCGCCTGGCCGGAGCAGGCGACGCTGCTGGCCGAGCGGTTCTGGCCCGGGCCACTGACGCTGGTGCTGCCCAAGAAGCAGGTGGTGCCCGACGCGGTGACCGCTGGGCTGGGTGCCGTTGGCATCCGGATCCCGGCGCATCCGGTGGCGCTGGCGCTGCTTCGGGCAGCAGCGTTGCCGGTGGCCGCGCCCAGCGCCAATCGCTTCACCGAGCTTTCGCCCACGTCGGCCGAGCATGTGCTGAAGACCCTGGCAGACAAGGTGGACCTGGTACTCGATGGCGGTCCCACCGCAGTGGGCATCGAGAGCACCGTGCTGGACCTGAGCGGCGATACGCCTCGGCTGCTCCGGCCGGGGATGGTATCGCAGGCCGAACTGGAATCGGCCATCGGCGCCATCGGCGGGCCGCCGGCGGTGGCGCCGGGTGCGGCGAGGCTCTCGCCGGGGATGACTGAGCGCCACTACGCGCCGCGCGCCAGGGTGGTGCTGACCGATGCGGCGGCGTGGCCGGAGCATCTCGCCGAGTGCTACGACCAGTTATCGGGCGCGCTGATCCTGGGGGATGAGATGTGGGCCGTGGCGCACCCGATGCGGATGCCGATCGACCCGGTGGCGTATGCCGCGCGCCTCTACGCCGCGCTCCACGCCCTGGACGACCTCGGCTGCCAGGTCGTGCTGGTGGAGATGCCGCCGGCCGACGTCGAATGGGCAGGGGTGCGCGATAGGCTGGTGCGCGCGAGCAGTTAGCGGCCTTACGTCATCGCGAGCCGCCGCAGGCGGCGAAGCAATCTGGCTGCCTACCGCTGAACCACATGGCTCGGGGCGTTTCACTGCGAAGACATGAAGGGCGCGAAGGATTCGCATTAACCACGGAGCCACAGAGAGCACAGAGATATCGAGCTACGGCGGGATCGAGCTGCTTTTTTTGTGGGTGTGCCGCTGTCGACGTTGCCTCGGAGTCGCACCCACCACAGCAAGCAGTTCCCCATGCCTCTCTGTGTTCTCCGTGTCTCTGTGGTTAGTTCCTTCTCGGCCTTCGAGACCTTCGTGTCTTCGTGGTGAACTCTCCGCCGCCATGCCTTGCGAAGAGCCAGTTGGCACGCTATACTGTTCCACATGGAACCGATCACCTCCGCCCCGGTCAGCGCCAACACTGTCGCCCGCATGATGGGTGGGCAGCGGGTGCTGGGCCGTCGTATCCGCACGGTACGCCAGCTCCGGCAGGCGGTGGAGGGTGGGTTGCCGGTGGGCGCGCTGGAGGCGGTGGTGGGCCATGTGGCCAGCGACCGCTTCACGGCAGCGGCGCTCAAGTACGCCATCGTGCCCAAGACCACCCTGCACCGCCGGGAGCGGCTCACCGCAGAAGAGAGCGCCCGGCTGGAGCGGCTGGCGCGAATGACCGCGCTGGCGGAACAGGTATGGGAGGATGAGGAGCGCGCGCGGGAGTTTCTCGTGAGCGCCCAGCCGCAGCTCGATGGCGAGCGGCCGGTGGACCTGGCCCGGAGCGATCTGGGCACCCGTGAAGTCGAAGCCCTTCTTTACCGCATCGAGTACGCCCTGCCCGCCTGATGCTGGTGGCCTACCGCGTCACCAAGACGCGCCATTCGCCCTACGACGGTACCGGTGCCCGGGTCCACGGCGCGCGCTGGAACCCGCCGGGGCACGCCGTCATCTACGCCGCCGACAGCTTTGCCGGCGCCATCCTCGAGATCCTGGCGCATGCCTTCAGGCCCCGCACCCTTCCGGGGCCGCATCATGCCGTGCGGATCGAGATTCCCGACGAGCTGGTCGAGCGAATCGACGAGTCGAAACACAAGGGCTGGGACGCCAAGGAGTCGGAAGTCGCGCGCGCCATCGGCGCCGACTGGCTCGCACGTGCGGCGCGGCCGGTGCTGGTGGTCCCGGCGCTTCCCTGCCGCCCGGTGGGGCGGAATGTCCTGATCAACCCGGCGCACCCCGATGCATCGAAGCTGAAAGTGTCGGCACCGTTTGCGGTGCCGTGGGATGAGCGGTTGTTCTAGGCAACTGGACGGCTGGACGGCTAGTCGGCTGCTACGGAGCTAAAAGGAGATGTTCAGCATGACCGACGGCACCGCCGGCACCTCGAACGCGCGGTCGTAGGTCACAAACGACCCTGGTCGGCCCTGCGCATCGACCAGATCTGCCGGATCCACCGGGACGCGCGGCGCGACAGGGCCAAAGGCGACATTGGTGATCGAGAATGCGAGCGACGCCTCGCTGTCCCACGGGCCGCCGAAGGCGAACCGCGCGCCGATGTCGATGTGTCCGGTAGCACCGCCTCGTGCCGAACCTTCCGGACCAAACTGGTAACGGGGCTGCGGCCTTCCCACCCCTCCCGTAAGTACGGAGCCATCAGGCCATACCAGGCTCTCGACCGGCGTTACGGGCAGTCCGCTCGAGCAGGTGCCCAGCCCGAACACCTGCCAACGACTTCCAAGCCACCGGTCGGCCATCACCCTGAACTGGTGCTTCCGGTCGAGCCGCCATGGAACCCACGCCTCCGTCCACCGGCGCTCGGATTTCGAGAGCACATAGCTCACAGCCCAGCCCGACGCTCCGCTGCGATCGCGCTGTGCCACCCGCAGCTCGATGCCCCGCGCCCGCGAGTCGCCGAACCGCATCAGCGACTCATTAGTGGTCTGCTCCCACGCGGGCGTCACTTCACCCAGGCCCTCACCCCGCGACGCGAACATACCGCCGTGCAGTTCCAGGCCACCGGCGCGCGCATCCAGCGCCAGCGACGCGTGGTCGATACGCGGAATCGGCACGCCATCGTTGCCGGCCTCCAGCCAGATGTCGTAGAAACTGAGCGTGGGCTCCGGCATCGGGTCGGTGACTTCGCGGTAGAGCCGCGCCGAGCGTGCGACAGCCAGCGAGAGCGCGACGGATTCCGAAGGCCTGATGCTGATGCTGGCACGCGGCTGCCACGCGCGTACCGAGCCGGCTGCGTCAAGCCGGACGCCAGCCGAGAACAGGACTTCCGGCGCCTCGAGCTGCACCTCCGCGAATGGGCCGACCTCCGTGAACCGGGCCTCGGCGTCAATCAGTGGCGTCCCGTCGCCGGTGTTGCTGAGTCGGGACTCGAACGCGCGCCGGGTTACGGACACACCGCCGAGGAGCCTGGCGGGGCCGCGACTTGTGTGGCCTTCCAGACCGACGGCAACATGACGAAGGTCGTTTGAGAGGTCGACCCTGCGCCCGGGGCTTTCGATGGCAATGCCGTTCAACTGGAACTGGTTAATCGACGCGCTGACATCGAGCTCCGATGTGGAGTTGTCCAGCAGCCGGATGCGGGAGCCGAGCAGGTAGTTGCTCCAGTCCATCCCCGAGCCGCGATTTGTGTCGCCATAGTCATCACTGGTGACGAACGCGGTGAGGTCCCACGCCCGGCCTGCCACGGGGAGGCGAGCGCGCCCGTAGACGTCCACGAAGTCATAGGGCACCCCTTCGCCCACCAGCTCGGTGACCCCGCCGAGGAGGCCCATCCGCGCTGCAACGACCATGTCTGGCGCGGACCGCGCGACTGCGCCGCTCAGCGAGGCGATGCCCAGCGCGGCGTCGGCTTCTACCTTGCGCTGCGAGGCTGAAGCGCGTCCGTCGAGGTCGATGACCGCACCAAGGGCGCCTCCATCGGACGCACTGGTGACGTGGGGTGAGACAGTGAGCCCCGCCAGGGCACTGACCGGCAGCGTCGAAAAGACCCGGCCTATGTGATAGGGGTTGACCAGCTCGAAACCGTTGAGGCGCACCGTACCATCGGCCGCGTCGTATCCACGGACCGAGGGGCGGGAGGAGAGCAGCGATGAGAAGCTCACCGACGGGACCGCAGCCAACGCGCGCAGCGGATCGGCCTCGATGGCGTTCGGCACGCGCTGCAGGGCAGCAGCGGGCAGCACCCATGCGCCCATGGCTGCGGGTGCCAGATTCAGGTTGGCACTGGTGACGGCCAGGTCGCGCAGCACGATGCCGGGCCGCTCGAGGTTCACGCGGATGTTTCTGACGCCACTCGCCACCGTCACGGTTTCCGGGCGAAATCCGATCGACGCGACCGTAACTGAAGCCGGGCGCGGCAACGCACCCAGCCGCGCCACACCGACGTAATCGGTGTAAGCGGGGCGCGCGAGCCCCGCCGCCCGCACGGCGGCGTGCGGCACCGGTGCGCCGTTGAGCGCATCACGGACTTCCAGGCGCAGTGGCTCCTGCGCGCGCAGCACCGAGGGGGCCAGCGACAGTAGCAGCGCCAAAGCGGCGGCGCGGTTCATTCGCTGATCAGCGGGCGCAGGACCACGGCCGCCGAACCAAACCCGCCGAAGGCCCCTTCGACGTTGGACTGTGGCGCCCGGCTGACCAGCCAGCCTGCGGCGGCCTGGTCGAGAGCCAGCACGCGAAGGTGGAATGGTGGTGAGCCGGTATTCCCCAAAAACCGCAAGCGCAGGGTATCGGAAGGGTCGGTAATGGAACCGTTCGGACTTATCCCGTCAGGAGAAACGACTTGCAGCACGAACGCCGAGGCGCCATCGACCGCGAAGTGGTACGGCATCCCCCAGAACCCCACGTTTCGATCGACCCGAATTGTGTCATCCGCTGGCTCGATCATGGCGAAGCCGGACGGCACGCGTGTTTCGGCGCTGATCCGAACCCCGGCGATGGAGCCCTCCAGCCAGTAGCGCTGTCCGGGGCCGACACTGAGACCGGCGGAGTAGCGCCCAGGTTCGCCATCTGCCTCTACAGCGTAGCGAGCCCCAGTCTCGTCGAGAATCACGAGTTCGACGTCCGATACTTCAACCGGCACGGGCTCCGGCGGGAAGGGATTGGAGGCTGGCGAATCCCAGGTGATTGCCGCCACGTGCCGCTTTTCGCCCGCGATGAGCACCATACTCACGATGGGCGTTGGCATGGCCGGCGCGTCGGTACTGCCGGCGCAGCCGAGCGCGAGGAGGGCGAGCACGGGCGTGGTGGCCAGCAATTGCGGAATGCTGCGCTCACAGGGTAGGAGCCGCAACAGCGCTACCACTCAAAGGTCACGGACACTGCCTCCGGCGGGGGCGCGCAGTAAGGACAGCCCACCGAGAGCCAATTTACTCCGTCCGGGTAGAGGTAGAGGTCATACCTTCGAACTTGACTCAGGCCCTCGATCCGAGGCAAGTGCCACAAGTACCCTGCCGGCGGCGTCAGATAATCCGTGTAAGTATCATCCGGATTCGGCCAGCCGTCCGTTTCCTTGAGTTCCACATCGACAAAGGCAACTTCAGGAGGCGCGTTGGTATGCACCTGGAGTGTGCTGCAGGTCGCCCCGATGGCACTGGCAACGTTCACGGTCCCAGTCACCGGAACGTCAGTGCACCGCCAAGTCGACTGGAAGGACGATGTGGACGTCGTGGCGCCTAACTCGAATTCGTTGCCTTCCCCGCACCAGCCGTTATCGCAAGTGGAATAGGTGGTGATCGATGTGCCCCGAAGACTTGCGTTGGCACCACCGCCACCGCCGCCACCGCCACCGCCGCCGCCACAGTCTGGGTTGATGTCGGGGTTGCAGATCGCCTGCGGCCCAAAGGAGCCTTCACCTCGAGTACGCTGCACTTTGGTCTCCACTGGCCCGAGCAGCAGAAATGCGATAGGTGTTGGCTCTGAACTCGACCGGTCGATGACGAACGATTCGCCGCGTGGCAGATACGTTCTGAGCTCGCTCGTCTCGTCAACCAGTGCCGCGACCGCAAGGGGTGCATCTGGTGCCCAGGTTGCACGGTGGGCACGGTACGGGATGTACACATCGACGTCTGGAACATCTCGAAGATCATTCGCCTGGAGAAGACCACGGCCCGCTGCTGATTGCAAGAATTCGCGCCCAACCACTTTCGATTCGGAGAATGTGGACGCTTGCAGCGCGTCGTAAAGTAGCTGTCGCTCGCCCGGCCGTGTCAGGTTCTGTGCTAGTACCTTCGCAAGCCGCTGAAGAGCGGTCGCTTGATCGGGCGCGAAACCACGCCGCGAACCCATTTCTGTCGTGCGCGGTTGAAGGTCCGGCGGCGCGGGTTGCATGGGCTCACTACAACCAAGTGCAGCTAGGAAGATGATGACAGTCCACTCTTTGCCTCGCATTGCCACCCCCACTTTCTCCTGATGCAGTGTCTTGATGACTCTGGCGTCCCGTCAGGATGCTCGTGGCAGCAAGCTGGAGCAGATAAGTCAACGCGGAGTCAACGCGCATTCAACGGACCCGAGAACTCGCTAAACAGAGGTGTGAGGCCGCCAACCCCTACGCCGCCGCCTTCATCCGGTCCAGCGTCCGGTACTGGATCGCCTCCGCCACATCTGCGGCGGTGATCTCGGCCCGGGCGTCGAGGTCCGCGATGGTGCGCGAGATCTTGATGATCCGGTGGTACGCCCGCGCCGAGAATCCCAGCCGGTGCATGGCAGCCCGGAGAAGCCGCTCCGCCGCCTCGGGTAACTGGCAGAGCTGCCGGATGTCCCGCGCCACCATGTGGGCGTTGGCATGCACCCCGGGCCGGTCGCGGAAGCGCGCACGCTGCACGTCCCTCGCCCGCTCCACCCGGTCCCGTATGGCGGCGCTCGGTTCCTCCTGCCGCTCCGCCGTGAGTTCGCGATGGGCCACCGCCGGCACATGCAAGTGGATGTCGATCCGATCCAGCAGCGGTCCTGACACCCGCGCGAGGTAGCGCTCGATGCTCTGCTGGTCACAGCGGCAAGGATGCGCCGGGTCCCCATGGTGGCCGCAGGGACAGGGATTCATTGCCGCCGCCAGCATGAAGCGCGCGGGATAGGTGAGACTGACCGCCGCGCGCGAAAGCGTGACGGTGCCATCTTCCATCGGCTGCCGCATCACTTCCAATACGTTCTTGCGAAACTCGGGAAGTTCATCCAGGAACAGCACGCCGCCGTGCGCCAGGCTCACCTCACCCGGCCGGGGATTGGAGCCGCCGCCGATGAGGCCGGCATCACTGATGGTGTGATGCGGCGCCCGGAACGGGCGCACCGCGCAGAGCGACTGGCCGTGCCGGAGCGCGCCGGCGACACTGTGGATCTTCGTGGTCTCCAGCGCCTCCTCCAGGCTCATCGATGGGAGGATGGTGGGCAGTCGTCGCGCCAGCATGGTCTTGCCCGCGCCAGGCGGGCCCACCAGCAGGAGGTTGTGCGAACCCGCCGCAGCGATCTCCATTGCCCGCTTGGCCGATGCCTGGCCTTTCACGTCGGCAAAGTCCACCACGTCCAGCGCCCGTTCCCGCATCAGCGCTTTCAGGTCCACCCTCATCGACTTGAGGGTGTCGTCGCCGTGGAGCCAGCGGCAGACATCCATTAGGCAGTTGCCGCCCCATACCTCCAGTCCTTCCACGACTGACGCTTCGGCCAGGTTGGCTTCGGGCAGCACGATGCCCCGACACCCCGCCGCTCGCGCCGCCAGGGCCATGGACAGCGCGCCCCGCACCGGGCGGAGATCGCCTTCAAGCCCTACCTCGCCCAGCACCACCACACCCTCCAGTCGGCCGCCGTCCACCTGTCCGCTGGCGGCCAGGATTCCGAGTGCGATGGGAAGATCGAGCGCTGAGCCGTCCTTGCGGATGTCGGCCGGGGCGAGATTCACCGTTATGCGTCGAAGTGGAAATTCAAATCCCGCATTGTGAAGAGCGGCGTTGACCCGTTCCCTGCCCTCCTTCACCGCTCCCTGGGGCAACCCGACGGTGGCGAAAGTGGGCATGCCAAAGGCGATGTCGACCTCCACGTCCATGAGATAGGCGTCGACACCGAGCAGCGCGGCGGACCGGATGCGGGCAAGCATGGGGCACGATAGCGCCGACCGTCGCCCGCTCCGTCATCATTTCATTGCCGCACCGTGCAGAACCTCGCACGACAGTCCGCGCGAGCCGGTTCGCAGTTCACCAGACCCACACTCGCATACTGCCCAAGACTCCCACACTTAAACGTCCAAGCGGTAACTGCTTACAGGCGCCGGCGGCCGCGGCCCGCTTTTCGCACTTCCCACTGGCAGGCGACCCTCTCGCACTGACCGCAACCGATCTGGTGCATGTCCACACCCGCGCAGCACATCTCCGCGACCGACCGTCCCTCGCTGGACGCCTGGCCCCATGCTGTCATGGCGGCGCTCGCCCTGCTGATCACCCTGATCTCGGCCCACCTGGTCCGCTTGACCTGGTTCGATGCGCCCGCTTCGCAGCCGCTCAACCAGCCGGCCCCCATCTGGCACGCCCGACCCTCGCTGCCGCTGGCTGGGAGTGATGTCGCGGCCCAGGCGGTGGTCTCCCGGCTGGCCCGGAGCGACTTCGCTGACTCGATGTTCGCGGTGATGGGTGCACCCAGCGCGCCGATCGGCCTGGTGGGCGAGGCTGGCCGCAAGGCCGAGCACATCGGCGAGTACATCGCCTCGCGCGACTCGATCGCGCTGGCGCCCCAGGCCATTCATTCAGATGCCCAGCTGGCCCACGCCCTGGTCCATGAGCTGGCCCACCTCTGGCTGTCGCATCACCCCGACGCCGGTGCTGCGTTCCAGCGGAGCCTGCCGCCGCTGGAAGACAGCTCGCGCTACGGCTTCGGCGACCGGAGCGAGCATGCCGCCGAGGCGCTGGCCCACGCCATCCAGTTCTGGCGCGCCTCGAGCATGGTGCGCGGCACCGATGCGCAGCTCCGCCTGCTGGCCGCCTACGAGTCGATCATGCCCGGCGCCACCTCGGCCCTGGCGATGCTCGACGCCCATGGAGCCTTCTTCAACGCTGGATTGGACACCGGAGTCCCGCTGCCCGGAGGGCTGTAGCCATGAACCGCCTGAAGCACCGGGTCGCGCTGGGAATCGGTACCGGCCTGGTCGCCCTGCTCGCAATTATCGCTGCAGTACGGCTCTTCGCTCCCGCTCCCGCCGTCAGCATTTCCTATTCGGCACTCCTCATCGAACTCAGCGCAGGCCGGCTGGACTCACTGGTGGTGGTTCCCGGCCGCGAGATCCTCGCCTGGCGCGGCGCTGACCGGATCCACGCGGCCTACACCGCGGCCGAAGTGGAGCCGCTGGTGGCACGGGCCATGACCGCCGGCACCGCCGTTGGATTCCGAAGCGGCGGAGGCGACACTCGCTCGTTCGCGCTGATCGGGGCGGTGCTGCTCATCGCCGCCGGCGCGATCGCGTTCCGTCACCGGCTCGGCGGCCCGTCCGCCCAGACCGATGTCGGCACCCGTTCGACCTCGCGCACCACCTTCGCCGATGTGGCCGGCAATGGTGGGGCGGTCAGCGACCTGCGCGAGGTGGTGAGCTTCCTGCAGAATGGCGAAAAGTTTGCCCGGGTGGGCGCGCGAGCGCCGCGCGGGATACTGCTGTTCGGTCCTCCCGGCACCGGCAAGACCCTGATGGCGCGCGCCGTGGCCGGCGAAGCGGGTGTGCCCTTCTGGACCATCTCCGGCTCCGAAGTGACCGGGTTCATCGTGGGCCTCGGTGCCATGCGTATCAAGTCGCTCTTCCGAAAGGCGCGGCGCCAGGGCGGCGTGATCTTCATCGACGAACTCGATGCGCTGGGGGCCAAGCGCGGACGGAACCAGTCCCACAACGAAGACGACCGCACCCTCAACCAGCTGCTGGTGGAGATGGACGGCTTCACGCCGCTGCACAACGTGGTGGTCATCGCGGCCACCAATCGTCCCGATGACCTCGATGCTGCACTGCTCCGGCCCGGCCGGTTCGACCGGTCGGTTGCCGTCGGCCTGCCGACGTCAGCCGAGCGGAAGGAAATCCTCGGCCTGCATGTGCGGAATCGCCGGGTGCCGCTGGAAGCTGGCGTGGATCTCGGTCGCCTCGCGCGGCTCATGCCCCAGACCAGTGGCGCCGACCTCGCCAATCTGGTCAACGAAGCCGCCATCGTCGCAGCACGGGAAGACGCAGTCACTGTCAACTGGAGCCACGTGGAGTCGGCGCGCGACCGGATGCTGCTGGGCAAGGAACGCAGCGGTTTCGAGGCGAGCTCGCAGGAGTGGCGGATCGTGGCCATGCATGAAGCCGGACATGCGCTGCTGGGCGTGCGCTGGTGTCCCGAAGATCCGCTCCACAAGGTGACGATCCTCCCGCGGGGCCAGGCCATGGGCGTCGCCTTCTTCGCTCCCGACAGCGATCGGCACCTGCATTCCAGGCGCTATCTCGAGGGCCAGATTCTCAAGGGGCTGGGGGGTCGTGCCGCGGAGGAAGTGCTGTTCGGCGCGGACCAGGTGACCAGCGGGGCCCGCAGCGACCTGCAGCATGTCACCCGCATCGCGCGGGAGATGATCTATCACCTGGGGATGGGCGAAACCGCGGGGCTGATGGTGTACGACGCTGACGCGCCGCCGAGCGATGAAGTGCGGGCGCTCATGGACCAGGAAGTGCGCGCGCTGATCGACCGGCTGTATCAGGTGGCGCTGCGGACCGTACGCAAGGACCAGGCGTCGCTGGTCGCCCTGGGCGAGGCCCTGCTGGAGCACGAGACACTGGACGGGACTGAGGCGCTGGCGATACTCACTCCCTGAATCCGACTTCCGCGACAGTCCCGGTGCCATCGCTTCTCACCGTGACTGTCGCACCCCAACTCTCCACCAGACGCTTGACGATCGCGAGCCCCAGGCCCGAACCGCTGGTGTTGGTCGAGAATTGCGGCTCGAAGATCCTCGGCAGCAATACGGCAGGAATACCCGCACCATCGTCGCTGACCTCGAGCAGACCTCTCCTGATACGCACCTGGATGTGCGTCGCGCCGGCAGCGCGGGCGTTCTCCAGCAGGTTGACCAGCACTTCCTTGACTTCATCCTTGCGCGCGGCCACCACGACACCGCTCTCTGCGTCGAGCCCGACTTCGGCGGCCTCGCCCTCACCCGCCAGCCCGTAGAGCTGCACCACTTCTGCCGCGGCAGCGCCCAGGTTCACATCCTCCAGCGCTGTCGGGGCTTCCGGCGGCGCCGCGAACCGGCTGAACGCCCGGGCGATGGTGTCGAGCCGGTCGATCTCGGACAGGATCCTGCCGCTGGTTTCGTCCAGCACCGCACCGAAGTCGGCGCCTCCTCGCCGGTACACCCGTTGGAGATGCTGGATCCCCAGCCGTACCGGGGTCAGCGGGTTCTTGATCTCGTGCGCCACCTGCCGCGCCATGTCGCCCCACGCGAGCACCCGCTCCGCGCGTGACACGTCGGTCACGTCGGTCATCGCCAGCACAATGCCGCTCAGCTCGGTGCCGAGCGGTGCGATCTCCAGCGAGACCCGGCGGGCGCCCACGGTGAACTCCGCCGCATCGCGCACAGTTGCAGGGTCGCGCAAGGCACTGGCCACTTCGTCGCCGACGGCGGCCCACGCCGAATTCAGTCGGGCGCCGAATTCGTCTCCCTCGGTCAATTCAGCCTCCAGCAGCTCGCGGGCACTGCGATTGGCCAGCATGACCCTGCCGTCCGGATCCAGCGCGACCACACCCGTCGTCACCGTCGCCAGCACTGTCGCCGTACGACGGCGCGACTGCTCCAGCGCGGCCTGGCTGGCACGGACATCGGCAGCCATCCGCTGAAACGCTCCGAACACCGGCTCAAACTCCACTGGCGGCGTGGAGGTCGGCAGCGGCGTGGCTTCACCCTGTCCCAGCGCTACAGCAGAACGCCGCAGGTCCGCCACCGGCCGGCTGAGCGCGCGCGATGCGACCCTCGCACTGAGGACTGCTGCCGCGATACCGGCGAGTGTCGCCAGCAGCAGCACGAAGGCCAGTTCCTGTTGTTCGCCGTTGACGTCGAGGCTGGTGCCCGGCTGCGGCGTTGCCAGCACCCCGAGTCCGCTGGGCGGGCCAAACTCCACGACGCGAAAACCGACCCGGTCCGCCAGTTCCGGTAGTGCCCCGGTGCGCATCACTTCCTGCTCGCCGTCCAGGGCGAGGGTCTGGAACGCCCCGGGGTCCATCAGTGGCGGGATGATGCCGAGGTCACCCAGGACCGGCGCGCTGGTGGCAACCAGCGATCCGCCCCGATAGAGCGCAAGATCGGCGTTGACCCGCTCGCCCAGGCCGGCAAGGGCCTGGTCCACCGGCGCTCCGGGCGAGCGCAGGAGGTCCTGCGCCCCCTGGGCGGCATCGCGCAATGTCTGCGCGATCAGGAGATCGCGTCCGCGGCGCGCCTCATCGCCGAAGTGGGAGAAGGACCAGAGCGCGAACGCCACCGTCGGGAGCACGAAGAAGAGTCCGAGTGCAAGCGCCAACTGCAGCCGGAACGACCCCAGAATCCTGCGCCAGCCCAGGTGCAGCCCGCTGGCACCACTCAACGCGCGAAACGCCAGCCACAGGGCGCCGAGCACGCTCATGTCGAGCACGATGAACAGCAGTCCGCGCACGGCGAGCGAATACGGTGATTTGAGCGTCACTCGCGCGGTCACTTCGCGGACACCGCCCGGCAGTGGTACCGGACCCGCCATCCGCAGGATCCTTCCGTCGCGGCTCCAGCCGGAACCGCCCGTTGGTGTGCCCTCGTCCACTCGCGGCCCAAGCAGCAGCCGGTAGCCGGGCGGGCTCCGCGAACCCGGAGCGAGGAGATGTCCGAGCCGGCTGCGAGCAACCAGCGCAGTACGGGGCGCAGCCACCACGACCAGCGCGCGCTGAGCCGGCAGCCGAAGCGCGAGCACGTGGTGGGCACCAGGCGCAGCGCCCACCAGGCGAATATCCAGCGCGCCAGCACTGTCCGGCAGTTCACGCGCGATGGCGTGGAGCACCTCTTCCGGGACGCTCAACGAGTCAAGCGCCAGCTGGGCGGTGACGCCCTCCGCATCACTGAAGAGCCACAACTCAACCGGGAACTGCCGCCGCGCGAGTTCGGAACCTTGCCAGAGGGCGTACAGGTCGGCTGCGGTCGACGGCACCGGTGAGGTGACCGCGTCCCGTGCCAGCGCTGCCAACGCGGGAACCGCGAACGGATCCGGCCCCTGCGCCAGCCGCGACACATCGGTCTCGGCCGCGATCGGCGCACTCTCCGCGTGCGCCCGCCACAGCTCCAGGGAGGAAAAGGCCCCGAGTGTCGCGGCAACGGCAGCAACCGTGACAGGTACTCGCGCGGGAAGCACTGCCAGGCCGATCACGACAGCGTAGATCAGCGCCACCCCGATCGGCCACGCTGCGCCGGGCGACCACATCAACGTCAGCGTCAGGCTGAGCACGGCGGCGATGACGGCGGCGGCGATGGGCAGGTACCGCATCCATGGAGGCGAGGCGGCTCGCAGCAACGCTGCCGCCGCTACCGCGAACGGGGCAGCAATCAGCACCAGGCTCAGCTGCCACAACAGCCATTGCCCCAGCGATGGTGCGGGCGGCATCGGCGCGAGCGCCCCGCCGAAGTGCCACAGCGCTGCCGCCGACAGCAACACGAGCGCCGCAGCGACAATTCGTTGCGTCAGCCCGGCGCGCGCGGTCCCACGCCAGAGCCAGACAGCGCCCAGCAGCAGGAAGAGACCTGTCAGCGCCAGGGCGCCGGACGAATCCGAGAAGGGACCAAGGAGGGGATCGCGCAGCGCCGCTGTCCCAAGCGATTCGGAAAGACCAAGCAGTGCGCCAGCCGGTGCGCGCGCGGCAAGCCAGAGCAGTCCGGCGAGGAGAACGGTGCGCGACGCGGGGGACCGCGCGACCGCGAGCGCCATGAACATCGCAAGCACGGCAAGTGCCAGCGCGACCCGCCCGCCTCGCAACAGTACCCGGCCGCGGGCCTCGGCCTGGGAGGGCGGCACCGGCTGCACACTGAACAGGAGCCGGTCGCCGGCCGTGGTCGGCTGGTTGTAATCGAAGACATCCGCCTCGTCACTCAAGTCGGCGCCTGCGGGATGCACCAGGATGCCGACCTCGGTGGAGCGACGAAAGCGCTCGGCCACACTGCGGTCGCGGTCGGCAATGGCGGAATCGGCCCAGATGAGCACGCTCGCCACCGAGGTTCCGCCCTCCGAGTGGCGTCGAGTCTCCAGCAGCACGTAGTTTCCGGAGACGCGCACCGCCACTGAATCACCGGTGGCTTGCGGCGGGAGCCGATGGCGGCCAGCCCAGGCCCACGGCGCACCGCTTTCGTCGAGGACGGCGACCGCCATTTCGGCTCCACCCTCGGGCACTGCGGCTTCCAGCGCGCGGAAAGCGGCCGCCCGATCGAGCGTGGCCGCGGCATCGGCGATGCGGGCCAGCCGGCTGGCGCCACGTAGCGCCCGTCGTAGTTCGCCGCCGACGCTGTTACCGTATGCTTCGAGCCGGCGCTCGCGCTCGGTGGGCCACTGGCGGTCGATGGCCCGCACCGAAAGCGCCGTTCTGGCCGACTGCAGGGCCAGCAGGGCCAGCAGGGCCGCGACCAGCCAGCGGATCCGCTGCCCGCGCCGCAGGACGAGGGCCGCGGCGCCCACAGCGAGTGTCGCGGCCAGCCACGCCCAGCCCAACGGCGATCCGCGCAGCCACTCGGCGGTGGACAGTGCCACCGCGAGCATCACCACCACCCACCAGCGATCCACATGCCTCACGAAGGCCGTCCCTGGAGAATGAAGGAGATGAATCCCGGCAACCTGCGGGAGCATCTCGAGGCACGGCCCGCACTGATCGTGCCGGTCGGCACCACCGAGCAGCACGGGCCCCACCTGCCACTGGGCTGCGATACCATCATCGTGGAACGATTGGCGGATGACTTGTCGGCCGAATCCGGCGTCCCGCGTACCCCGACGGTCGAGTACGGGGTCCATACTCCCACACCGTCATTCCCCGGCGGGGCGTCGGTCTCGCGCAAGACGCTGCACCGCGTCATGAACGAACTTATCGAGTCATGGGAGGTGGGGGCAGGAGTCCGCGAGTTCCTGATCCTGACAGCCCAGGCCAACGACGCCCACCAGGAAGCGCTCAGCACCATCCGGACCGAAGTCAGCCGGGTCCTGGTGGTGGACATCTTCTCGCTCGATTTCACCGGACTGCTGGAGCGGCCCGACCTGCCAGTCCAGGGCGGCGAACTCGATACTTCCCTGCTGCTCCATATCGCGCCCGATCTGGTCCGGATGGACCTGGCCCGCGACTACCTGCCGCCCAGCGGTCGTGGCCACTTCCGGCCCGGCTCGAGCAAGCGGCTGCCGGAAGGCTTTCCCGGTTCGGTGGGTTACCCCTCGCTGGCCACAGCCGAGAAGGGTGAACGGCTGTATACTTTCATGCTGGAGCAGGTGCGCCGATGCCTGCAGGAATGCTGACCCTGGGAGATCCGCATGCGCCTTGCCGCTCTACTGCTTGTGCTTGCCACCTCACCCGCCTTCGCGCAAACCGGGGGGCGGGTCCTGGTGGTGTCCAAGGGTGGCGCCGAGATCGGTCGGGAGCAATTCACCCTGAGTGACGGCCGCGACCGGGATGCCGCGGGCACGACGCTGGTCATTTCGAGCACATATCCCGGCGGATCTCCGGTGCAGAACGTCGATGTAAAACTCCAGCGCGACGAATCGGGCCAGTTGATGCTCTTTCAAATGGACGTGAAGGGCGCAGGCGGCACGACCCACATTCTCGCCGCAGGTCAGGGAGCGCGCCTGCTGCTCCAGACCGTGGCCGAGAATGAGAAAGCCGGCCGGGAGTTGCCGGGCGGCCGGAACCTGGTGCTGCTGGACCAGCAGGCATTGATGCTCTACCAGGCGGTGGCCGACCTCGCCTCCGATGCCGGTGCCCGGATCACGGCCATCGAACCTCGCACCGGCGAGCGCTCCCAGATCACTGCCACCCGTGGGACTGGCGGTTCTGTGGCCCTGAGTGGCGGCGTGACCGGCACGCTGGGGGTGGACGCGCAGGGCCTGCTCACCAGTGTCGATCTGCCGTCGTCGGGAATCTCCGCCCAGGTCCGCTGAACCCTCAGCGTCCGCAAGTCACGATTTCACATCATTTTCGAACCATGCTGTCGCAAGGTGAAACCTTGCGACGGCCTTGCCCGTAAGTGCCTCCGACTCTGCCACCTGAAGAGGAAATCTCGCATGGCCCGACCTGACGCTGCCCGCGCGCTGCGTGTGACCCTGACGCTACTGTTTCTGCCGCTGCCAGTGCTGGCGGCGCAGGACACCACGGCGGTGCGTCCCACACCCACGGTGTCGTTGACGCTGGCCGAGGCGCTTCAGACTGCCACTGCCAACAGCCCCGCCTACAGGAGCGCGCTCAACGACGCCGGTCCGGCACGGTGGGGAGTGCGCTCCGCCTGGGCGTCGGCGGTATTGCCGTCGGCGTCGGTCTCCACCGGCATGGGCTATAATGGCGCCGGCAGCTCGACCTTTGGTGGCACCGAGTTCCGGCAGACCTCGCCCACGCTGACATCCAACTACTCAATTGGCCTGTCGTGGGAGTTGAGTGGCCAGACCCTGACGGCACCGGGGCGCGCGAAGGCCAATGCGCGCTCGGTCAGCGAGAACATTGTGGGCGCGGGCGTGCAACTTCGAGCCGACGTGACCCGTCAGTACCTGCTGGCGCTGCAGAATGAAGCCCAGGTGGTAGTGGCGCGGGAGCAGGTGTCCCGCAACCAGGATTTCGTGCGGCTGGCGCAGGCGCGGTATGACGTCGGCCAGGCCACGCTGCTGGACGTGCGCCAGGCCCAGGTCACCAAGGGAACGTCGGACGTGGCGCTGCTGCAGGCGCAGCAGGCGGCGGCCGACGCCAAGCTGGAACTGTTCCGGCTCATGGGCATCGAGATCCCGGCGGATCCGTTGCTGATCGCGCTGCCGGACAGCTTTCCCGTGAGCGATCCCGCGTGGGAGCTGGAGACGCTGCTGGCCACGGCCGATGAGCAGAATCCCGACGTACGCGCGGCGGCGGCGCGAGAAGACGCAGCCAGTTCGCAGCTGACGGCGGCCAAGAGCCAGTACCTGCCGCGGCTGAGTGTGAGCGCGGGATGGAGCGGCTTCGCCCAGGAATTCACGGATGAGGAATTGCTGCTGAGCGGGCAGCTGGCCGGCGCCCAGGGCGGCTATGCGTCCTGCCTCGAGAACAACGTGATCCGTACCAGCGCCGGGCTGTCGACCAACAATTGCCTGGCTTCCAATGGGCTGATCGATCCCAATACGCTGGACCCGGCCGTGGTGAGCGCATTCCGGGAGAACAACAACGTCTTCCCCTTCAATTACACCCGGTCGCCCTTCGGTGCGTCGCTCACGATTTCGCTGCCGATCTTCACCGGGTTCTCCCGGCAGCTGCAGGTGGCGGAGGCCGGGGCCGCTCGTGAGGACGCGGACGAAGCCCATCGGGCCCAACGGTTGCTGGTGCGCTCGGCGGTGCGCAGTCGTTTCGCGGCGGTAAACACAGCACACAGCTCGATCGCGGTGCAAAGCGCAGCCCGTGACGCCGCCCGGGAGCAGCTGCGGCTGGCGCAGGACCGCTATCGCGTCGGTAGTGGAACCGCGCTGGAGCTGGCCGATGCCCAGGCCGCGGTGCAGCGCGCCGAGGGTGACTACGTCAATGCCGTGTACAGCTATCACATCGCCATCGCGGATCTGGAAGCCGCGGTCGGCCGTCCCCTTCGCTGACGAGGATCGGACATGACCCGCAGGACAAAGTTTGGAATCTTCGGGGCCATCGCCCTGGTCGTCGTGGTGGGGCTGTTCATGATGAGCCGCTCGCGCCGCGCCAACGCCTCCACCGAAGTGCGCATGGACACCGTTGCGACCCGAGACCTGGTCGCGGCTGTCACGGCGAGCGGCCGGATCGAGGCCCAGTCGCAGGTGGACATCAGCGCCGACATCACCGGCCGGATCATCCAGATCGCGGTGAAGGAGGGCGACTGGGTCACCAAGGGCCAGTTCCTGATCCAGATCGATGCGTCCGAGTACCAGGCGGCGGTCGCACGCGCCCAGGGTGTGGTCGCCTCCAGCCAGGCGTCGGTGGTCCAGGCGCGTGCCAATCGCGACCAGGCCAAGCGCGCTGCTGACCGGGCAAACGAGCTGGCGAAGGCCGGCCCCAATCTGATCGCACCGGAAATGGTGGAGCAGGCCGTGACGGCGCACGAGGTGGCACAGGCCAACCTCCGCGCCAGCGAGGCCACCATGGACCAGGCGCGCGCGGGCCTGCGCCAGGCGCAGGAGCAGCTGTCCAAGACCCGCCTGGTCGCGCCGATGGCAGGACGGGTGGTGCGGGTGGCGAAGGAAGTGGGCGAAGTGGCGGTCCAGGGCACGTTCTCCAGCGAGCAGGCGCTGCTGGTGACGATCGCCGACCTGTCGGTCATCCAGGCCAACGTCAAGGTCGATGAGACCGACGTGGTCCGGCTCACCGAGGGTGATTCGGTCGAGGTCACCATCGACGCCTTCCCCGACAGCACCTTCGCCGGGCGCGTGACCAAGGTCAGCAACAGCGCGTTGCTCTCGGCCACGGCCACCGCCAGCGGCTCGACCGACCAGGCGGTGGACTTCGAGGTGGAGATTACGCTCGACAATCCGCCGGCTGACATCCGCCCCGACCTGAGCTGCACGGCGCGGATCGTCACCGACATCCGCGAGGATGTGATGAGCGTACCCATCATTGCGCTTACGGTGCGCGACAACACGCCGGTGCCGTCCGAGCGGGGAACGGGTTCCACCCCGCTGACCGACGCCGACACGACCAGGCCGGCCACCGCAAGAGGGGACAGCGGCGCAGAGCGGAACGAGTCGGAAGGCGTCTTCGTCGTCAACGGAGGCATGGCGACCTTCCGCCCGGTCAAGGTGGGTATCGCCGGTGACGAGCACTTCGAGATCCTGAGCGGGCTGCAGGTGGGCGACAGCATTGTGTCCGGCACCTACCAGACCATTCGTGATCTTCGCGACAGCACCCGGGTCCGGGCGATGCCGGCGACGATGCCGGGCGCCCAGGGGGCACGCAGCTGATGCAGCCTGACATCATCCGGATCGAGGGACTCGAGCGCCGCTACGACATGGGTGGCGAGATCATCCACGCGCTGCGAGGGGTGTCGCTCACGATCAGCCGGAACGAGTACGTCGCGATCATGGGCCCGTCGGGTTCCGGCAAGTCGACCATGATGAACGTTCTGGGCTGCCTCGATACACCTGACGCCGGGAGCTACTGGCTCAACGGCCAGGAGGTCTCGCAGCTGACGGACGATGCGCTGGCACGGGTCCGCAACAAGGAAATCGGCTTCGTGTTCCAGACCTTCAACCTCCTGCCCCGTGCCTCCGCGTTGCACAACGTGGAGTTGCCGCTGGTGTACGCCGGCGTGTCCGCCTCCGGGCGGAGCGAGCGCGCGCGCCAGGCGCTGGACCGGGTGGGGCTGGGTGACCGCATGCATCACCGTCCCAACGAACTGTCGGGTGGCCAGCGCCAGCGGGTGGCGATCGCCCGCGCCCTGGTCAACGATCCCAGCATCCTGCTGGCCGACGAGCCGACCGGCAACCTCGACAGCAACACCAGCGAGGAGATCATGGCGGTGTTCGCCGAGCTGCACCGGCTGGGGCAGACGGTCATCATGGTGACCCACGAGCCGGACATCGCCGAGCATGCGGAGCGGGTGGTCACGCTGCGCGATGGCCGGGTCGAGTCCGACCGGCTCAACCAGGAAAGCGCGGCCTGACGTGCGCCTGATCGAGGCCGTCCGCATGGCGCTCCAGACCATCTGGGCCCAGAAGCTCAAGAGCTTCTTCTCGCTCATCGGTGTGCTGATCGGGGTCACTTTCCTGATCGCGGTGGTGTCGATCGTGCAGGGCATGAACGTGTACGTCGAGTCGGCGGTCACCGACGAAGTGGGCGGGGTCAACAGCTTCCAGCTGCGCCAGCGACCCAACTTCACCGGCGGGGATGTGGACGAGGCCCAGTGGAGGTCCTGGTTCCGCCGTCCCCGCATCAGCTACGAGGACTCGGAATATCTGCGCGAGCGGATGACCGTACCGGCCACGTTCGCCAACTACTGCGCCGACCGGGTGACCCTGGAGTACGACGGCAGACGGGCGAGCGACATCGAGTTGCGGGGCACCGAGGAGTCGTACTTCGACCTCAAGGCCTACGAGCTCGATGCCGGCAGGGTGTTCGTCCGGCAGGAAGTTCGCACCGGGTCGCCGGTGGTGCTGCTCGGCTTCGAGGTCGCCAGCCGGCTTTTCGAGGGCGAGGATCCGCTGGGCAAGTCGGTGAAGATCGCCGGCATTCCCTACCGGGTGATCGGCGTGGTGGAGTCGCAGGGGACGCTCTTCGGGATGTCGCAGGACAAGTTCGCCATCATGCCCTACAGCGCGCCCGGGCGGCGGCTTATCTGCCCGCTCAACGTGATGGACGAGCTGATGATCCGGCCGGACAACCCGCAACAGCTCGACGCCGCGGTGGGCGAGGTCGAGGCGCTGATGCGGGCACGGCGCCAGCTCAAGCCGGACGAAGCCAACAACTTCACCATCGAGACCGCCGACGAGGCGCTCGAGTTCTGGGACAAGATCTCGACCGTGCTGTTCACCGCGCTGCCGCTGCTGGTGGGAATCTCCCTGGTGGTAGGCGGCATCGTGATCATGAACATCATGCTGATGGCAGTGTCGGAGCGCACCCGCGAGATCGGCATCCGCAAGGCGATCGGCGCCAAGCGGGGGGACATCCTGTCGCAGTTCGTGGTGGAAGCGGCCACCCTGTCGGTGACTGGCGCCGGCATCGGCATCCTGGCCGGCCTGGGACTCGCATTTGTCGTGAAGGCGCTCACTCCCTTCCCCGCTGCCGTGGCGCCCTGGTCCATCGGGCTCGGCGTCACGCTGGGCATTCTCGTCGGCGTAGTAGCAGGGGTGTATCCCGCCATCCGGGCTTCGCGCCTGGACCCGATCACCGCGCTGAGGGCGGAATAAATGGCCATCGGAACCACGCTCACCCGCATGGCCGAGGGCGTCGGCATTGCCCTCGATTCGGTGCGCGCCAGCAAGGTGCGCGCGTTCCTCACCATCCTGGGCGTCGCCATCGGCGTCATGGTGGTCATCGCGATCGGCTCGGCCATCACCGGCATCAACCGGAGCGTCACCGGCATGCTGGAGACTGCCGGGCCCAAGACCTTCTACGTCTTCCGGTTCTTCCGCGACGGCATCCAGATCTCGGACGGCTCCGACGAGCTGTCGCCCTGGCGGCGCAATCCGTGGCTCACCGTCGAAGAAGCGGAGATGATCCGTCGGTTGCCGTCGATCCGGGACGTGTCGGTCTCGGAAGGGACCGGTGGTCCGGTCAGTTACGGCACCACCGACCTCACCGGGGTCAACATCGCCGGCTTCGGTCCCGCCTGGGTGCTGGTCAACGGCGGCGAACTCCGGGCAGGCCGGAGCTTCACACCGGTGGAGTATGCCTCGGGTGCCCACGTGGCGGTCATCAACGAGAAACTCGCCGAGCAGCTGTTCCCGGGGCTGGATCCCATAGGCAGGCGCATCAAGATCTTCGGCCAGCCGTTCACGGTCATCGGCCTGCATGTCGAGGCCGCATCACTCTTCGGCGGCGGGGGCGACCCGCGGCTTGCGATGCCGCACACCACCTTCACCAAGGTGGCCGACTACTGGAAGGGCTGGATGGACATCGCTGTGCTGCCCACCGACGCCGCGACAGTGGCTGACGCCCAGGACGAGGTGATCGGCGCGCTGCGCGGATCGCGCGGGCTCAAGCCGGGCGAGGAGAACAACTTCGCTGTCGTGACCCAGGACCGCTTCCTCGCGATGTGGAGCAAGGTGACCGGCGGCTTCTTCATGGTGATGATCGCGCTTTCGAGCGTCGGCCTCATGGTGGGCGGCGTGGGCGTAGTGGCGATCATGATGATCTCGGTGACCGAACGCACCCGCGAGATCGGCGTGCGCAAGGCGCTGGGCGCCACCCGGGGCGAGATCATGTTCCAGTTCCTGGTCGAGGCTGCGACCCTCACCCTGATCGGCTGCGTTGCCGGCATCGGCCTGGGAGCACTCATCGCCTGGGGCGTGCGCAGCTGGTCGCCGATTCCGGCCCAGGTGCCGGTGGGCTCGGTCGTGGCCGCGGTGCTGGCCTCGATCCTCACGGGCGTGGTGTTCGGGCTGTATCCCGCGTCCAAGGCGTCGCGCCTGGATCCGGTCGAAGCGCTGCGCTATGAGTAGGCGGTAAGGCGGTACGGCGGTAGGGCGGTAGGATTGGATGGCAGAGCGTCCGGCGCGGGGCCGGAATCTTCTCAGCGTACGCTTACCGCCCTACCGCCGTACCGCCTTACCGCCTTTCTTCAGTCATGTCGTACCTCGAGGCCCTCCGCCTGGCGCTCCACGCCATCGTCGGCAGCAAGCTCCGTTCGTTCTTCACCCTCCTCGGTATCATCGTCAGCGTCGGGTTCCTGGTGGCCGTGGTGGCCATCATCCAGGGCATGAATGCCTATGTCCGCGAAAACCTGACCAGCGCCATCATCGGCACCAATGCCTTCCAGGTGCGGCGGGACCCTATTGCACCCGGCCTGCTGGATGAAGAGACCATTCGGGCCATTGCGCGCCGCCCCCGCATCACCCGCGACGACGCGGCGACCGTGGAAGCCGCGTTACCCGATGCCTACGCGGTGGCGCTCCAGTCCGGCTATCCCCCGCCGACCGCCGACGTAGTGTGGGGCAGCGAGCGGCTCCGCAGCGTCATGGTGTTCGGCGTGACGCCGCCATACCAGCTGGTGCAGGACTACACGCTGGCCGCGGGCGAGGCGCTGGCCGATCCCGACGTGCGCGAACGCCGCCACGTCGGCGTTCTGGGCTGGGATGTGGCGGACAAGCTGTTCGGCAGCCCCGAGCGCGCGGTGGGGCGGAAGATCCGGGTCGGGGGCCGCGAGATCCTGGTCAAGGGTGTCATCGCCCAGAAAGGACGGGTGCTGGGGCAGTCGTTCGATGCCTTCATCCTGCTTCCCATCAGTTCCTTCGAATCGATCTACGGCCGCCGCCTTACCACTGTCGTGTCAGTCAAGATGCGCGACGCGGAGTCGATTCCTGGCGCCATGGCTCGGGCCGAGGAAGCCATGCGGTTGTCGCACAGGCTGCGCCCGGGCCAGGACAACGACTTCACCATCGACAAGGCCGACGCGCTGATGGATTTCTGGCAGACGCTCACCCGGCTGCTGTTCACCATCGTGCCGGCCGTAGTGTGCATCGGGATCGTGGTGGGTGGGATCGTCATCATGAACATCATGCTGATGACAGTCAATGAGCGGACCCGCGAGATCGGCATCCGCAAGGCGATCGGTGCGCGGCAAGGCGATATTCGGCGCCAATTCCTGGTGGAGGCGGTCTGCCTGTCAGCGCTGGGTGGCTTGCTGGGCGTGGCGGCCGGCGCCGCGCTCGCGGCACTGGTCGGCACACTTTCCCCCCTGCCCGCCCGGGTCACGGGGTGGAGCGTCGCGCTGTCGCTCCTGCTGGGTGCAGGCACCGGAATCCTGTTCGGCGTTTACCCTGCGGCGCGCGCCGCCAGGCTCGACCCCATCACGGCCCTCCGGGCCGAATGAGCTTGCTCGCCTCCGCTGCGCGCTTTGCCCGGTCAACCTCCGAAGGCGCCGCCTTCGCCTTCACGTCGCTCAGCTCCAACAAGCTTCGGTCGGCCCTGACGATCCTCGGCGTGGTCATCGGCGTCACCACTGTGATGGCGATGGCGAGCATCGTGCAGGGGGTGCGCACCCAGATCTTCAACACCATCGAGGTGGCGGGCCCGACCACGTTCTACGCCATGCGGTACTTCTCCCAGACTCCCATCGACCCGCAGAACCTGCCCTACGAAGTCCGTATTCGTCCGGTGCTTTCGCGTTCAGACGCCGAGGCGGTCGGCCGGGTGGACGAAATCGAGTACGCCGGGCTGTGGATCCAGCTGTTCCAGCGGATGGAATATCAGGGCGCCCGTACCCAGCTGCTGACATTTTTCGGGGCCGACAATCACTACATGGACGTGCAGGGCGGAACGCTGCTGCGGGGGCGGTTCTTCTCGCCGGCCGAGCTGGCCGGCGATCCGGTGGTCGTGCTGGAGGAGGAGGTGGCGTATTTCCTGTTCGGACGGATCGATCCGCTGGGGCGCACCGTGCGGCTTGGCGGCCAGCCGATGAAGGTGGTGGGACTCTACCAGAAACCCGACAACATTTTCGAGCCGCCCAGCCAGGAGGTGGGTGGCATCATCCCGTACGAGACCGCCCGGCGCCAGTACGTGTACGACGAAACCAATGCGCTCTGGCTGACGGTGAAACCCAGGCCCGGCATCACGGTGGAGCTGGCACAGGACGAGGCTACCGTGGCGCTCCGCCGAGCGCGGCAGCTCCGGCCCGGTCAGGAGAACAACTTCGACCTGCTGTCGCAGGAGAAGATCCTCGAGACCGTGAACGGCCTTACGTCGGTCTTCTTCCTGGTGATGGTGGCGCTGTCGGGAGTGGCGCTGCTGGTAGGGGGCATCGGGGTGATGGCCATCATGATGGTATCGGTCAGTGACCGGACCCGTGAGATCGGGGTCCGCATGGCGCTGGGCGCCACTCGGCGGGAGATTCTCTGGCAGTTCCTGGTCGAGGCCGCCACCCTGACATTGATGGGCGGGCTGCTCGGTGTCCTCGTGG
>JAICQR010000144.1 GCA_025937755.1 Gemmatimonadales bacterium | reverse complement strand
TGACATAGGCGCGGGTGAGGTCGAACGCGTTGTAGTCATCAGCTGCATCGGCAAACAGATATCCGTACTGGGCGTACACCACACCATCGACTTTCACTGTCGGGCGATCAGCGTCCCGATGTTGCGCCGCCGCCGGGAGCGCTACTCCGAGCCACAGTACCGCCATCCACCCCGCCGTCCGTCCGATCATGTACGCTCCATGCGTTCGGGTTCATGCCACCGGAGCGGAGAATAGTCGCAGACGGGCGTCACGAGCGGCCCGTCCTCATGTCACGATTCGGTCACGGGAATTCAGGCAGGACTTCGATGGCAGGGAGGTGCAGCAGCAAGTTCAGTGGATGGGTCGGGAGATGCGGGATGGCCCTTCAGGGGAACCAGCAGCTGATGACCGTGCCGTGGCCGAGCGTGCTTTCGGCTGACACCCGGCCACCGTGGCTTTCCACCAGGTGCCGCACGATCGACAGCCCCAGCCCGGTGCCACCCTCGTCCCGTGACCGCGACGGATCGGCCCGGTAGAATCGCTCGAAGATCCGCGGCAAATGCTCCTGCGGAATGCCCGTGCCTGTGTCGGCCACGCTCAACAGGACGCCGTCGTCCGCTTCCTGCGCCTGCACCGTGATGCGGCCTCCGGCCGGTGTGTAGCGCAGCGCGTTGTCGATCAGGTTGGACAGCACCTGCCGCACCGCTTCGGCGTCGGCCTGGAACACCAGCTCGGTGGCGGAACTCTCGGCTTTCAGTTCCACGCCGAGCTCAGCGGCGTGGTCAGCGTGCAACCCAACCGCATCCCGCACGGCTGCGCCCGCCGACAGCGATCCAGGCGAAGGCTGCCAGTGGCCCGACTCGATCCGCGAGAGATCCAGCAGGTCGTCCACCAGCCGGTGCATCCGCCGCGAGTTGGTCAGGATGGTGCCGAGGAACCGCTGCACCGTGGCTTCGTCGGGCGGGTCGGTGAGGAGGGTCTCCGCATAGCCTGAGATGGATGTGAGCGGCGTCTTCAGCTCGTGCGAGACATTGGCAACGAAGTCCCGACGCACGTTCTCCAGCCGGCGCACATCGGTCAGGTCGTGCAGCACCATCACCGCACCGCCCGCCGGCAGCGCCCGGGCATTGAGCAGCAAGGTCCGCCCGTCCAGCTCCACCGTGCGGCTCTGTTCACTGGCACCCTCCAGCGCCGCGTCCACCACTTCCCGCGCCGCCTTCGCCCGGAACAGCGTCTGGACATCGGGCAGGGCATCGCCGTTGGCGTAGCCCATCATCTCCCGCGCCGCTGCGTTCGCCGTGGTGATGTGGCCTCGTGCATCGGAAGCGATCACGCCTTCCACCATCGAATCCACCAGTGCCGCCGATTCGGCCTGCTCGCCCTTCAGTTCATCGAAACGCTCCCCCAGCTGCCGGTGCATGTCGCGCAGCGCCTGCACCAGGGTGTCGATCTCGGTGATGCCGGACCTGGGAAACCTGGGCGGCATTCCCGATGCAATGGCATTGGCCGACTTCGACAGCATTGTCAGCGGCCGTGCCACCGAACGCGACAGCACCACCGCCACGCCCAGCCCCACCAGCAGCGCCAGCGCCGCGGCGCCCAGCGTCGCGCGCCGGGTGCCGCTCACGACGTCTTCGATGCGCGAAAGGTCCTCGGCCAGCCGCACCACACCCTGCGGCGCCGGCACCGCCACGTAGAGAAACTCCCGGTCCACCGTGGCGCTCGAACGCCGCGCACGGCCAGTGTCGCCCGCCAGCGCGGCGGCAACTTCGGGGCGCGAGGCATGGTTCTCCACCTGCGGCAGCGGGCCAGGCGGGAAGTCACTGTCGGCCACCAGCACGCCGCTGGGGTTGATCACCGAGATCCGGTGGCCCAGCGCCAGCGACATCCGGCGCACCGCGTCCTGCGTGTCCCCGCCCGTCGTGTTGGTCAGTCCTCCGGCCACGACCCCCGCTTCCCGCTGCAGGGTGGCGGCGATGTCGTCCGCCATCTCGCTCCGGAGCGCACCCTCGGCCCGGATGACCAGCGTGGCCACGGCCAGCAGCAGCACCAGCACCATCGCCAACGCCATGCGCCGGGAAAACGTCACCGCGAGCCTCCGTCCGCCGCCTTGAATCGGTACCCGAAGCCGCGCGCCGTCTCGATCAGGTCGCCATGCTCGCCCAGCTTGGTGCGCAACCGCTGGACGTGCATGTCCACCGTCCGGGTCTGGATATCCGGCTGTGCGTCCCACACCGACTCCAGCAGTTGCGGGCGCGACTGCACCCGGCCTCGCCGTTCCATCAGCGTCAGCAGGAGCTTGTACTCGGTCGCGGTCAGCGTCAGTTCCTTCCCGTCCACCGTCACCCGGTGGGCCGAACGGTCCACCCGGATCGGCCCGGCTGCGAGCGTCGAGCCCGCCGAGACCGCGGGCGATGCCAGTCGCCGCAGCAGCGCCGCCACCCGAAGCGCCAGTTCCGCCGGTGAGAACGGCTTGGTGAGGTAGTCGTCCGCCCCCAGCGACAGCCCGCGAATGCGATCGACTTCCTCACGCCGCGATGTCAGCAGGATGACTCCCACCTCGCGCGTCTCATCGAGGCGCCGCAGCTCCTGGAGCACATCCCACCCTGATACGCCCGGCAGCATCAGGTCGAGCACCACCACATCGGGGCGCTCCTCCCGGGCCGCCTTCAGCGCCTCGGTGCCGTTGGCGGCGGTGGAAACGCGGTAGCCTGCACGCGCCAGGTGGTACGCCACCAGCGCGGTGATGTCGGGTTCGTCATCGACCACCAGGATACGGTGCGTCATGTCGTGCGGAATCGACTCTCGATGTGGGTGTGGTCGGCCGGCATTGCGTCACAAATATACGCCCCGCCGCCTATTAGCCACCCCGGGCATGCTATATTCTGGCCCCATGCTCTCCGGCCTGCTGCTGCTCGCGACGCTCGCCGCGCCTCCGCCCGACACCACCCATCTCGTCCTGGTCGCGACCACCGATGTCCATGGTCGCGCCTACGGCTGGGATTACGTCTCCGATCGCCCGTTCGATGGAGGCCTGGCGCGGGTCGCGACCATCGTCGATTCCCTCCGCGCCGCCTGGCCTGGCCGCGTGCTGCTATTTGATGCGGGCGACCTCATCCAGGGTGATCCCTTCGCGGCCGTTGCGGCCGCTGACACCACCCCCGGTGGCAACGCCGTCATCCGTGCGATGAACCTCGTCGGCTACGACGCTGCCACGATCGGCAATCACGAGTTCAACTGGGGCCTCGAGACCATGTTCCGGGCGCTCGGTGGCGCCCGATATCCGGTGGTGAGTGGCAACGTCCTCGGTCTTCCCGGCGATAGCCTCATCTACCCTTCGTACGTGGTGCTCGAGCGCGCCGGCATCCGCATCGGTGTGAGCGGATTCACTACGCCGGGTGTCATGGTGTGGGACCGCGAGAACGTCCGGGGCAGGGTGCGCGTGGCTCCCATCGAATCCCGAGCCGGCGACGTCCTTCGCGATGTCCGCCGCGATGCCGACCTCTCCATCGTACTCATCCACAGTGGCATGGAAGGCGACGCTTCGTACGACACCACCGGCGTCGGCCCGGAAGACGTGGCCGCGCGCTTTGCCCGGCTTCCCCACAAACCCGACCTCGTGGTGGTGGGGCACTCCCATCGCGAGATGCGCGATTCGGTGCTCAACGGCGTCCACTTCATCCAGCCCCGCAACTGGGCCCGCAGCGTGGCCGTGATGCACCTGACCCTGGTACGCGGCGACAGTGGCTGGCGTCCGGTTCACTGGAAAGGCGAATCCGTTCCGCTGTCTGCTGTGCGCCCTGATCCCCGCATCACCACGGCGCTCGCCGGTGCCCACGACAGCACCCGTGCCTGGGCCACCCGCCCGCTGGCCACCGCACCCGTCGCGATGCCCGCTACGCTGAGCCGCGCGGGGCCCACGCCCATCATCGGGTTCATCCACGAAGTGCAGAAGCGTCGCACCGGTGCCCAGCTCTCGGTTGCATCCGCATTCAACCTCGCTGGCGGCTTTCCGGCGGGTGCCGTGCGTCGTGCCGACGTCGCCAGCATCTACCCCTACGAGAACTCGCTCCGCGCCATCCGCATCTCCGGTGCAGCGCTTCGCGCCCTGCTCGAGAAGAGCGCCGAGTACTATGAGGTGGATGACGCAGGTATCGTCAGCGTCAATCCCGACATGCCCGGCTACAACTTCGACATGGTTTCCGGGGCCAGCTACGAGCTGGATCTCTCGCGTCCGGTCGGCCGGCGCATCCGCCGCCTCGTCGTTGGCGGTCGCGCGGTCAGGACTACCGACTCATTCACGCTGGCGATCAACAGCTACCGGCAGGGCGGGGGAGGTGGCTATGGCATGCTGCGTGACGCCCCGGTGATTTACGACAAGGGTGAGAACATCGCCGACCTGCTGGCCGAGGAGCTCGAACGGATGGGCACTGTTGTCGCCTCGGATTACGCCGAGAACAACTGGCACATCATTCCCGAATCGGCCGCGCGCCAGGTACGGGAGCCGTGACCGCCACCTTTCGCGTCTTCGTCAACGAGAAGCCGGTCGCGGTGCCGGCTGGGAGTCTGGTTCGCGAGGCGCTCGCTGCGGCCGGCCTGGAGGGCGATCCCGCCGCCCTGCAGGTGACCGACGCCCGCGGCCTTTCCGTTTCTCTCGACGCCGAACTGGGCCCCGGCACTATTCTTCGGGCATTCTCGTCTGCTCGCCGGGTGCCCGATGATCACGCCTGACCTGCTCCGCCACCTTCCCAAGGCGGAGCTGCACGTGCACCTCGATGGGTCGCTTCGGCCTGAGACCATGCTCGACCTGGCCTCCACCGCCGGTGTTGAACTTCCGACAAGTGATGTGGATGGTCTCCGCCACTACATGCGGGTGGACGACGCTCGCCACCTCGAGGACTATCTCGCACGCT
>JAICQR010000193.1 GCA_025937755.1 Gemmatimonadales bacterium | reverse complement strand
TCGCCCTACGACCTCACCCGGGGCAGGGTCACCTACCGCCACAAATGACAAAGGGGCGGGTCGCGAGACCCGCCCCTTCAGTTTGTCCGGTCAGGCCCTCTTACATGGAGGGCTTGGTGACGTTCTCCGCTGCGGGGCCCTTGGCACCCTGCACGATGTCGAACTCCACCCGCTCACCTTCGGCGAGCGTACGGAAGCCATCCATCTTGATTGCGGTGTGGTGGACAAAGCAGTCCTTGTCCCCGTTCTCGGGCGTGATGAAGCCGAAGCCCTTCGCGTCGTTGAACCATTTCACCGTGCCGGTCGTGCGAGCCATCGCATGCTACTCCTGTTGATTTGCCACGCCAGCCACCGGAGGATTCCGGCGACCGGCAAACTCATGCTCGCGGGCCAGTCCCGCGAGATGAGAACATCGTGAGCCCGCGTGTGGGCCCGTGAGTCGGTTATTGCTCAGGGAATCGCCATCAGGTGCGGGTCGAAGCAGGCAACAAAATTGTGCGGAATGGCCCATCCGTCAAGGGTCAGTCTCCGGCGGGCGGGAGCCCCAGCCAGCGCGCCGCGGTTCGCGCCCATTCGGCACGGTCGCGCTCGCGTCCGCTGCCGGTGGCCCGGTTGAGCGCCTGCAGGAATTCCGCCGCCGAGGCGAAGCGTTCCTCGGGCGCGGCATCGAGTGCCCGGTAGAGCACTGTCGCCACCGCCTCCGGCACATCCGTCCGTTCGGCCGTGAGGTCCGGCAACTGGTTGGTCGACTGGCGTGAGAGGATCTGCTCCGGTGTGCTGCCGGGAAACGGCGGCCGCCCCAGCAGCGCGAACGCCGCCACCGCCGCGAGACTGTACAGGTCGGTGCGCTGATCCACCCGTTCGCCCAGGAGTTGTTCCGGGCTGGCAAACTGGGGCGTGCCGCTCTGGCTGGTGGCGCCACCGTACATCCCGGCGCCCCGCAGCGCCAGCGCCAGTCCGAAGTCCGTAATCCGGAGCCCGCCGTCGCGCTCGATCAGCATGTTCTCCGGCTTGAGGTCGCGGTGGACCAGTCCCGCCGCGTGCGCATGGCCCAGTGCCGAGAGCGTTTCCCGCAGCAGCCTCAGCGTCTGCGGCAGCGAGAGGGGGCCTTCCCGTTCCACCAGCTGCGCCAGGCTGGGCCCGTCGATCAGCTCCATGGTGTACCAGCTCAGCCCTGATCGCCCGCCAATATCGAAAATATTGACGATGTTGATGTGATTGAGCCGTGCGGCCAGCTGGGCTTCGCGGCGGAATCGTTCCACCACCGCGGCATCCTGGGTGAACTGCGGGTGCAGCACCTTGAGTGCCACCTCCCGCTCGAGGTGCAGGTCGCGCACCCGGTACACCCGCCCGAAGCCGCCCGAACCGAGCTTGTCGAGCAGTTCGTAGTCATCGCCCAGCGCGCGGCGCAGCCGCTGTTCCCAGCGGGCGCCGTCGTCGGGCGTGATGCCGCGCACGGGCGGTGCGACTGCCGCGTTCTCGAACGTGCCGGCGTCCGACGCGAAATCCTCGAGCATCTCGATCGCGTTGAGATAGCGGTCATCCGCCACTGGATTGAGCGCCCGCAGCACCACGCGCTCCATGGCGCGAGGCGTGGTCGGTCGCAGTTCGGTAGGGCGCCGGACCTTGCGGGTGTCCAGTGGAGGCTCGACGCCGGTCAGCGCGAAGTACAGGATCGCGCCCGCGGTGAACACATCGCTCGCGGGATCACCCACCGCTCCTTCACGCACCTCGGGCGCCATGAAGGCGAGTCCGGTGACCGGCGTGCCGGGTGGCACCGCCGGGAGCGTGTGGCTCGAGAACCGGGCGTCGGTCACGGTGCCGCGACCTGCATGACTCAGCAGCAGTGACGCCGGCACCACCCGCCGCAGGATGATGCCATTCATGTGCGCGTGCTCCAGTGCCCCCAGCAGGTCGCGCGCCAGCGTGTGCACCATCGGGATCAGCCTGGGACCGCGTCGGCTCGCCTCATCCAGCCCCTCACCCTCGATCCATGTGCCCACCCGGTACGCCAGGTCGCCCGTGACCCCGGCATCGTAGATGTGACGGATCGCAGGATGATTGAGCTGCGCCAGCGCTTCCGCCTCGCGCATGAACCACGCACGCGTGGCATCGGTGCTCTGGAAGTTGACCCGAAGGCTGACCTGGCGATGGAGCGTGATGTCCCGCGCCCGGAACAGCACCCGCTCGGAGGAGACGGCGACGATCTGTTCCGGCTGATAGCGATGGCCCAGCGCGCGCTCGGTGCGCAGGAAATAGCCCGCGGGATCGGTGACGTGCCCCACCGGGATCCCGAAGGCGGGTGTGGTCATGCCAGGATGCCTCGCCGGCGATCAGCCCTGCGGCCCTGGCCGCATGTAAGGTCGGAACAGAAGTGGCGAGTGCCGGCTGTGGTACGGTCCACGAAGTACCGTCCGCAGGAAGGATTGGCGCAGCGCCGCACCACAGCGCCCGCCTCGGCGAGAGTCGCCGCTGCCGAGCGCGCCACCGCCTCGAGCGCCGGCGATACGTCCCGGGGCGCAAAGCGCAGCCTCCATGACCCGCCTTCACGCACCAGTCGCTCGTGGCCCGGCACCCGTGCCAGCAGCGCGTTCACCATGTCGATCGCCCCGCCCGGCACCTGGCCGCCATCGGCCAGTGCCCGGGCCAGTTCCGCCAGCGCCGTCCGTACCTGGTGCAGCCGCCGGAGCGGCTCATTGCCGGCGCCGGTCGGCAGCTGGCAGGCACGGGTCCAGCGATGCCATGCGGCCAGGTCGCCCAGCCGGTCCGCGCGCCCTTC
>JAICQR010000182.1 GCA_025937755.1 Gemmatimonadales bacterium | reverse complement strand
AGGTACGTTCCTGTCGGCACCCGCTCCCAGTCGAGCCGCCGAAGTGCCTGCCGCCGCCAGTAGAGGTCGAGCCGCAGGCTGATGATGCGATTGAGCCGGTCGTATGTCGGGGCGATGGCAGTGAACATCGCTCGGACATAGGCCCGCTTCTCCGGACCGCCCGAGACGGGTAACTCACTGTGCGAGGCGAACATAGGCGCTGAATGTAGTCCCGCGACATCGGTCCCCGCAACTTGGACATCCCGGGCCTGATGGCGCAGCGGGAAGGAATCCAGGGACTCACCGACCAGGAGGTCGTCGCCTTGGCGCGTTCCGGCGCCGAGACCGCGTACCGGGAACTGGTGCGCCGCTACGAGCGGCCCATCTTCTCGCTGGTGTATCGCATGGTGCGCGACCGGGAACTGGCCGAGGACCTTTCTCAGGAAACCTTCATCAAGGCGCTCAACGCCCTCGACTCGTACCGCCCCGAGTACAAGTTCTCCTCCTGGATCTTCAAGATCGCCAATAACGCCGCCATCGATCAGTTGCGGCGCCGCGAGCTCGACACCCTCTCGCTCGAGGGCTCGCCCCATGCCGCGACCCCCGACGCCGTCGAGGCCACCGCGTTGCAGATCGGCTCACGGGGAGAGTCCGCCCTCGATGCCGTCGCATCCATCGAACTGGGCGGAGAAATCGAGAAGGCCATCGCCCAGCTCCGGCCCGAGTACCGCTCCTGCATTCTGCTGCGCCATGTCGAGGGTTACGCCTACGAGGAAATCGCCCAGATCCTCGATCTCCCCCTCGGCACCGTGAAGACCTACATCCACCGCGCCCGTCACGAATTGCGTCGTGCGCTGGAGCACCTTCGCCAATGAAACCCCGTCCCGGTCACCTCCGTAGGAGGCGTCAATCATGACCAGTCCGTCCGGTGCCCACCTTGCGTTCGACGACTTCGATGTCCTGCTGTCGGGCGACGCCGAATCGCCGCTGCATGCGCCCGCTGAGGCCCACCTCGCCGGCTGCAACCAGTGTCGGGCGGAACTCGCTGCCCAGTCCACCCTGATTGCCCGGCTCGAATCGCTGCCGTTCTTCTCACCATCGCTCGCCTTCTCCGATCTCGTGCTGCAGCGGGTGGCCCTGCCAGACCCGTTTGCACTCCGGTCACTCGCCACCTCGCGCAAGCGCCTGCTTGCAAGCCGTCGGTCACTGGTCGCCGTCAGCGTTGTGCTGTGTGCCGTGGTGGGAACCATGCTCGCCAGCGTCATGTGGACCCTCGCCAATCCGGACGCGGTTTCGTCGGTGGGCACGTGGGCCGGCAACACCGCCAGCCAGTGGCTATGGGTCGCCATCCGCGGCGGGTTCGCCAACATCGTGGAGCAGCCGTGGCTCGGCACCGCCCAGGCCTGGTTCGCCACCCCGCTCCGCCTCGCCCTGCTCTCGCTCGGCATCACCCTGATCTACGTCGGCGGGCTCGTCGCCCTGCGCCGGCTGATGGCCCTCCCCCGCGCGGGAGCGGCCCATGCGTAAGACCTGGGCAGCCTCGATCCTCGCGTTGCTTCTGGCTGCGGTTGCGACCCGGCCCGCCAGCGCCTCCGCGCCAGGCAATACTGCTGAATCATCAGTTTCATCAGCGGTTGAATCGGTTTCATCTGTGGTCCGGCAGCTGTTCCAGCAGATCCGCGGCGACAATCAGGACAGCACCCCGCCCGCGGTCCGGCCCCGGGCCATTCCGCTCGCCGGCGCCGATGGCCCGGTCATCGACCTCTCGTCTCTGGAACGCCCCGCCGAACTCGAACGCCAACTCATCCAGCTGAACCAGACACCTGACTCCGCCTTGCAGGTGCGCGTGCCCGGCGGACAGGCCCGCGCCGGGGCGTACAGCATCGGCTCCGACCAGACCCAGACCGGTCACCTCCTGGTCTTTCGCGGCAATGCCGAAGTGTTCGGACGGCTCCAGGGAAATCTTGTCACCTACGCCGGCAATGTCGTGCTCCATCCCGGTGCCGTGGTTGCCGGTGACGTGCTTGCAGTCCACGGCACCATCTACAACCGAGGGGGCGAGGTCCAGGGCGAGACCATGACGCTGGCTGCGGTGCCGCCGAGCAGCCGAGCCGCCGAGCCGGAAGCCTCTGCCCTGACCTTGACGATACGGCGGCTGTCAGGCGTCATCGGCGTGTTCCTCACGCTGGCTGCCATCGGCTGGGGGCTCGCCGCCTTCGGCCAGCACCACCTGCAGGTCGTCTCCGACACCGTGTCCCACAATTTCGGCCGAGCGTACCTCACCGGCCTGGTCGGGCAGATCCTGGTGCTCCCCACCTTCGGCATGCTGATTGTCGGACTGGTGCTGAGCGTCGTCGGGATCCTGCTGCTACCCTTCGCCGTCGTGGTCTTCGCGCTGCTGGTTGTGGTGGGCGTGCTCGGTGGGTTCCTCGCCGTCGCCCACGCGATGGGCGAGACCTACACCCGCCGCCGCATGGCCGCTGGCCTCGCACTCGGTGCGCCGGGCCACATGCAGTTTCTCGCGGTCGGTCTCGCGGGCGTGGTGGTGCTCTGGCTGGCCTGGGCGCTGTTCGGCTGGGTGCCGGTGGCCGGCGCGCTGATCCGCGCAGCGGCGCTGCTGGTGACCTGGGTGCTGGCGACTGCCGGGTTCGGTGCGGCGCTGCTGAGCCGGGCGGGAGTGAAGGAAGGCTTCGCCGGGCGCATCATTCCGCCGGAAGCACTCACCGACGAGTACCTCTGGGCCACGCCCAGATACGGCGTGCAGGCGGTGCAGCGACCCGGCGCCCCGACGCCTCCACCGCAGGGACGATGACCGTCCGCGCTCTCGCGCTCACGGCTGCGATCATCACTTCGATCGCGGCCGCGGAGGCCTCGCCCCTCTCGGCGCAGTCGATGCGCGACTTCTCGGCCGCTCGCCAGCGCCATGGTGCCACCCGGCTGATCGTCCGGCTCGACTTCGCTGCCGGCTCGGTGGACCTCCGCCCCGGCCGGGGTGACGAGCTCTACCGCTATGACGTGCGCTACGACGCCGACCGCTTCAGTCCCCTGGTGGACTTCGATGCGTCGGCGTCATCGGTTGCGCTTGGACTTCGCAATGTGGGTGGCGCGGGACTCCGCGTCTCCAACCGGCACCAGCTCCAGCAGGCCGCATCGGTGCAACTGTCTCCCAGCGTGGCGCTGGCGGTCGAAGCATCACTCGGCGCCGTTGAGGGCGACCTCGAACTCGGCGGCCTTCGCCTCACCGACCTGCGACTCAGCACCGGCGCCAGCCGCACCACCGTGCGATTCTCCCGCCCCAATCGCGTGCGCTGCACCAGCGCGCT
>JAICQR010000106.1 GCA_025937755.1 Gemmatimonadales bacterium | reverse complement strand
GCCCCAAGAGCCGGCCGCCAACTCGTCGCGCTGAGTTCAAGCACTACCAGCACGACTTCATGGGCTGTTTGCCAGGCGCGCAGCCTGCGGTGGGGAGCGTACATTACCCAGAATAGCGTTGGTCAAACGGAAGGGCGGTACCATCAAGTTGCGACCAGTATCAATTTCTCACTTTCCACTTCCCACTTCCCACTTCCCACTCTCCACTAGTGTTCTCGCTGATCCTCGTCGAACCCCAGGACCTCGTCAACATCGCGTCCGCCGTGCGGATCGCGAAGAACTTCGCCATCGATGACGTGCGCCTGGTGCGCCCGGCCGAGTTTGACGCCTGGCGCATCGAGGGAATCGCCCACAATACCGCCGACCTGGTCGAGAAAATCACCTTCCACGACTCACTCGAGGCGGCGCTGACCGACGTGGTCTGGGCTGCGGCACTGACCGCCCGGGGCAGGGCCGCCAAGCGCACCATGGCGCGCCCCCGTGCCGCCGCCCGGGAAATGGTCACGCGCTCGACCGACGGCCCCGTGGCGATCGTGGCCGGCCGAGAAGACAAGGGCCTCAACAACGACGAACTCGATCGCTGCCAGGCCCTCGTGTCCATCGCAACCAATCCCGCGCACTCCTCGCTCAACCTGGCCCAGGCCGTCGCCGTCATGGCCCACGAACTCTTCGTGGCCCGCGAAGGCGAAGCCCAGCCCTTCAAGCGCCCCCGCCGAAAAACCGGCCCCGCCACCAGCGAGCAGCTCGAAGCACTCTTCGCCGACTGGGCCTCGGCGCTGCACGCAATCGACTTCTTCAAGGCCCGGGGAGAGGACTCGGTCATGCGGGTGGTCAGGGAGGCGTTGTATCGCGCCGAACTCGATGGCCGGGAAGCCGCGCTGCTGCGCGCGATGGGGATCGAAGTCCGCAAGAAGATCGAGCGGGCCCAGAAACCCGAGTAACATGGTCGGAAAACAACCTGGTTCTGGTTGTCAAACGCCTTAGGGCTACTATACTTATGCGCGCCAACCGAATTCGTGGCCGCATGAGCGGCGATGTCACGTGAAATCATTCACAATGCCGATATCTCAACCGCCGGGGCTGACTCCATAATGCGGAAGTACGTACTTCTGGCTGCTGGAATGGGACTCGCCGGAATCGCGGCACTCGCAGTTGCTGGCAGGACGTCCGATGCCCAGCAAAGCGGACCGGCAGTCGCCGACTCCATCGCGGCGACCGTCCTCGCCGCCGGCGACACCGCCGGTCTCCCCGGACTGCGCCAGCCGATCTTCTTCCGGCACGATATCCACGCCGGGCAGTACAAGATCGAGTGCCAGTACTGCCACTACTCGGTGGCGGTCTCGTCCGAACCAGGGATCCCCACGCTCGAGACCTGCATGGGCTGCCACACCGCCGTCTCCGGCACCGACTCGGCCAGCCGTGCGGAGATCAGGTTGCTCCGCACCGCGTGGAGCGAGAAGAAGCCGATCGAGTGGAACCGGGTGCACTTCCTTGCCCGGCACGTGCACTTCCCGCACGCCAACCACATCAAGGCGATGGGTCCCAACGCGTGCGCGACCTGCCACGGCGACGTCGCCCGCATGCCGCAGGTGTACAAGGTGAACAACGTGAACAACATGGGCTGGTGCATCAGCTGTCACATCGAGCGCAAGGTGACGCGTGATTGCACGGCGTGTCATTACTAAGCCCTTCGCCCTGAGCCTTAAGCCCTGACGCAATGGCTACCAACGTAGACCGCAGAAAGTTCCTCACTGTCCTCGGAGTTAGCGGGGGCGGTGCCGTGGCGCTTTCGGGATGCTCGACGGACCGGGTGCAGAAGCTGGTGCCGTACCTGGTGCAGTCGGAAGATCAGGTCCCGGGTGTCCCCACCTGGTATGCCAGCACCTGCACCGAGTGCAGCGCCGGTTGCGGCGTACACGTCAAGACCCGCGAGGGCAGGGCCATCAAGCTCGAGGGCAACCCCGCGCACCCCGTCAATCGGGGCAAGCTGTGCGCGCGAGGCCAGGCCGGATTGCAGGGGCTGTACAATCCTTCCCGGGTGAAGGGCCCGATGCTCAAGGAAAACGGCGCCTGGAAGGAAATCACCTGGGACGACGCCATCGCGCGACTGGCCCAGGAAGTCGGAAAGGCGAGCGGCCGGGTGGCGGTGCTCTCGACCCCGGCACGCGGGACGTTCTCCGATCTGCTCGACAATTGGGTTGGCGCCGCTGGCGGCACCGTGACCCGCTGGGAACCGCTCGACCTCGAGCCGGTCCGCATGGCCAGCCGGCTGGTGTACGACACCGACGCGGTACCGGGCCATAACTTCGCCGAGGCACACTTCATACTGGGCTTCGGCGATTTCCTCGAAACCTGGAACAGCCCCACCGAACAGCAGATTGGCTACGCCGAGTCCCACGGATTCAACGGCGATGCCGCGCGCCATGTGCAGGTCGGCGCGCGCCGGGATCTCACCGGCCTCAACGCCGATGAGTTTCTCTCTGCCGCTCCCGGCACGGAAGCCGCAGTGGCGCTCGCGATGGCCAATGTCATCTCCGGCGGCGGCAGCGGCCCATTCGCTTCCCTGATTGGCGAGTGGACCCCCGACGCGGCCGAACGCGCCAGCGGCGTGTCCGCCGCGCGGATCACCGCGGTGGCGCGTGAGTTTGCTGCTGCCAGCCCGGGGCTCGCCGTCGCCGGCGGTATCGCGGCCCAGGGCGACAACGCGCTTGCGCTTGCGGTGGCGGTGGCGGTGCTCAACAGCGTGGCCGGCAACGTCGGCCGCACGGTGTTGCCTGCTGCGGCCGTTCCTACCGGCGACGGCCTGGCCGGCATGCAGCGACTGATGGCGGCGATGGATGGCGGCCAGGTGGGGCTGCTGATGGTGCACGACGCCAATCCGGTGTACGCCCTGCCGAAGAGCTACGGCTTCGCCGAGAAGATGGCCAAGGTGCCATTCAAGGTGTCCACCGGGCACTTCCTCGACGAAACCGCCGAAGCCTGCGACCTCCTGCTGCCCAACCATCACGCGCTCGAGCGCTGGGACGACCTGCGTGCCCGGCCCGGCGTGACCGGACTGATGCAGCCAGTGATGGAGCCGGTCTTCCAGACCCGGCACACCGGCGACGTGCTGCTGGGAGTAGCCAGGGCGATCGGAGGCGGTTTCGCGCAGTTCACGGCTGCGAGTTTTGAGGAGCACCTCAAGCAGGCCTGGGCCGGCAGCACCGGCGGCGATGCCGGTTGGCGTGCGGCGCTTGCGGCGGGCGGTGCCTGGGATGGCGCACCGGCGCCGTCGTCGTCTGCAGCTGCGGCCCCGCCGCCGCCGACACCGGCTCCCGCATTTGCACCGCCAGCGGCACCGGCGGAGGGCGACTTCACGCTGGTAGCCTTTCCCCACGCCTTCCTCTACGACGGCCGCGGTGCCAATCGTCCGTGGCTGCTGGAGAATCCGGACCCGGTCACCAAGATCACCTGGCATCCGTGGGCCGAGATCTCCCTCGAGACCGCACGGCGGCTCGACATTCGGCGTGGCGAAATCATCCGCCTGGTGTCGGATCATGGATCAATGGAACTGCCGGCCTATCCTTACACCGGGCTCCATGACCGGGCCATCGCTGTGCCGCTCGGCTTCGGCCACACCTCCTACGGCACCTTCGCCCAGGATGCAGGGCCGACGCCGCTCGACTTGATCGGTCCGCCGGGTTCGACGCCTTGGATCAACTACGCTGGCACCCGGGTGCAGCTGGAAAAGACCCACGGCTTCAAGGACGTGGCCACCACCGAGGGCAATCCGCGCCAGCTGGGTCGCGGCATCGCCGAGGCGATGCCCATCGAATACGCCCGGCGCGGCCTCACGGTGAAGGAATCCCACCTTGCGGCGGGCGCCGGTCATCATGAGATCAACACGCCGCTCGAAGTCGAGGCCATCGCGGGATGGCGCGAAGAGCAGATCGAGGCGCGAAAGCTGGGCGACTACGCCGAGGTGCACCCCGCGTGGGGCATGAGCATTGATCTGTCACGGTGCACCGGCTGCTCCGCCTGCGTCACGGCATGCTATGCCGAGAACAACATCCCGACCGTGGGCTACGATGACGTGCTCCGCGGCCGTGAAATGAGCTGGATGCGGATCGAGCGCTACTGGGAGGGCGGCGAGGACGGCGAGCCCCTGGAGGCCCGCTTTGTTCCCATGCTGTGCCAGCATTGCGAGAACGCGCCCTGTGAGCCGGTCTGCCCGGTGTACGCGGCCTACCACACGGTGGACGGCCTCAACGGCCAGGTCTATAACCGCTGCGTGGGCACCCGGTACTGCGGCAACAACTGCCCCTTCAAGGTGCGCTACTTCAACTGGTACAAGTACAACGAGAAAGCCTGGCCCGAGCCGCTCCATATGCAGCTCAATCCTGATGTCACTGTCCGGGCTCGCGGCGTGATGGAGAAGTGCACCTTCTGCATCCAGCGAATTCGCGGCGCCCAGCATGATGCGCGGCTCGAGGACCGCCAGCTGGTGGACGGCGAGTTCACCACTGCCTGTGCCCAGGCCTGTCCCTCCGGCGCAATCGTATTCGGCAACCGGCGGGACCCGGCGAGTCGGGTGAGCGAGGTGAGCCATGACCCGCGCGGCTACGTCGTGCTGGAGGAGACCAACGTGCGGCCCGCTGTGACTTATCTGGCCAAGGTACTGCACGCCCCGGAGGCCGGGGCATGACCGCCGTCGCACAGCCTCGTATCACCCAGACCCACGCCGACGTCACCCGCGATGTCGTCGCCACGCTGCAGACGCCCAGCCGCGGCTACTACATCCTGCTGTTCAGCGCGGTGGGCCTGTTCCTGGTGGGACTGCTCACCTTCCTGATTCTGATCAAGGACGGGTTGGGCCATTCGGGGTATACGCCCCCGGTGATGTGGTCGGTGTACATCACGACGTTCGTGTTCTGGGTCGGCATCGGCCACGCCGGCACCCTGATCTCGGCCATTCTGTTCCTGTTCCGCTCGCCCTGGCGTACCGCGGTCTATCGCGCCACCGAAGCGATGACGGTGTTCGCCGTCATGACGGCCGGCCTGTTCCCGATCATCCATATCGGGCGCCAGTGGGTGTTCTACTGGCTGCTCCCCTATCCCAACCAGCGGTACCTCTGGCCCAACTTCAAGTCGCCGCTGATCTGGGACGTCTTCGCGATCTCGACCTACCTCACCGTGTCCACGCTGTTCCTGATCTTCGGGCTCATCCCCGACGTGGCGGCGGTGCGGGACAAGGCCAGGGGCTGGCGCAAGTTCATCTACAGCCAGCTGTCGCTGGGGTGGACCGGATCGGACAACCAGTGGCGGCACTATTCGCGGGCCTACCTCTACATGGCCGCGCTGGCGACCCCGCTGGTGCTGTCGGTGCACTCAGTCGTATCCTGGGACTTTGCGGCCAGCATCGTGCCCGGCTGGCACGGCACCATCTTCGCGCCCTACTTCGTGGCCGGCGCCATCTACAGTGGCATCGGCATGGTGCTCACCCTGCTGATTCCGCTGCGCAAGGCGCTCAAGATCGAGCACATGATCAACGAGTATCACTTCGACAACCTGTCGAAGCTGACGCTCCTGACCGGCTCGATCCTGTTCTACGCCTACGCCATGGAATACTTCGTGGCCTGGTACAGCGGCAATACCTTCGAACAGACCACCTTCTTCCGCCGCGCCTTCGGGCCCCAGTGGTGGGCCGGCTGGACCATGATCATCTGCAACGCGTTCGTGTCGCAGCTGCTCTGGTTCCGGAAAATCCGCACCAACCTGACCGCATTGTTCGTCATCTCGATCTTCATCAACATCGGGATGTGGTTCGAGCGCTACGTCATCATCGTCTCGTCGCTGTCCAATGACTACGTGCCGTGGGCCTGGGACGTGCTCAACCCGACCTGGGCCGACTGGGGCATCCTGGCAGGATCGTTCGGGTGGTTCGGGATGTACTTCCTGCTCTTCGCCAGGACCTTCCCCATTGTGGCGATCCAGGAGATCAAGGAGATGATCCCGATGCCGCGCCGCCGCGCCGGGGGAGGGCACCACTGATGGCGCTCCCGTTGCCCCGGCCGAAGGTCGTGCCCGGCGTGCTTGCCTCATTTGAGCAGGTCGACGCTGCCTGCGACGCCATTCGCGCGCTTCGCGATCGTGGCCACCGCGACCTTACCGTCTATACCTCCCACCCCAACCACGAGGTGGAGGAGGCGTGCGGGCACAAGAACAGTCCGGTGCGGCTCTTCACGCTCATCGGTGGGCTGAGCGGCTGTGCTGCCGGATTCGCGATGACGATCTGGATGTCGCGGGACTGGCCCGTGCTGGTGGGCGGCAAGACCATAGGTTCGATTCCGCCTTACGTCGTCATCGCGTTCGAGCTGACCATCCTGCTCGGCGCCTTCTTCACGCTGGGCAGCGTGGCGCTGCTCTCGCTGGCCAAGGCCGGGCGGAAGGTGCTCTACGACGAACGCTTCACCGACGACCGGATCGGTGTGTTCGTGCCGGCCCGAGCCGACCGTGAGGCCGAGCTGACCTCGTTCTTCCGGGAGGCGGGTGCGGTGGAGGTGCGACATGGTTGAGCCGCGGCACTGCCGCTACCTGCTGCTGGCGCTCGTCGCGCTCGGCACCGCCGGCTGCGAGGTGTGGTACAACAAGGTGCCG
>JAICQR010000098.1 GCA_025937755.1 Gemmatimonadales bacterium | reverse complement strand
TCGATCTCGCGGGCCTTGTACACCCGGTTGCCGCTGCGGTTCTTGGCCGGATTGAGGAACCGGAACTGGCTCTCCCAGTAGCGCAGCACGTGCGGCTTCAGCTCGGTGAGCGCGCAGACATCGCCGATCGAGAAGAACTCCTGCCGGACCGGTGCCGGCTGCGTCCGTGCTGTCATTGCCATTGCTCCGCCTTGAGATCCCGTTCCATCAACTCACTCACGCTTTCGGCCACCTGCTTCCCGCCGTAGAGGATGTCGCACACCTTGTTGGTGATCGGCATTTCGGCGCCATGCCGCCGGCCCAGCGCGGCCGCAGCCCGCGCGGTACTGGCGCCTTCCGCCACCGTTCGGTGCCGCGAGCGGTACTGCTCCAGCGACTCACCCGCCGCCATTGCCATGCCCAGCGCACGATTACGACTCAGGCTCCCGGTCGCCGTGAGGATCAGGTCACCCATGCCGGCCAGCCCCGCAAAGGTGAGCGGGTCCGCCCCCATCTTCACTCCCAGCCGGGTGATCTCGGCCAGCCCCCTCGTCAGCAGCGCCGCTCGTGGATTGTGGCCCAGACCCAGCCCCTCCAGCATGCCTGCCGCGACAGCAATGACGTTCTTGAGTGCGCCGCCCAGTTCAACGCCGGTGACGTCGCGATTGGTATAGACCCGGAAACGCGGAGTGGAGAACACCCCCTGCACCACGTCGGCGGTCTCCTGCTCCGGCGCAGCTGTCACCACCGCCGTGGGCTGCCCCGCAAGGACCTCCTGGGCGAAGCTCGGGCCCGAGATCGCGGCGAACCGCACCGATGGCAGTTCCTCCCGCACCACATCCGACATCAGCGCCAGGGTTTCGTTCTCGATCCCCTTGGTGGCACTCACCACTACCGCGCCCGGCGCCACTGCTCCGTGGACCTGGCGAATGACCTGGCGCGCCACGTGGCTCGGCGCCGCCGACAGCACAATGGCCGCATTGCGGACCGCTTCCTGCGGATCCGGCGTGGCACGCAACCCGGGCGCGAGCCGGGCACCGGGAAGGAACGGCGGATTCTCATGCGCAGCATTGATGCTGGTGACGACGTCCTGCTCGTGGGCCCAGATCCGCACCGTGTGCCCCGAGCGCGCGAGCAGGTCCGCCAGCGTGGTGCCCCAGCTGCCCGCGCCGAGCACGCCCACCGTCGTACTCATTCGACAGGCGCCTGCCGGTGTCGCTTTCCGAACCGGCTCTCGGTCCCCGCCAGCAGCCTGCGAATGTTGGACCGGTGAAACCAGATGATCGCCAGTGCTACCAGCGCCTGAACCCAGACCAGGTCACGGTCAGCCGGATGAAGCAGCCACGCTGCAAGCGGCAGGATCGCGGCCGCGACGATGCTGCCGAGCGAGCTGTAACCAGTAGTCCAGAGGATCACCAGCCAGACGGCGGTCGTCACCACGACCGCGAGCGGGGTGAGTCCCAGCATGACCCCGGCAGCGGTGGCGACGCCCTTCCCGCCCTTGAACCCGACAAAGACCGAGAACACGTGCCCGAGGACCGCCATGATGCCGCACGCGAGCGCGAACAGCTTTGCCTCCGCCGCCAGCGGCGCGATGAACAGCACGGGAATGGCGCCCTTGGCGCTGTCGAGGATGCCCACCGGAATCGCGAATTTCGGCCCCAGCGTGCGCCAGACGTTCGTGGCACCGAGGTTGCCGCTGCCGTGCTCGCGCAGGTCGATGCCCTTGAAGAGCTTCCCGGCGAGATAACTGTTGGGGATGGCGCCGATGAAGTACGACGCCAGCAACGCGAGCACGTGACTCACGGTCATCGTTTGCGCGATCCGCGGGAGGTGAACCGGAGCCGCAGTGGCGAGCCGCTCCAGCCGAATGCGTCACGGAACCCGCGCACGAGGTATCGCTCGTACGCTTCGGTCACGTCATCGGGCCGATTGCTCACGATGGCGATCGTGGGCGGTGCCACAGCCACCTGCGACGCATACAGCAGCTTGACCTCTTCACCCGGTTTCTGGGGCGGATTGTTCCGCTCGATCAGCGCGCCGAGCACCTTGTTCACGTCGGCGGTCTGGACCCGCTTCTCGCGCTCGGCCGCCACCTGAAGGATGAGGTCGAGTACGTTGCGCACCCGCTGCCCCGTGAGCGCCGACGAATAGACGAACGGCACGTGGGCCAGGAACGGCACCCGCTCCACCAGCGAATCCTGGCCCCGGCGGGCGGTCTGCGAATCCTTCTCCTCGATCAGGTCCCACTTGTTGACCACGATGATGAGCCCGGCACCACGGTCCCAGGCACTGGATGCGATGCGCAGGTCCTGGGTGTGCAGGCCAAGCGCCGCGTCCACCACCAGGACGCAGACATCCGCCCGCTCGACCGCGCGCTCGGTGCGGAGCACCGAGTAGAACTCGAGATCGTCGTCGACCTTGGTTCGCTTTCGCAGTCCTGCGGTGTCGATCAGGGTGAGCGTCGTGCCGTGATACTTCAGCTGCGAGTCGACCGCATCGCGAGTCGTTCCGGCCCTGCTGTCGACGACATGCCGCTCCTCGCCCAGCAGCTTGTTGACCAGCGACGACTTGCCGGCGTTGGGCCGTCCCACCACGGCCACGGCGATGGTGACCTCCGCCTCGGCATCGGTACGGGCGGGCATGAGTTCGACCAGCCGGTCGAGCAGGTCGCCGCTTCCCTTGCCGATGGCGGCCGACACGCCGGCCGGCTCACCGAAGCCGAGTTCGTAGAATTCGTACTGCGCGGTGTCCTTCTCCAGCGTGTCGAGCTTGTTCACCGCCAGAAGCACAGGCCGGCCCGCGCGCCGCAAGTGGCTGGCGATGGCCTGGTCTACCGGGTGCACACCCTCCCGGCCGTCCACCAGCAGCACGATCACGTCCGACTCCGCGACAGCAAAATCCACCTGCTGGCGAATGGCGCGATCCATGGTGTCATCGCTGTCCGGGACCAGCCCGCCGGTGTCGATCAGCCAGAACCGGCGGCCGTTCCACTCGCCGGTGCCGAAGTGGCGATCGCGCGTCGTCCCGGGCCGGGACGACACAATGGCGCGGCGGCCGCCAATGATGCGATTGAAAAGCGTTGACTTGCCGACGTTGGGGCGGCCGACGATCGCGACGGTCGGCAGGCTCATGCGGCCACCGGCAGGTCGGCCACGTCAATGAAGGATTTCGACGGCAGCACGTCCATCGGCACTGATGCACGCAACACCGACAGACTCATGTCGTCCATGAACAGCTGGTCGTCGTTGAGCGACTCGCCGGGGATGAGCGCCAGGTCGAGGTCGCTGCGCCCTGCCAGCGCCTGTAGGAGTGCGGCGCCCGGCAGGAGTCCGGCGCTGGTGACCGACGGGCCGAAGAGGGTGTTCTCCGCCACCAGCAGCTCGAACTCTGCGCCCGACGCCGCGCGCAGGACATCGAGCACTTCGGGCATCAGCGCGCCCATCGCCGTACCGGTCACCACCCCCACCCGCTTTCCCCGCCATTGGTCCAGCACGTCGGCATTGTCGGACACCAGCTGCTGCAGCCACCGTACCGCCCCCACGCCGTTCTCCACCTGCTCGAATGCCCCGTAGGTCTCGGGCGCCGGCAGTGGCAGGCCGGCGCGATTGTAGAGCTCATCCGCACCCAGGGCCCACGTGATGCCCCGCTCCTCCAGGGCACGGGCCGCGACCGCCTCGACCTCGGCGATGGCCGCGCGGCATTCCTCCGCGGTCGGCTCGCGAACCAGGTGGTGCTTGCTGAACTCGGTGAGCCCGACCGGCACGACCGAACAGTTGAGCACGTACGGTCCGAGATCGTAGAGGTCGCGCAGCGTCTGGCGCAGCACCGCGCCATCATTGACGCCGGGCGACATGACGATCTGGGTGTGGAAAATGATGCCGTGCTCCGCGAGCTGATGAAACAGCGGGAGGATCGCGGGCGCCGTTGGATTGCGCAGCACGTGACGCCGGGTCACCGGGTCGGTGGCATGCACCGAGACGTAAAGCGGTGAGAGCCGGTATTCGATGATCCGGTCAATGTCCCACTGCTTCAGGTTGGTCATGGTCACGAAGTGGCCATAGCGGAACGAGAGGCGGTAGTCGTCATCCCGGATGTACAGTCCCTCACGCAGCCCGCCTGGCAGCCCGTCAACGAAGCAGAAGTCGCAGCGATTGGCGCACCGTCGCACCCGCGGCGGCTCGAGGTTGACACCCATCGGCTCCTCGAGCGGCCGCTCGATATCGAACTCGATTTCCTCGCCGTCCGGCTGCCGCACATGCAGCAGGAAGGCTTCCTCGGCGGTCAGGAATTCCCAATCGAGAAAGTCGTGCAGCTCCCGTCCGTTGACGCGCAGCAGCTCGGTGCCAGGCCTGAGGCCGAGCTCCGCACCGATCGATTGGGGATGTACACCGGTCACCCGGATCATGGCTGCCTCGCAGATACGTGCATCGAAGGCTGAGAAACTACTTTAAGTGAGGCGTAAATACAAGTTGGATGAGCACTTGGGAGGCGTCCAGGGCGGAGAACAGCAACGCCCGGCCACCTGGCCGGGCGAATGGATGCCGAGAGCGGGAGACGGGGCTCGAACCCGCGACATTCAGCTTGGGAAGCTGACGCTCTACCAACTGAGCTACTCCCGCGACGGCGGGGAAGATGTCTGTCGCTTCCCCGCCCTGTCAAGCGGATCAGTGGCGGTCGGCAGCCTCGAGAAAGCTCCTGAGGTCGCCCGCGCTCACGGCAGGCTCGCCGGGCGAGACATTGTCCAGCCGGCCCTGTCGCATCCATTCCTCGAGCTCGCCCACCAGCTCGAAAAGATGGTCGAACGAGTCCACGATGAAGAGGAGCGGCTGGTAATGGTCGATCTCGAAGTACTGGTTGATCACCCATTCCAGCTGCACGGGATAGCGCTGCACCACGGGCGAATCGATCGCGTGCTGGAGTTCGCCGTATGAGCTGAGCAGCCCGCTGCCGTAGGCCTTGAGTTGCGAGCCATCCCGCATCAGCCCGAACTCGATGGTGAACCAGAAGAAGCGCGCGAGCGCCTTCTGGATGCTGGTCAGCCGCCGGATCCGTTCGGCCTCATCGGGAATGGCAGCGACCAGTTCGGCCGCCGTATGGGCACAGGCCCCGAAGCGCACCAGCGTATTGGCGAATGCCGGGTCGGTGTGCATGGGCACGTGGCCGGCGATGTCGTGGAAGATGTCGGGCTCGGGCAGGTAGTCGAGCGTGGCGGCATCGCGGATGGTGATGGTAGTGGGAAATTCGCGATTCCGGAGGCAATCGAAGAACAGGAACGCCGGCACATATCCGCTCACCGCCTTGGCACTGAAGCCGGTGAGCGGGCTCAGGAACCTGTTGACGTCCTCGAGCCGCGGCACCCGCGCCGGATCGAGGCAGAGGTTGTCGATGCCCTTCAGGAAATGGGGATTGGCATACCGGCGCCAGCGATCTTCCATGCGTGCAAACAACCGGCGCCACGCTTCGTGATTGGCCTCGGTGTAGAGCTCGTACGGCTGGTGGATATACAGCTGGCCCTGCTGCTGGGCCAGTTCGATGAAGGGAGCCCGGGTGGTGGTGAGCCCCGCTGCGGGATTGCTGACACCGGTCATGGCCGATCCTGCCGCGTGAAAGTGCTGATCTGCAATCTACCACGTCGGGAAACACGACACCCCCGATGCACCGGCACCGGGGGCGTCACGCACGTCGCGACTGGTTATTGGTGATACCGCCAGGCCACAATACCGGCACCCTGCCCGGTGACCGAGATTTCGTGGGTGGCGCCCTCAGCCAGGGCCGGGACCGGAGCCTGGGCCGTGGCGACTACCGTGCCCGCGGCATCAAGCATTTCGACTGTAAGCGTCTTGGCTGCGGGTGCGATTGGCGCAGCGCGTTCGTCCGTGGCCTTGCGTCCGGTGGCAGTGGCAGTGAACGTCGCGCCGGTTTCGGTTGTCGTCAGCTTCGCCTGGCTGACCCCGAACGGCATCCGGTTCAGCTTCAGACGGGTTTCCACCGCCCTGGCCGAGTTGCCCGTCAGGTTGTAGCCGCGGCCAAGCATGATGAGGCCGTTTTCATTCATCGGGTCCATCGCCAGCAACTGCGACGACCACTTCACCGCCTCGGCGCCCTTCTTCAACTCGAAGTTCGAGCGCGCAAGCATGTAGAGCGCGTCGTGACTGAGCGGCGCAGCCGCGACTACTTCCTCCGCGGCAGCGATCGCCTCGGCCCATTTCTGGGCGTTGTAGGCCGTGACCGCACGGTTGAACGGAGAATTCTCGACGACCGCCGTGCGCTCGACGGCTTCACCCATCGCTTCCAGGCGCTTTGCCACCGACTCAGAACTGTCGCGCTGTCCCGTCGCCACATACGCATTCATCAGGGCGCGCATGGCGTTCACGTCGTCCGGGTGGAGCTTTGTGAATTCCTGGAGCACCGGCACTGCCTCGGGAGCACGCTCCATCCGCAGCAGCACGACCGCCTTGTTGAACATGGCCTGGTCCCGTGCGGCTGCGGTCGCCGTATCTGCGGGGGTCGCAAGCGCCGAATCGAAGTACGCCAGCGCGCTCGGCAGGTCGCCGGAATCGTACGCGATCCCAGCGAGGTATACGAAGGCGTTGGGCTCGTCCTTGTAGATCGCGTTCGCTGCCCGGAACAGCGCCGCAGCGGAATCGGTCTGCTTCGCATCCAGGTACTCCGTGCCCGGCTTTACCAGCGCAAACCACGCGCTTCGGCGCAGCCGGTCGATCTGCTGGGCGCAATCGGGCGCGAGCGCCTCGGCCCGGGCGAGAGCGGTGTCGGCGCCGGCAAGGTCGCCCTGGTGCAGGTAGATCCGGCCCAGATAGAACCAGGCGCCGCCACTCTGCTGCTGATTGTTCTGGGTGATCGCCTCGGTCAGCACCTTGCGGCCATCCTCCAGCAACCGGGTGCGGTTGCCCTCGATGTCGGTACCGATGGCCGAGCTCAGGTAGGTGCGACCGGAACTGGACTTGTAGTGCAGGTCCTTGTCCGCGCTGCAGCCGGCGGCCTCATACCTCGGCTCCACCGTCCGCATTCCCAGGGCGACCCGCTCGCTCACGCTGGTCCCCTGCGCGGTGGCGGTGGCGGTCACCAGGCCGCTCAGCATCAGGACTGCAACGGAAACTCTCATTCTTGCTCCTCAACCCGAGTGTCGTTAGGGCCGGCACCTTGAACCTGCTTCAGCCGGCCGAGCTGGAGTTGCAACTCCCCTGCCACC
>JAICQR010000118.1 GCA_025937755.1 Gemmatimonadales bacterium | reverse complement strand
ATCCCCTTCCAGCAGCCGTATCGCTTCATGCTTGCCGCCGGGGAGGCGTCACGGATCATCGAGCGCGAACGGCCCGATGTCGTCGAAGCGGGCAGCGCCTGGTTCGCGCCCTGGCTGGTGCGTTCCACTGCCGAGCGCCTCGGTATCCCGGTTGTGTGGTTCTACCACGGCCACCTGCCGCGCATCATCGCGCCCCGGCTGGATCGCGATTCCCTCGGGCGCTGGGCCCTGGCGTCGGCGGCGGTGCGATACGTGCGACACGTCGCACGCCAGGTGGACCTGGTGCTGGTGGCCAGCGAGTTCGCCCGCAGCGACCTCGCCCGCTTCGGCATAGCCAATGCCCGGCGCGTTCCCCTGGGGGTCGACACCGACACTTTTCATCCTGGCCGCCGGGCCCGGAGTAGCGAGACCCGCTCCCGGTGGCAGCTCGGCTCGGGGCCGCTGGTGCTGTACACCGGCCGCCTCACCCTCGAGAAGCAGCTGATGACGGCAGTGCGGGCATGGCGCCAGGTGCGGACACCGGGCGCGACCTTGCTGCTGGTGGGTGGCGGTCCCCAGGAAGCTGCGCTCAAGAGCACCGCCGGTCCTGCCGTGCGTTTCCTGCCGTTCGTCAGCGGTCGCGAGCAGATGGCGGATCTCTACGCGGCGGCGGACCTGTATCTCGCGCCCGGCCCGGCAGAGACATTCGGGCTCTCGGCCCATGAAGCCATGGCCAGCGGGACGCCGGTGCTGTCGGTGGACGAGGGGGCAGTGGCGGAGCAGGTACATCGATCGTCGACCGGGGCGCTGTATCCCCTCGGCGACGAAGCCGAACTGGCGCGCCAGGTGGATGCGATGCTGGCTTCGGACCTGACGCCGGCTGCACAACGGACGCGCCGGTTCATCGAGACACACCACCGGTGGGACATCGCGTTCGACCAGATCTTCGGGATTTACCGTTCGTTGCTCCGAACCGGCGCAACCGCAAATTGATGCTCGAGCCCGGCCTGCATCTCGTGTGCGTTGCACTGGTGGCAGCCGACCTCCTTGCGCGCGCGCTGCGCATCAAGTGGTTGCTTGGCGGACTCGATTGCCGCGTCACGCTGCTCCAGGCATTCCGGCTCAATGCCTACGGCGACGCAGCCTGTGCGGTCACGCCGCTGAGAATCGGCGGTGAGCCGGCCAGGCTCGCCGGCATGCTCGCGGCCCGGGTACCGGCGTCGGCCGGGTTCGTGGCCATCAGTCTCGAGGTGCTGGCTGCGTGGCCGGTCATCATTCTCGCTGCCGTCACCGTCTTCCTGCTTCTCGGACGGGATTGGTGGCTCACGGCCGGCCCGGCGCTCGGCTCTGCTGCTGCGTCCGGCTGGCCCTGGGTGGTGGCGTTGATCGTCGCCAGCGTTGCGGCGTGGCTCGTCGCGCGTCGCTGGATCCAGCGCCCCGGTGCACGGATGATTCGCCGGCCACTCAGGCGGGTCGCGGTCTACTGGCGGCGGATGCCGGCGCTGCCGTTGCTTGCCAGCATGCCCTTGACCCTGGTCAACGTGGCGAGCCGGGTTGGGCTGCTGGTGGTGCTGGCCCAGGCACTCCCCCAGCCGCCAGCGTTCGCGCCGCTGGTGGTGGGATCCTTCGTGCTGATCTATTCGCAGCTCGTCCTGCCCACGCCATCCGGCGCCGGCGTGGTGGATCTTGGCTTTCTCAGCGGCGCCGCTGGAGATCTGGGCCCCGCCGAGGCCAGCCTGCTGTTCTGGTGGCGGTTCTACACCAGTGGCGTGGGCATCCTGCTGGGGGGACTTCTGTTCCTCCAGGCATGGGCGTCACGGCGTCAGATTCGATACATTTCACCTCGGCCACCCGATACGATTTCTCGAGAGGAACTGCACCAGTCATGACGTCAGCAACCCGCACCGAACACGATCCACTTGGCTCGAAGGACGTCCCGGCGGACGCGCTTTACGGCATCCAGTCCCTGCGCGCAGCGGAGAACTTTCCCATTTCCGGGCTCTGCGCGCTTCCCGCCTTCGTCGACGCGGTCATCTGGATCAAGCGCTCGGCCGCCCTGGCCCACAAGCAGACCGGGCGGCTCGAGGCCCGGCTGGCCGATGCCATCGTGCAGGCTGCCGATGAAGTGCTGGCGGGCGAGCACCGCGATCAGTTCATTGTGGACGTATACCAGGCCGGCGCCGGCACCTCGCACAACATGAACTGCAACGAGGTCCTGGCCAATCGCGCCAACCAGATCCTGGGCGGCGAACTCGGCACCTACACTCCGGTACATCCCAACGACCACGTCAACATGGCGCAGAGCACCAATGACGTGATTCCCACGGCGATGCGGCTGGCAACACTGGCCAGCTTGCCCGCCTTCCTGTCGGCGATGGACCGGCTGGCCGAGACCTTGTTTGCCAAGGGTCGCGAATTTGATGACATCCTCAAGAGTGGCCGCACCCATCTGCAGGATGCCACACCGATTCGACTGGGGCAGGAGTTCACCGCCTATGCCCGCACCGTTGCGCGCCACCGTCAGAAGGTGGCCGACGCCGCGGAGTGGCTGCGGGAGATGAACATCGGCGGCACTGCGGTGGGCACCGGGCTCAACGCCGAGGCCGAGTATCCGGCGCTCATGGTGGACCTGATGGGCGAAGTCAGCGGCCTCGACCTGTCGGTTGGCGAGGATCGGGTCCAGCTGATGCAGAGCATGGGCGACATCGCCAGCTTCAGTGGCGCGATCCGGGCTTACGTGCTGGACCTCAACAAGATCGCCAACGACCTGCGGCTGCTCGCCTCGGGACCTCGCACTGGACTGGCAGAAATCATCCTGCCCGCGGTCCAGCCAGGTTCCAGCATCATGCCCGGCAAGGTGAATCCATCGATCGCGGAGATGGTGAACCAGGTGTGCTACCAGGCCATCGGCCTCGACACCACCATCGCGATGGCGTCGGAGGCGGGGCAGCTCGAACTCAACGTCATGATGCCGGTGATCACCACCAATGTGGTGTTCATGCTGATCATCGTGGGCAACGCCAGCCGGGTGCTGGCCGACAAGTGCGTCAGCGGGCTGGAAGCGGATGCCAGGCAGTGCGCCTACTGGCTGGAACGGAGTCCGGCGCTGGTTACCGCGCTGGCGCCGAAGCTCGGATACGCCGAGGCGGCGGCGCTGTCCAAGGAAGCCATTGCCAGCGGCCTCACCGTGCGTGAGCTGGTAGTGAAGAAGGGTTTGCTGCAGGGAACCGAACTGGATGAGGTGCTCGACCTCCGGGCCATGACCGAGCTGGGCGTCCCGGGAGGCAAAGGGGTACCCGCCGGAGGCTGAGGCGGCGATATTCGAGCATGCGCGTCACTACCTGGACCGAGTACTCACTCATCATCGTCCTCAACCTGGCCCGTCGTTCGGGGCTGGGACTGGGGCCGGTCGCCGCCCGCGAACTGGCCGAAGTCGAGCGGCTGCCGGGCGATTACGTCGAGCAGATCCTGCTTCGGCTCCGCCGTGCGGGCATCGTCCAGAGCGTGCGGGGAGCGCGGGGCGGCTACCTGCTGGCGCGCGAGGCGGCAACCATCTCGGTACGCGATGTCATGACTGCCTCCGAGCACCAGACCTTCGAGCTTAATTGCGACGCGCACCAGGTCGACGCTGAACGCTGCGCTCCGGGATCCACCTGCAGCATTCGCCCCGTCTGGCAGGCGCTGCAGCAGCGGGTCGACGATCTGCTCGAGGGGATTTCGATGGCGGACCTGCTGCAGGAAGAGAGTCAGGTCCACGAACTGGTGAGCATTCAGTCAGCGGTCTGACGCTGCCCGCCTGCAGTCCCGACCCGGCCGCGCATGGTCGGGTCATTTGCTTGGAGCCTGCTGTGAACGCGCTCAACGGATTTTCGCACGACGAACTGCTGCGCTACTCCCGCCATTTCCTGCTGCCGCAGGTCGGGATCGAGGGCCAGCGACGCCTTCGCGCTGCCAGCGTGCTGGTCGTGGGGGCGGGCGGCCTGGGCGCGCCGGTACTGCAGTACCTCGCGGCGGCTGGCGTGGGAAAGCTCGGCATCGTGGACTTCGACCGGGTGGAGCTCTCCAATCTCCAGCGCCAGGTCATCCACGGGACAGCCGATGTGGGTCGTCTGAAGGTGGACTCGGCCCGGGACGCAATCCGCGCACTGAACCCGGACGTCGAGGTGACGACCTGGGACGACCGGCTCACGTCGGCCAACGCACTGGAGCGAATCGGCGTCTTTGACGTGGTGGTGGATGGATCGGACAATTTCCCGACCCGGTACCTGGTCAATGACGCCTGCGTGCTCACCGGCACGCCGCTGGTGTCGGCGGCGATCTTCCGCTTCGAGGGTCAGGCCAGCGTATTCGCCACCGCCGGCGGGCCCTGTTACCGCTGCCTGCATCCGGAGCCGCCTCCGCCGGATCTCGTGCCGTCCTGCGCCGAGGGCGGCGTGCTGGGTGTGCTGCCCGGCATCATGGGCAGTATCGAGGCGCTGGAGGCGATCAAGCTGATCACTGGTGCGGGCGAGGGACTGGCCGGGCGTCTCCTGCTGCTGGACGCCCTCACCATGAAAGTTCGCGAGGTGGCACTGCGGCGTGATCCCGCCTGTCCCGCGTGCGGTGAGCATCCAACCGTGACCGGGCTGATCGACTACGAGGCGTTCTGCGGGGTCGGTTCGTCCGGCGCAGCTGGGGAAGACGAAATCGACCCCGACGAGTTGCAACGGATGCTCGGCGGAAGCGGCGGTCCGGTAGTGGTCGACGTTCGCCAGGCCCACGAAGTCGCGGTCGAGCCGTTTCCGGGAGCGTTGGCTATTCCATTGGATGAGCTGCCGGGCAGACTGGGCGAGATCGACCCGCACCGAGCCGTGGTGACAGTCTGCCAGCGGGGCCAGCGATCGCGCCGCGCGGTGGAACTGCTGCGCGCGGCCGGGTTTGGCGAAGTGAGAAGCCTGCGGGGAGGTATTGAAAAGTGCCGAAGGGGGGACTCGAACCCCCACGGGCTTGCGCCCACTGCGCCCTGAACGCAGCGCGTCTACCAATTCCACCACTTCGGCGAGCGGAACAAGGTAGATGGGCGGTGCTGGGCCAGTCAAGCCGAAGCCGTTGACCCATTTAGCTCGAACGCCTTATTCTTGGCTCAGGAACCTGCCGTGGCCCCGACCGATGCTCCCGATGCCGACCGACGCCAGTCCGTCGCCCGGAATCCCAAGGCGACGCACGACTACCACGTGCTCGATACGTGGGAGGCCGGCATCGTGTTGACCGGCACCGAGGTCAAGTCGCTCCGCAACGGCAAGGCGTCGATCAAGGAGGCCTGGGCCCGGTTGTCGCGGGGAGAACTCTTTCTCGAGGGAATGAACATCACACCGTACGAGCAGGGCAATCGCTGGAACCACCCCCCGGTCCGCTCCCGCAAGCTGCTGCTCCACCGCAAGGAGCTCGAGCGCCTGGTGGGTGCCGTGGAGCAGCAGGGTCTCTCCCTGGTGCCGCTGGAGCTGTACTTCCGGAATGGTCGCGCCAAGGTGGTCATCGCCCTCGCGCGCGGCAAGAAGCAGCACGACAAGCGTGAGGACCTCAAGCGCCGCATCGCCGAGCGCGAGACCGCGCGGGCCGTGCGCAGCCGTGGCCGTGAATCATGATCGGTACCCTGCTGCTGGTGCTCGGCTCGCTGGCCTCAACCGCCCAGCCGTCCGGCCGTCCAGCCGCCCAGCCGCCCACCTCCGTCATGATCGCCACCACGCGGGGCGAGATGGTCCTGCCGGTGCGCACCGATTCCTGGGGCGGTCCGGCGATTTACGCCTCACCGCTCATGCTGGCCCTGGGGGGAAGCATCAAGCTCTCCGGAGCCT
>JAICQR010000176.1 GCA_025937755.1 Gemmatimonadales bacterium | reverse complement strand
GATTCGTGCGGATCGAGGAGAGCGACATGCTGCTCAAGCCCGATCTCGCGACCTTCCGGATCCTGCCCGGCGAGGACGAGAGCGGGCGAGTGGCTCGGCTCATCTGCGACATCCACACCCCGGACGAGGCGCCGTTCGACGGCTGTCCCAGGCTGACGCTCAAGCGCCAGCTGGAGCGCGCGTCGGGACTTGGCTTCGAGATGATGGCGGGATGCGAAGCAGAGTTCTTCCTGTTCGAGCGGGGGCCCGACGGCGGCGCCACCACCAATACCCACGACGCCGCCGGCTACTTCGACCTGGGGCCGGTGGACAAGGGCGAGGAGATCCGCCGGGTGATCATCGCCGAGCTGCTGGCGATGGGGTTCGAGGTAGAGGCGGCGCACCACGAGGTGGCGCGGGGGCAGCACGAGATCGACTTCCGCTACGCCGACGCGCTCACCACGGCCGACAACCTCGCGACCTTCAAGTTCATCGTGCGCAACGTCGCGGCGCGGCACGGCTATATCGCGTCCTTCATGCCCAAGCCGATCGAGGGCATCGCCGGCAGCGGCATGCACACCCATCAGTCGCTGTTCCGGAAGAAGGGCGACAATGCGTTTCACGATCCCAAGGCGCCCGAGGGGCTGAGCAAGGTGGCGCTGTCCTACATCGAGGGTCTGCTGCAACATGCGCGCGGGTTCTGCGCCGTGACCAACCCACTGGTCAATTCCTACAAGCGGCTGGCCGCGGGGTTCGAGGCGCCGGGGACGGTCGCGTGGTCGATGCGCAATCGCTCACCGCTGGTACGGATTCCCGACCGGCGCGGGGCCGGGACCCGCTGCGAGAACCGGATGCCGGACCCGAGCTGCAATCCCTACCTGGCGCTGGCGGTACAGCTGGCCGCAGGACTCGACGGAGTCGAGAAAAAGCTCACCGCCCGCGAGCCGGTGAACCGCAACATTTTCACCATGACCTATCGTGACCGCCGGAAGTACCGGATCGACGAGCTACCGAGGGATTTGCACGAGGCGCTGGACGACTTGAAGAAAGACAAGGTGATCACCGCCGCGCTGGGTGCGCACCTCACCGACCGCTTCATCGAAGCCAAGCGGAAGGAAGCCGAGGAGTATGGGAGGCACGTCAGTAGCTGGGAGGTGGAGAGGTACCTGGGACGATACTGAGGGACGTGCAGGAGTGTGGGAGTGTGGGAGTCTTGGGCAGTGTTGTGCACCACACAGCCCAATACTTTCACACTCAAATACTTCCACACTACTTAAGCAGCAGCGTCACTTTCCCCAGCCGCGTCGGCATACTCAATTTGGCAGGCACCCGGCGGGCGTCGTCGGTGAGCCAGATGTCGGCGGAGGTGCCGGCGGCGCTGACGCTGAGGTGCATGCAGGTGACGCTGGCCCCTGAGGCGAGGGTCACGCGCTCCCGGCCGATGGCAGCGACCCGCACCGGATTCCAGCCGTTTCGGAAGTAGCCCTTGAGGGCGACCTGCTGGCCGGGTGCGAGATCGAGAGTGCGCAGGTGGTACAGCAGCGCGACTTCATCCATCGGCCTGGCCGGGGCCACCCAGGCCTGCGACTCGCCGGCGACGCGATACCGCTGGGAGTCGGGCAGGATCTCGAAACGCTCGTCGCTGTCGATGCCGGCCAGGCGGGAGCTGCGATGGAAGCGGCGGGACACGAGCCGGTCGCGCTCGGCCCACGAGATTCCCTGCCAGCTGCTCTTCAGGCCCAGAGTGCTGATCTCGCCTCGTGCATCGAAGCGCCAAGTGCTCTCGCCCCGCACGACACCGCCGGCGCTCACCCGCAGTTCGGCCTCACCCAGTTCGCGTCCGCGGAGCAGCGCCGCATAGTGCAGTCGCTCGCCTTCGGCAAAAGGAACATCCGCCGGCCATGACGCCAGCGACAGCAAGGCAATGACAGGAACGACTCGCAACATGGGACCTCGGGCATTCTGTTTTGATCTCGATGGCACCCTGTACCAGGGTGGCTCGGCGATTCCGGGTGCGCTGGAGCTGATCGCCCGGCTTCGCGCTGACGGCATACCCTGCCGGTTCCTCTCCAACACTACCAGCAGGCCCCGGGCACGCATCACAGCCAGGATGCGCTCCTACGGCTTCAACGTGGACGACGACGAGATTCTCAATGCCACCCGCGCTGGCGGCCTGTGGCTGGACGCCCGGGGCATCCGCAGGGTTGCAGCGTTCGTGCCGGACGAGAGCAAGCCCGACCTGGGCAATGTGGAACATCGTGGCAGCGGACCGGTGGAAGCCGTGGTGATCGGTGACATGGCGGGTACGTGGACCGATGCCCACCTGCAGGAGGCGTTCGGCCATCTCATGGCGGGGGCGGAACTTGTGGCACTCTCGCGGGACCGCTTCTGGCACGACGGCACCCGGCTGGTGATGGACTGCGGCGGCTACGTCGCGGCACTGGAGCACACCACTGGCAAGCGAGCCCACGTGGTGGGCAAGCCCAGTGCGGCGTTCTTCGAGGCGGCAGTGACGTCGCTGGGCGGGGACATTCCGGCGGCGGATGTCGTCATGGTGGGAGATGACATCGACAGCGACGTGGGTGGTGCCCAGCGCGCGGGGCTCCAGGGCTGGCTGGTGCAGACCGGCAAGTACGACGCGGCGCGGGTGGCGGCGAGCGAGGTGAGGCCGGACAGGGTGATTGCGAGTGTGGGAGACCTCGAGAGTATGTAAGTGTGGGAGTGTGTGAGTGTGGGGCAGTGTGGTGCTCGCGGCGCCTCTCAATCGGCGTTATCGTCATGGCATGACGACACCTCCTCCCGAACCTCCCTCCAACGATGCGGCTTCCTCGGCATCGACTCCCGAAGGTGCAGCGTCCTCAGCGCCGCCTTCGCCTCCACCGCCGACTCCTGAAGCGCCGAAGAAACGCCGCTGGAAGCTGAAGCTGACGCTGCTGGCCATCCTGCTGGTGCCGCTGCTCTTCCTGGTGCTCTACACCGTCATCATGCTGAACTACGCCTACTCCTCCGGCACCAAGGCGGGGTACCTGCAGCGGATCGAAGCGCGCGGGTGGTTCTGCAAGACCGACGAGGGCGAGCTGTTGATCACGTCCGCGCCGGGTGTGCCGGCGGAGACGTGGGCCTTCAGCGTGCGGGACGATTCGGTGGCGCAGCAGCTGCTCACGCGGGTGGGGCAGCGGGTGGTGGTGCGCTACGAGGAACATCGCGGCCTGCCGACCCGGTGCTTCGGGGCGACGTCGTTTTTCGTGGATAGTATTCTGTAGCCTCTCCCTCCTCTCTCACGCGCCGTCACGCCGGCTGTTCCTCCGCCCGACAACGGTTGGCCGTGCATGCTGGAGGGAGTTGTCATTCCCTACCGCCCAACCGACGCGGGCTCCGGAACACCCAGCGCTCCGGCGCGTCAGGGTTACGCATCCCTTCCCACTTCCCACTTCCCACTCGGGCGGCCGCCAGGCCGCCCCTGATCCACTCCCCACTATCTTTGCCCCATGCCTACCTACCCCCATCTCACGCCGCCCGCGGCGGGCGAATCCATCACCATGTCGGGCGGGGCGCTCCAGGTGCCCGACCAGCCGATCATCCCATTCATCGAAGGCGACGGCACCGGGCCGGACAT
>JAICQR010000053.1 GCA_025937755.1 Gemmatimonadales bacterium | reverse complement strand
TGCTCGGTGACCGCTTCGACCGCGTGCACCAGGATTTCCGACATCACCGCCACGCCCACCGTTGCAACCGCCAGCACGGATACGGCGCGAAACACGCTCCAGATCGGCCCCGGCATCTCGTGCGGATCCCCGCCCAGGAGCCAGCGATGGGTGCGGAGGGTGAACAACAGTGACCCGAAGTAGACGACGATCATGATGATCGACACGCCCTCCGAGATGCGCAGCTCAGTGAGCGCGCTGGGATTCGGATGGGTGGCGTGAAAAAGCGCCGGGAAGACCATGCCCACGACTGCAGCCACCAGCATGCCGGCGCTCATCCCGGCCGACGTCCGGTTGAAGCGCAACTCGCTCCGGTTGATGCCGCCCAGGAAGAGCGAGAGCCCCATGATGAGCAGCAGGTTGCCGAGTATGCTTCCGGTGATCGAAGCCTTGACCAGCTCCACCATGCCGGCGCGCAGCGCCACCAGTGCAATGATCAATTCCGCGGCATTGCCGAACGTGGCGTTGAGCAGTCCGCCGATGGTGGGACCGGTGCGGGCCGACAAATGCTCGGTGGCATCGCCCATGAACGCCGCCAGTGGCAGGACCGCGAGGCAAGCCAGGAAGAAGATCACGACCGACGACAGGTGCATGTAATTAGCCACCAGTGCGGCCGGCACCGCGAGCAGAAGCAGCTTGCGCCAGAGTGGGCCCCACGAGGAGGGCTGGCGCCGCAGATGCTTCAGCGGCTGGCGCGGCTTGAGGCCGCCGGGTGGCGGAGTCTTGCCGGATTCCGCCTGTTCCGGCTGGCGTGGAGCCGGCTTCTCCTCCGGGCGTTCGCGTGAGCGGCGCTCGCCGCGCTGTGGCTGCTGCTGCTGCTGCTGCTTGCGGGGCTGCTCTGCGGGCGCAGCGTCCTGCCGCTTGCCCCGGGCGCGCTCGCGGCGTTCCCGCGGCTTTGGCTCGTCGGGTGCCGAAGGCTCGATGGCGGGGGGTGTGCTCGCTTGCGCGGTCGGCTGCGAATTTGCCGGCGGCGCCGGCGGGGCCAGCCCCTGGGCGCGCTCCATGGCGATGCGCGCCTTCTTGCCGGAGATCCCCGCGTCCGCAAAGGTGCGCGCGAGCACCCCGCGCGGATCTCCGAACGCGGCGGTCGCCACATGGAGCAGCGACACGTCGCTCGCGCCGCGATTCCGGCTTTCCTTTTCGGCCGCTTCGAGCAAGCGGCGCGCATGCGATGTGACACCCAGCGGGTCGGCCGCCTCAGCCTCGCTCCTCGGCCTTCCCTTCCTCGCGCTGGCTTCGAGCCGCTGGCGCAGCGCGGCGCCGTCGAGGCCCAGCTCGGCCAGTGCGCTCGAAGTCTCCGCCTGATCCAGCGCCAGCAACAGCAGGTGCTCGGCGCCAATCGCGCCGCTCTGCAGCCGCTCCGCCTCCTCACGTGCCGAATCGAGCACCCGTGCAGCAGAGGCGGGGGTTTCAGGAGGTGCGGGCCGCTGTCTTTCCCCACGCGGGTCCTGCGGGCTTTCCTGCTGTTCCCCGGGCTGCAACTCTTGCTGCGTCTCCTGCTGCGGGTCGGCCGGCCCGGGCGGACCACCGGTGGGTTCGTCGCCTGCGCCAGGATCGGTCATCGGGCCGCCGAGCCGTCGAGGGGCGTGGCTTCATCGATGAGCATCACGGGAATGCCATCCTCCACCCGATACACCAGGCGGCACGCGTGGCAGACCAGCACCTCAGGATCCAGCCGGTGCTCCAGGTCTCCCTTGCACTGGGGGCAGACCAGGATTTCCAGCAACTCGGTTGACAGCGTCATGCGGACTCCTCGGCAGAGAGCGGGAAGCCGAATCGGGTCAGTTCCCTGGCATTCTTGCGCCAGCGTGGCAGCACCTTCACCCACAGGTCGAGATACACCGGAGCGCCGAGCAGGGCCTCGATCCGGGCGCGGGCATGGGTCCCCAGCGCCCTGATGGTGCTGCCGCGGCGTCCCAGCACGATGCCCTTCTGCGACTCGCGCTCAACGAAAATGGTCGCTCGAATGTACACGGGCGTTGTTCCCTCCCGGAACTCCTCCACTTCTGCAGCGATGGCATAGGGAAGCTCGTCCTCCAGGAACTCGAATGCGGCCTCCCTGATGAATTCGGTGACGAAGAACCGGAGAGGCTGGGTGCCGATGTCGTCGGCCTCGAACTCGAAGTCACGTTCCGGGAGCAGCTCACGGACCCGGCCCAGCAGCCGCCTGGTGGAGCCCGCATCGTCGCTGGCCACGACAATCCCATCCTGCTGCAAGCGGGCGCGACGGTCGGGGGTGACCCTGTCGCCCTTGGTGAATACCGTCAGCACCGGTGCTGCCGGCGGCCGCTCCAGCCGGGCCAGCTCGGCGAACGGCGGTGCCGGCGCGTCGGGAGCGGGATGCAGGTGGAGGATCACGTCGGCGCTGGCAATCAGCTCGTGTGCGGCGGCCAGCATCCGGTGATGCATCAGGTACGCTGGATCGAGCAGGCCGGGCAGGTCGTGGAGGATGTACTGGGTGTCGCCCTCGGTGACGAGCCCCACGACAGGGAGCCGGGTCGCCTGCGCCTTGGGGCTGACCAGCGACAGGTGCGCCCCCACCAGGCTGTTGAGCAAGGTGGATTTTCCGACATTGGGCGCGCCCGCAAGAGCGACATGACCGGTGCGAGACATGGGTGAAGCTAATAACTTCCGCCATGCGTCCACCCCCCTCACCGGGTCCCCCGCTCGTCGTGCTCGCGGCCGGCCTGGGCAGCCGCTATGGCGGCGTCAAGCAGCTCGCCGGGTTCGGCCCCCAGGGGGAGCCCCTGCTGCAATTCGCGCTGCATGACGCTGCCCGGGGGGGATTCGGCCGGGCGGTCCTGGTGATCCGGCCCGAGATGGAAAACGACGTGCGCGACCTGGTCGAGGCGCGGCTCTCGCGGATTCTGCCGGTGTCGCTCGCCTTCCAGCGGAATGAGCTCGACGGTCGCGCTTCCCTCCCCGCCCGGCAGAAGCCGTGGGGCACTGCGCACGCGGTACTCGCCGCAAAGGACGTGGCCGATCAGTCATTCGGGGTAATCAACGCGGACGATTTCTACGGGCGAGCGGCGTTTGAAGCACTGGGCCGGTTCCTTCGGTCCGGCTCCGGCAACGCCGCCGTCGCGTTCCAGCTGGGGGATACGCTTTCCGGCTTCGGTGGCGTCAATCGCGGCATCATCACCCGGCATCCCGACGGCAGCATGGCATCGATCGAGGAGATCGTGGATATCGAGCGGGATGATGAAGGCAACATCGTAGGACGCTCGGTGGAAGGTCCGCGGGTGCTGGCGCACGACACGCCGGTGTCGATGAACATGTGGGGCTTCAGTGCCGGAATACTGGCGCCGCTGGCGGAGGAGTTCCGCGATTTTCTGGCGCGCGCCGACCTGGCCCGCGACGAGTATCCGCTGCCGGCGGCGGTGCATCGCGCGGTGCGCCATCACGAGGTCCGGGTGGAGGTGCTCACGCCGGGGTCGCCCTGGTTTGGCGTCACCCACGGCGCCGATGGCCCGAGCGTGCGTGCCGAGCTGGCTCGCCTGGTCGCCGAGGGCCACTACCCTGACCTGAGCCGCCCTTGACCGTCGACGTGGACCCGCTGGACATCGCCCGCCAGTTCGCCCTTCCTGCCCCGCCGGACTCGGTCGCCGCGCTCGAGGGCGGCCTGATCAACCGGTCGTGGCGGGTACCCGCCGTCGATGGCAGCGAGTGGCTGCTGCAGCGGATCAACCCCGATGTCTTTCCCGATGGTGCTAACGTCATGGAGAACGTCGCCCGGCTCACGGCTCACTTGGGCCGGCGCCACGCGCGTGGTGAGAGCAGCGAGCGCGAATGTCTTGCCCTGGTTCGGACCACTGACGATGCAACAGCCGTACGGGCAGATGATGGTGCGTGGTGGCGGATGTTCCGATTCATTGGCCGGGCGCACACGCGGCACATTGCGCAGGATGCGGATGATGCGTTCCGTGCAGCGCGCGCGTTCGGCGAGTTCCTGGCACACTTGGCGGACTTCACGGAGCCGCTGCACGAGACCATCGCCGGCCTTCATGACACCGCGCGCCGCGTGAAGGTGCTGGAGGATGCCAGCGCTGCAGATCTCGAAGGCAGGGTGCGTCACGCAGCGAAGGAGCTGGAACTGGCGCACGAATGGCGTGGTCTGGCACACACGGTTGGACCACTGCTCGATGCGGGCAGGCTGCCTCGGCGGGTAGTACACAACGATGCCAAGATCGCCAACGTGCTGTTTGACGATGCGACCGGCGCGGCGCTCTGCGTGATCGACCTCGACACCGTGATGCCGGGCACCGCACTCTGGGATGTGGGCGACCTGCTGCGATCGCTCAGCTCCCGCGCGGGCGAAGAGTCAGCGGATCCGGACGAGGTCGAAGTCGAGCGCGAGCGGGTGGAGGCGGTGCGGGACGGTTGGCTCACCGGCGCCGGGCAAGTGGTGACCGGCGAGGAGCGCGCGCTGATCCTGGACGCCGGGAAGGTCATTGCCTACGAACAGGGCGTGCGGTTTCTGACCGATTATCTGCTGGGCGACCGGTACTATCCGGTGGACGACGAGGAGCACAACCTGCGACGGGCGAGGACGCAGTTTCGGATCGTCGCGCAATTGTAGCCGCGCTGACTACCTCCACAACTTTGGCAGCAACCTCACCAGACCAAGCCCACTCACGATAAAGACCGCCAACCACACCAGGGCCTGCGACCAGTTGCCATAGAGCGCGCTGCCGCTGCCGAAGAGCGCCGCATACACGAAGGCGCAGCCCAGCACCCAGCCGAGCAGCGAGTTCGCCATCGAATCGGGCGAACCGTCCGTGATCCCGGCCTCGGCGACCACCGGCCGCCATCCGGGACCGGCCGGCCGGACCTGGCGGTAGAAGGCGACCAGCTGACTCCGCTCGGTGGGGCGCGTCAGCAGGGTCACTGCGATCCATACGATGGTGGTGGTTGCCACGGTTGCCAGGAGCGGCGTGTGAGGCCCGATGTCGGCACCGGACTTCCCCGCCACGAAAAAACCCAGCGCCACCAGGAAGGACGAGGTCATCGCCGCGATCTCGCTCCAGGCGTTGATCCGCCACCAGAACCAGCGCAGCAGGTACAGCAGCCCCGTCCCGGCCCCGATCGACAGCAGCAGCTGGAACGCCGCGCTGGCGTTGTCGAGCAATGGCGTGAAGGCCGCGGCCAGCGCCATGAGTAGCCCGGTGGTGAGCCGGCCGACCATGACGTAGTGCTGTTCGGTGGCGCCCGGCTTGAGGAAGCGCCGGTAGATGTCGTGCACCAGGTACGACGTGCCCCAGTTGAGATGGGTGGAAATGGTGGACACGTACGCGGCCAGCAGACCGGCCACCATCAGGCCCAGCAGGCCCGCCGGGAGAAAGGTCAGCATGGCCGGGTACGCCATGTCGTGGCCGATGAGATCGGGATCCACGTGGGGCAGCGCCTGGCCGATGTCGGCCAGCGTCGGAAAGACCAGGATCGACGCCAGGGCTACGATGATCCAGGGCCACGAGCGCAGGGCGTAGTGGGCCACGTTGAAGAAGAGGGTTCCCGCGAGCGCGTCCCTTTCGCTCCGCGCCGCGAGCATCCGCTGGGCGATGTAGCTGCCGCCGCCCGGTTCCGCGCCCGGATACCATACTGACCACCATTGTACAGTCAGCGGGATCACCAGCACCGACAGAGTGAGGCCCCAGTTGCCGAAGTCGGGCACGAGCGCGAGGGTCTGCGGATCCAGCCGCGTCACCAACCCTGAGAGCCCTCCCACCTCCGGCTGTCGCAGGGCGTAGACCGCCGCCGCGACCGAGCCGGTCATGGCGACGCCGAACTGGATGAAGTCAGTTACCAGCACACCCCAGAGCCCCGACGTTGCCGCGAACGCGATGTTGAGCAGAGCGCAGACCAGCAGCGTCTGCCACATGGGCCAGCCGAGCAGCACGTTGGCAATCTTGGCCGCGGCGAGGTTGACGGTGGCCATGATGACGCAGTTGAAGAACAGCCCGAGGTACACCGCCCGAAAGGCCCGCACTGCCGACGCCGCCTTGCCGCTGTAGCGCAACTCGTAGAACTCGAGATCGGTCATTACGCCCGACCGGCGCCAGAGCTTCGCGAAGAAGAACACCGTCGCCATGCCGGTCAGCAGGAAGGCCCACCACACCCAGTTGTTGGCGACGCCCCCTTCGCGGACCAGGTTGGTCACCAGATTGGGGGTGTCGGTGCTGAAGGTGGTGGCCACCATCGACACGCCGATCAGCCACCAGGGGGCGCTCCGGCCCGAGGTGAAGAACTCGGCGGTGCTCGACCCCGCCCGGCGGGCCAGCAGCACCGCAGGCGTGAACGAGATCGCAATCGACAGCACCACGATGACCCAGTCGAGCGTCGTCAGATGCATGGCTTCTCCGAAAGCGGCGAACGGACGGGACGCGGGCTAGGCCGTGCGGTCGACCAGTTCCCGTATCTTGGCGCTCAGCTCGGCGGAACTGAACGGCTTGGACAGGAGGGCAGTGCTGCGGGTCACCACACCTTTCTGGGCCAGTTCTTCCAGACCGAATCCGGACATGAGCACCACCGGAACGGCGGGGAACTGCTCCCAGAGGCGCTGCCGAAGCTCGACGCCACCCATGACGGGCATCACGACGTCGCTCACCACCACGTCCACTTCGGCGATGTGCTGGGCGACAAGGGCGAGCGCTTGCTGGCCGTTACTGGCTTCCAGCACTGTGTACCCCAGTCCGGTGAGGACCCGGGATACCAGTGACCGCACCAGTGGCTCATCGTCCACCACCAGCACGGTTTCGGAGCCGAGATGCTCGTCCTCCGGCTCGAGCACTGCGGCAGGCATCGGCGGCATGACTGGCAGATCCACCTGGGGAAGGTCGATGGTGAACGTGGTGCCCTGACCCGGCGTACTCTCTACCCAGATCAGCCCCCCGCTCTGCTTCACCAGACCGTAGACGCTCGCCAGCCCGAGTCCCGTGCCTTCGCCGATGGGCTTGGTGGTGAAGAACGGCTCGAAGATCCGGGCCTGGGTCTGCTGATCCATTCCCTTCCCCGAGTCGGAGACGGTCAGACGGGCGTAGCTGCCTCGCGGCACCACCGCCTCATCGTGCCTGTTCGAGGACGAGTCTGTCACGATGACCGCCTGGGTGGCAATCTGCAGCCGCCCATGGCCGTCCATGGCATCGCGCGCGTTCATCGCCAGGTTCATCAGCATCTGTTCCAGCTGGGCCTGGTCAGCCCGCACCTTGCCCACCCGCTCGCCGAGCTCAAGTTCCACGCTGACGCCCGATCCCAGCAGCCGTTGCAGCACGTGCTCGACCGAGGCCACGATGGGGTTCAACTCGAACACCGCCGGCCGGAGGGCCTGCCGCCGGCTGAAAGACAGCAGTTGCTGACTGATGGCGGCCGCGCGGTCGGCCGCGCGGCCGATCTGGTCGAGATCCAGCCGCCGGGGATCGTCAGTCCCAATGCCCTTGAGCAGGAAGTCGGCCAAGCCGATGACCACTGTCATCTGGTTGTTGATCTCATGGGCGATGCCGCCAGCCAGCTGGCCCACCGCCTGCATTCGTGAACTCTCCTGTGCGGCGAGCGCGGCCCGCTTGCGGTCGGTAACGTCCTCCAGCGCCAACAGCACCCGAGGCGGGCCCCGCCAGGCAATAATGCCGCCACTGAGACGCAGGACCCGCGTGCCGTCGACCGGCAGCGAGACAATCAGCTCTGGCCCACCGAGCGGCTGCGTCGCGCGCCGCACCTGCGCCAGGAAATCGTCGACCGTACCGGGCTCCGCCCCACCCACCAGGTCCTGGATCCGGTTGCGACCCAGGGTCGACGGGTCGATGCCAAACGCCGCATGAAACGCCTGATTCGCGTGGACGATGCAGTCGTCATCGTCGAGCACCACGAGCGGGTCCATGATCGTGTCCACGACCGCATCCTTGTACGCACTCGCGTCCCGCGCCACCTCCACATCCGCCTTGAGCTTGGCGATGTCCACGAAGGCCAGCGCCACGGTGTCCTGCCCTGAGCCGGGCTGGATGGGCCAGACCCGGAGCGCCCGCCAGCGCCCCTCAGCATCCTGGAGTTCCAGCTCCTGAAGCTCCGCCTGGACGGAGGCGCGCTCGACCAGTGCCTCCAGGTCTGCCTGCTCGACCGGAAGGGTGCCACTGCCGAGCGCCCGACCCACCCCTGCTGGCGTGAGCTGAAAATCGGCCGCCGCGCGGGCGTTGAAGGCGCGGAGTCGCAGGTCGCGGCTAAGCAGGAGCAGCGGCATGTCGACGGCTTCGAGCAAGCCGCTCACCTCGGCGGCGCGTGCCTGCAGCTCGGCGTTCCGCTGCTGCAGCTGTTCGTTGACGGTGTTGAGTTCCTCGTTGAGCGACTGGAGCTCTTCCTTGGCCGACTCCAGCTCCTCATTGGTGCTCTGGTACTCCTCATTCACCGAGAGGCTGGCCTCGTACGCCGCCTGCAGTTCGATGTGCACGGAATCCTGCTGGTCGATGAGGCTCTGCAGATACTCCTTGTTCTCCGCGAGCTCCGACTCGAGTTGCCGCACGCGCGAGTCCGGCGCGCCGGTCGGACCGGGCGCTTCACCCCCAGTGGCGTCATCGCGATGTCCCGGCTGGGCGTCAAATACCACATGGAAGTACTGCGCTTCACCGTCCTCAAGCGAGACCGGCAGCACGGTCAAGCTGAGTCGCCGAATCTGCGTTCCCGAGCCCACCGGTATCCCCGCACGCCGGGTCGCGGCATTGTCCTTCCTGGCGCGACGCAGCAGCCGCCCGAGGACCAGCTTCAGATCCGGATGGGCCAGCCGGAGAATCTGCGCCGTGGGCCCTCCGGTGGGAGCCTCCAGCCATGGACTGGTGGACCCCTGGTAGTGCAACACCTCGAATTCACGGCTCACGATCACGCTGGCCGACGGGTACTCGGCGAAGAACGTCCGCTCCGCGGCGCGCTGGACTTCGGCGGTGCTCCACTGCTGCTGGGGCCCCCGAGGCGTCGGGCCACCGGCAAGCGGTGCGGGCTGTCGGGCGCGACCGCCACCCGGCGTCACGTGGATGCGCGCCGGCCCCGCCCGGCGCAGATAGATCTTGTGCGTGCGATCGAATGGCGAGAACAATCCCTCGACTCCTGCCGTGGTCTCGGCCGGCCCCAGCGCCAGATAGCCGCCGGGCCTGAGCGCGTAATGCATGTTCTGCAACAACCGCTTCTGCAGCACCGCATCCAGATAGATCAGCACGTTGCAGCACAGCACCAGGTCCAGCTGGGCAAACGGCGGATCGCGCGTAATATCGTGCCGGGCGAATACGCACATCTCCCGCAGCTGCTTGGATACCCGGTACCCGTTATCGAGCGCCACAAAGTATTGCTTCAGGTGGGCAGCGGAAACGTGCGCCGCGATGCTCTCGGGGTACTGGCCCAGGCGCGCTGCCGCCAGCGCCGAATCGCTCACGTCGGAGGCGAAGATGCGGACGGGAAGCTCGGCGCCGAGCGCCGCCTCGGCCTCCAGAAACGTGATCGCCAGCGAATAGGCCTCCTCGCCAGTGGCGCAGCCAACGACCCAGACCCTCACCGCGGCGCTGCCAGTCCGCCTTGCTGCCAGCGCAGGAATGACGGTGGACCGCAGCGCCTCAAATGTCTCAGACTCCCGAAAGAACCGCGTGACCTGAATCAGCACCGCCTGAAAGAGCGCGCTGATCTCGTCGGGGTCTTGGCGCAGTCGCTGCACGTAGTCGGCGAGCTGCGGCAGTCCGACCGATTCCGCCCGGCGCTGGATGCGTCGCACCAGGCTGGGCCGCTTGTACTGATGGAAATTCACGCCGGTGGCGTCCTGAAGCACCTTGATCGCCGCTTCCACGGCTGCGGCGTCGCCAGCCGAGAGGTGGGGAAGCGGGCGGTCGGGGTCGGTATCGTCGCCGCAGGCGCCGGCGGCTCGGGCGTCGCTGACCGCCGGCGGAGAGCTTGATGTGGCCAGGGACGTCAGAGCCTGGGCGATTCCCTCCAGAGGAAGGGTGAAGTTCACTGCGCCCGCGTCGATGGCGCTCCGGGGCATGCCCTCGTGCGTGGCGTCGGCAGGATCCTGGGCGAAGGTCTTCCCGCCATGGGCCTGGATGGCCCGGAGTCCGGCAGTGCCGTCGGAGCCGGTGCCCGAGAGGACCACGCCGACGGCAGAGGGCCCCTGCTCGAGCGCCAACGATTCGAAGAATCGATCGATCGTGGCCGGGATTCCGTCGTGCTGGTCGCGCGCCTGCAGCCGGATGTGGCCGTCCTTGATCACCATGTGGCGATCAGCCGGCAGCACGTAGACGTGATTGGGGTGCGGCACATCGCCGTCGGTCGCTTCCCGCACCGGCATCGTGGTAGCCGGCGAGAGCAATCGGGCAAGTTCGCTGTGGTGGGTGCGGGAGAGATGCGACAGCAAGACGAACGCCAGGCCGCTGTCATCCGGAAGCGCCTTGAGCAGGCGGGTGAAGGCCTCCACACCCCCGGCGGAGGCGCCGATTCCCACTACCCGTGTTCCTGGCGTTACCTCGCGCTCGTCATCAACCGGCGGCCCGGAGGCCTGTTCTGGCATGTCTGAATCAACCGCTGCGGTGAGCAAGCGTCAACCAGAGGCACCGTGTCAGCACGAGGAAACAGCCGGCGCTGCGGCTCAGCTGGCTCCGAAAGGCACGGACAGCGCCCGCAACGCATTGGCGGAGTACCAGGCGCCGAAGGCGAGGCTGCCGAGCCCGACCAGCGGAATGAGCCGCTGGAAAACGCGCGCCAGGGCCGGTCCCCTGAGGAGCAGGCCCACGCCACCGGAGGCGAGTCCCATCGAGATCGCGGTGCCGAGCGCGAACACCACTAGCGCCAGCGTCGCATGGCCGGGGCTGGCAGCGGTGCCGATCAGCATGGCTCCAGCGGCGCCCGACCCACCGGCGCCGTGGAGCAGTCCCACGCCCAGGGCCTCGCGCGTGGTTCGGGCACCGCTCGCGTGCCGGTGCTCGTGCGGCTCACTGCCGTGCATTCCGGGGCTATGCTCGTGGGCATGCAGATGAACGTGCTCGGCGCCGTGGTGGCGGTGCTGGTGGGCGTGGAAGTAGCCCCGGCGCCAGCGCACGAGCAGCCGAACTGCCAGCGCGATGATCACCAGGCCCACCAGTCCTTCGGCAGCGGGGCCGGCCCAGACGGGGAGCGCTCGCTGGAGCAGGACTACCGGGAGGCTGAGCAGCAGCAGCGCGAGCGCGTGGCCGGTGCCCCAGGCCAGCCCGAGCCAAGCTGCCTGCCTGGTGGTCTGGCTAGACTGGCCCACGACGAGGGTGGAGATGGCGGTCAGGTGGTCGGGATCGGTGGCGTGGCGGAGCCCAAGCAGTAGGGCCGCGCCGAGGGCGAGCCAGGGGCCGGATCCACCGAGGCCGGTCAGGAGCATATCAGGGATCAGCGGCATGCCGTGCGAGTCCGGAGCCGGGGGATGAGACAAAGCCCGGCCCCCACGAGTGGGAACCGGGCTTTGAAGGGAAGGCTGGCGACGGTCTACTCTCCCACCACCTCTCGATGGCAGTACCATCGACGCTACGGGGCTTAACTACCGTGTTCGGAATGGGAACGGGTGTGGCCCCCGCGCGCTAGTCGTCAGCCATTCTCATGAGCCCCGGGGTACAGCCCGGGGCTCCAGGAAAATGACAATTGAAGGGAATGCGTGATCAGGCAGGAATCCGGAACTACAAAGGGAAGAGATCAAACTTCACGGGCGATTAGTAGCGCTCGACTGAGGGTCTTGCGACCCTTGCATCTGCGCCCTATCAACCTGGTAGTCTCCCAGGGCCCTT
>JAICQR010000014.1 GCA_025937755.1 Gemmatimonadales bacterium | reverse complement strand
TTTGGAGGACGTTTCCATGAAGCAAAGCTGTGTCAGAGCCTTCGCTCGCGTTACGCGCGCTTGCGCGCTCGCGGCAGTCGCGCTCGGTCTCGGCGCCTCGGCGCTCGCGGCCCAGGCGACTGGTAAAGTCGAGGGCAGGGTCCGCGATGAGGCGGGCGCGCCCATCGCGAATGCCCAGGTCACTATCGTGGGGTCGGCGTTCAGCGCCCTCTCGAATGCCCAGGGCTACTATTTCATGAACAACGTGCCCGCTGGCACGTACTCGATGCGCGCCGCCTTCATCGGCTACCGCGCGGTTCGGACGGACGGGGTCCGGGTGCTGGCCGGCCAGACCGCGTCCAACGACTTCAACCTCACGGCGTCCACGGTGGTCATCGAGGACATCGTGGTCACCAGCGATCAACCGCTGGTCCCGCGCGACGAAGTCACGACCAGGCAGCGCATCAGTGGTGAGTTCACCAATGCGCTCCCGGTGGACAACATCAGCCAGGTGCTGACGTTGCAGCCGGGCGTCGTGGCCTCCGGATCGGGCAACACCATCTCCATTCGCGGCGGCCGGACGGACGAGGCGGCGACGTATGTCGATGGCGTGCCGACCTCGCCGGGCAACCGCGGCACGTTCCTCATGAGCGTGGGTGGCGGCATCGAAGTTTCCAAGAGCGGCTTCGAAGAAGCGTCGGTCACCACCGGCGCCTCGTCATCGGAATACGGCAATGCCCAGTCGGGCATCATCAACATCGTGACCAAGACCGGCTCCTCGACCGCCTTCAATGGCGCGGTGGGCTGGGAAACCGATGAGCCGTTCCCGAGCACCCAGAGCGTCGGCTACAACCGGATCAACGCCGGTATCGGCGGGCCGCTGATGGGTGGCCTGACGTTCTATCTGGCGGGCGCGATCACCGGTAACCGGACCAGCTTCGGCGGGACCGATTCCGAGAACCATCCGTCGTTCATTTATGCCGGTGTGGACACGACGGTTGCCGTTCCGCTGGCGCCGGGCACCCCGACGTCGGACACGACCCAGGTGGACGTGTACAACCTGGCAATCGCCCGGGGCCGGTGCGACCTGTTCGCCAACAGCACCAACGAGGACATCGCCAACAATTACGGTGCTGAGTGTGGCAACGCGCGGAATCCGCGCAACGCCAGCAGCTCGTACAATGTCCAGGGCAAGCTGAACTACTCGTTCGGCACGGGTTCGCGGATTTCGGCGCTGGTGCTGGCCAGCCAGGGGCAGGCGCGGGGTGGCATCACCACCAATACCGACCTGACCACCATTCGGGCCAACCGGGACTGGAGCCGGGTGTACCAGCTGAACTGGACCCAGAACCTGTCCAAGTCGGCTGAGCGCGCACTGGCATTGGACGCGAGCGTCTCATACCAGCAGGACCGCAACCTCAACAGCTTCCCGTTGACGGCGGAAGCGGAGCTGGGCTCCCGGGACAATTTCGGCGGCTTCATGATCACGCCGCTGGACTTCATGTTCGACCTCGAGAGCTTCCCGCTTGACACCACGCTGCTCAACAACGCCAAGTTCAACCGGCTGGGGACCCGCCGGGCGGCGTACGACGCGCTCAATCCGGACCAGTACAACTCGGTGAATCAGTACCGGAACAGCGGCTTCGGCTCGCTGGGCGGCTCCGAGACCGGGCCGGGCAGCGGCACGCTGAACATCAGCACCGAGAACCGCCTGATTGCCAAGGCGACGGTGGACTGGCAGCTGGATCGCTACAACCGGGTCAAGCTGGGCGGTGAGCACACCTGGTATGACACCAGGCACTACGACCACTCCCTGACCAGCCAGGCCTTCTTCGACGTGTATTTCGAGAAGCCCATCCGCTGGAACGCGTTCATCGAGGATCGTCTCGACCTGGGCGACGTGGTACTGGTGGGTGGCCTGCGCTACGACACCTACAACACCAAGGCCGAGCGTCCCTACGCGCTCGACACGCTGCGGTTCATTCCCGGCAGCGGCGGCCAGGCCAATCCGAACTTCGGCGAGTACCATCGCTTCCCGCGGATCTACAGCTACAGCGACGCGGACGGTGTGTACAACCTGAACGGGACCGACCTGCCGCTGGTGACCTTCGTGCAGGATGCGCGGCACGACTACATCAGCCCGCATATCCAGGTGTCGTTCCCGGTGACCGACCGGACCAACTTCCGGCTCTCGTACGCGCACCAGGTGCAGACCCCGGACTTCTCGCTGATCTTCGCGGGCATCAACACCGACTTGTCGGCCACCAACACGAACCACTCGTACGGTTCGGATCTGGACTTCGGCAAGAGCGTCACCTTCGAGTTCGGCATCCGGCACGCCTTCAGCGATGACATGGTGCTGGACGTGGCGGCCTACAACAAGGACAAGCTGTCGGACGCGACGGCTCGGCTGGTCAATCGCCGGGATCCGATCCGGCTGAATGCCTCGGCCGACCTGCGCGAGTTCACCAACTTCGACTTCGGCAACTCGCGCGGCCTGGACGTGCGCCTTGACCGCCGGATCGGCAGCATCTTCAACGGCACCATTGCCTACAGCTACTCGTCGGCCAAGAACACCGGCTCGGACCCGAACACGTACCTCCGGTTCGGCTCCCGGGTGCTCAACGCACTGTCGGGCGGCAACCAGCCGCCGCCGCAGGCCACCGCGGCCACCGACCTCAGCCGGCCGCATAACCTTGCCGGTGCGTTCTCGGTTGCCTTCCCGAGCGACTTCCAGGAAGGCACCACGGTCGGCTCGCTGCTGCGGGACTTCGGAGTGTTCGGAACGTTCCGGTTTGCCAGCGGCACCGCGTACACCAAGTGCGAGGATGACGGCGGCAACGAGAGCACCCTGAGCGGCAGCGTCTGCGCGCGGGGCGGTTTCGAGGGCGGGCTCAACACCGCCCGGCTGCCGGGGTTCAAGCAGTTTGACCTGCGCTTCACCAAGGGCCTCGCGCTGGGCGGGCTGGACCTGACGGCCTACCTCGACGTGCGGAACATCCTCAACTTCCGCAACGTGCTGCAGGTCTTCGTCACCACGGACGACGTGGTGAGCGACCTGGACCGCGAACGGACCATCAACGACCAGTTCGACAGCTGGACGTCCGAAGCCAATGCCAACGGCATCATGCTGGACAATGGCGACATCGACTTCCGGTTTGATGGTGCAGGCAACGCCGGCTGTGCCAGCTATGTCACGACCCAGGGTCGTGGTGGCGCTCCGAGCTGCATCTACATGATCCGGGCCGAAGAGCGGTGGGGCGACGGTGACCACCTGCTGACCGTGGCTGAGCAGGAGCGCATTGCCAACGCTTCATACGAGGTCGGCAGCGGAGAGTATGCCTTCCTCGGTGACGGCCGCCGCATGCGGCTGGGCTTCGAGCTGAACTTCTGATGTCTCCGGAGGCGGACTTCGGCCAGTCGTGACGATCACGGCTGGCTGGAGCCCACTCCTCGCTATTTCATTCGGAGAGGACGCAATGCACTCACGTTTCAGTAAGAGGGGAGCGCTGATCGGCGGCCTTCTCGCCCTGGCCCTGGTGGCGGTGCTGCCGGGCGTGGCGAGCGCCGTTCCGGAGGCGGGCGCCAAGCCGCGCGGGTTCCGGCTGTTTGCCCGAAGCCTCGGCGCCATCACGGTCAACCGGGTCTACTGCGGCCTCGCCACGACCGGCGAAGTCTGCGTGGACTCCAACAACTCGTCCACCATCGGCGGCGGCTTCTGGCCCAAGGGCACGGCAGACCAGTACGTCTTCAACTCGGGTCTCCAGATCGCCGGCATCATCGATCCGGCGAGCGCTGGCAACCCGTGGGCCGGCGACACGACGGGCGGCTTCTTCTTCGACCCCAAGGGCACCACGCAGCACGGTCTCCAGGTCGAGCCGATCTACAACTCGCAGAATCCCGAGGACCTCACCGCGTGGCCCGACGCGGCCTTCGTCCCGCAAGGCGACGCGGTAGCCGACCTCTACTTTCCACTGCTGCAGGGGCGCAAGGTTGCCTCGCAGGGCGACGTGTGGTGGGTCTCGTGGGAAGGCAACCCGGGACAGGCTTCCGGCCGTCCGCACCCGCTGGGCATCGCGGTAGAACAGCGCGGCATGGGATGGAACTATCCCACGGGTAATGAAGACATCATCTACTTCACGTACACGTTCTACAACATCACCTCGCTGAACGAGGCCGACTACGCCGGCATCCGGCCCGGCATGCGCGAGCTGATGATCGCGCGGGCCAATGACTTCCATGCCTTGAACAATGCCGCGTTCGGGATCGACCTGCCCGACGCCGGGTATACCATCACCGACATGTACGCCGCGTTCGGCGCCGACATGGACGTGGGCGACGCGGGCGAAAACTACTCCAGCGTGCAGCTTCCGTTCGCGCTGGGCAACACCTACGAGGCCTCCTTCGGCCAGCCGCCAGGCTGGACCTTCGATCCCGGCATCTTTGCACCGCCGTTCTTCCCGGGCGTGGGTTTCGTGGGCGTGAAGTACCTGTCCAGCCCGACCGGGGCTGGTGAGATCAACCTGTTCTCCAACACCATCAACGGCGGCTCCTTCGGCGACGCCCGGAACACCACCCAGCTGTGGCGCTACCTGTCGGGCAACATCAACCCGGCTGCCGGCGACGCGCCGTGCGAACAGGGTCCGCCGCAGATCACCCGGCTCTGCTACATCAACAACGGCGACCGGGACGACATGCGGTTCTTCCAGAGCTCGACGGCGCTGACGCTGGCGCCGGGGCAGTTCGGCACCATCGTGGTGGCGTATATCTTCGCGCCGCCGGTGGCCGTCACGTCGTTCATCCCGGGTGGCGACCAGAAGCCGGGCGACCCGCTTCGGTTTGCCAGCCCGACCCAGCTCGCCACCTCAGGTGCCAACATGGTGGACTCGCTGGCCGGCTTCCTGGATTACAACGACAACAACAGTGACGGCATCGCCCAGCAGGGCGAGTACACCGTCGTCCCGGGTTCGCTCCTGGGCAAGGCCAACGTGGCCCAGCAGGTATTCGACTTCAAGTTCCTGCTGCCGTTCGCACCGGAGTCGCCGGAGTTCTTCCTGGTCCCGGGTGACGAGCAGGTGACGGTCCTGTGGCGTCCCTCGGTCTCCGAGACCAGCGGCGACGCGTACTTCACTGTCGCCTCGCAGCCGACCGTCACTCCAGAGGGCGGCGGCGCGCCGGAGATCAACGCGTTGTACGACCCGAACTATCGCCAGTTTGACGTGGAGGGATATCGGGTCTATCGGGGCCGGGTCGACGCCCCCAACTCACTGACGCTGCTGGCGCAGTACGACTACGCCGGCACCTTCATCGAGGACTTCACCGGGAGCGTCAATCCGGTCAACACCTGCGCACCCGATCTGGGCGTCTTCACCGACTGCCCGGCGGCCTATGACCCGCTGGAGTTCCAGCCCGGTGTTGAGCGAACAATCTCCTATGAAGTGCCGCTGGTTGGCGAGTTGATCCAGGTGAAGACCGGCGGGCGGACCGTGCTGGCCGACAGCACCGCATTCAACCTGATCGCGGACACGGCGCTGACCGGCGGAGCCTCGGGCTTCCCGGCACTGGAAGACACGGGGTTGCCGTTCATCTATGTGGATCGGGCGGTGCGCAACAACTTCCGCTACTTCTACTCGGTGACGGCGTTCGACTTCAACTCGTTCGCATCAGGCCCGTCGAGCCTTGAGTCGCCCCGCATCACCCGGGCAGTCACCCCGGGTCCGGTGGCGTCCAACCAGACGTACTCCACCACCTTCTCGACGGCGGTCTGGGGACGCTCGGGTCCCGCGCCGGACAATGGCGTGCCCACCCTGGATCCCACGACCGGCAAGTTCAGCGGGCCGTTCCCGCCTGCGAACTCGGTGGAGCCCGAAATTGTCGGCTTCGCGCAGGAGCTGATCAGTGAGTCGGGAGCGCTGGCCATCCGGCTCGACAGCCTGAGCCTGGGTAATGGCTACCATGCGATCCCGGCCAACTACTACTTCACGATCAATCCGGGGCCGACCGAGTTCCACCTGGTTTCGACCATCGACCAGGATGCGTTCGATGGGACCCACAGCGACAGCAAGTCGTTCTTCTTCACCAAGCCCGATCCGACCCTGGCGGCCCAGTTCGGCGTCAACCCCGCAACCGAACTGGCGGCAGGGTATTCAATGGACCTGGCGGGTAACTACTACACCAACACGTTTGCTCGTGGCTGCGCCAACAACGCGCCCGGGTTCGACGCCGGATCCTCCGACCCCAACGGCACCTGCAGCTACAACGGTGCACGCTGGTTCGATGGTCCGTCGCCGGCAAACAACGAGACGATGGACAATCCGACCGCGCCCGGCAACAACAAGTGGGATGCGGGCGCGCCGCCGACCGGGGATCCCAGGAATGCCGGCCAGCTGACCGGAGTCACTGTGGTTCACGAGCACCGGGCGTACTACACCATGTCCGGGGCCGGCACCCGCAACTTCTACGGTGCCCTGGGTGCAGCAGTGCGCGCCGCGGACTTCAACGTGTACTGGGGCGAAGCCGGCGTGGTGGACTCGGTGATCGACGCGACCCACGACGTGGTGGTGCCGTTCCGCACCGATGCCGCCGGGAGCTGGGGCATTCTCAACACCAGTGCGGGCGCGGCGGCCGGCTCGGCCGACACCCGTCCCGGCGTCCTGACAATCGCCGACTTCGGGTGTGTCGCTCCCATCAATGACCTGCAGGCCATCTGGTCCTGCGGAGCGGCAACCCCGTTCCAGCTCAGCCAGACGGCGGAACTCGGGAGCATGGCCCTGACGTTCGGGGGTGCCGGCAATGTCACCAGCTCCACGGTGGCGCCGGAACCCGGGTTCGCGATGTACCTGGCCGGCAACATCTTCTTCTTCCAGATGCCGGCGCTTCCGGCCGACGGCACGGTCTGGACCATGCGGTCGTACATCGGGGCAATCAACAACGGTCGTGGTGGGCCGGCGGGCGATGAGGGTGATTACATCTTCACCGAACGGCCGCGCACCATGTCCGCCGTCGGCGCCGAGGTGCGGCTGAGCTACGACGTTGTCAACCAGGTCGCAGCTCCGACGCTCGCCGATCTCGACCGGGTGCACACGGTGCCGGATCCGTACTACGTGACCAACGAGTACGAGCAGACCACGGACAACAAGATTCTCCAGTTCGTGAACCTGCCGACCGCGGCGACGATCCGGATCTATTCGTCCAGCGGCATTCTGGTCCAGGTCATCGAGCACAACACGATCACCAAGGACGGAACCGCCACCTGGAACCTGCTGAACCGGAACAACCAGGTGGTCGCGAGCGGCGTGTACTTCTATCACATCGAGGCGGGCGACGCCCGCCGGGTCGGCCGGTTCACCATCGTGAACTTTGCCCAGTAGCCCAGAGGGGGAGAGCGGTTCACGCCGCTCTCCTCCACATCCAGGAGATAGGAAGCTTATGAGTCAGTTCAATGCACCTCGCTTCGCCCTGGTCGTGGCGCTCCTGGGCTTCCTGCCCGCGGCACTCGCGGCGCAGGAGTCGAACCAGGATTCGAACCAGGACAACACGGGCTACGGCACCACGGCAGCGGAGTTCCTGCTGTTCGGCGCCGGCGCCCGGGGCGTAGCACTCGGCGGGGCCTACCCGGCCATCTCGACCGACGCGAGCGCTCTGTACTACAACCCGGCCGGCGCGGCCCTGATGTCGCGGCCCTCGGCCATGGTCAGCACGTACGAGTATGTGGCGGACACCCGCTACAGCTGGGCCGGCGTGGCTTTCCCCTTCAGCGGCGGGACCACGACGTTCGGCGCGCAGATCGGCACCTTCGGATTCGGAGACCAGCCGGTCTACACCGCCGACCAGCCGGATGGCACCGGCGCCCGGTACTCGGTCAACCAGACGTTCGCCGGCCTCACCCTGGCCTCGAACTTCTCCGACCGGTTCTCGGCTGGTATCACGGGCAAGGTCATCGCCGACAACCTGGGTGACGCAAGCGGTACCGCGTTCGCCCTCGACTTCGGCACCAATTTCCACGCGGCGCTTAACAATCACCCGATTAAGTTCGCGTTCGTGCTCGCCAACCTGGGCACCAACTTGAAGTACAGCGGCGACGCGCTCAACACCGGTGGTCCGCGCACGCCGCTGCCGGGTGAGGACGAAGTGCCGAGCCTGCCGCAGCCGGGCCAGTTCCGGACCAAGGACTTCCCGCTGCCCACGACGTTCCGGGTGGCGCTGGCCTACGACCTCATCGCGGCCGAGACCAGCCGGCTGACGCTGATGGGCGACTTCAACCAGATGACCAGCAACAGCGCCGGCTTCTCCTTCGGGTCGGAGTGGGCGTCCAGCCGTCTGGGTGGCAGCGGGTTCGGGTTCGGGCTGCGGGCGAGCTACAGCCACGCTCCAGCCAACAACATCGATCTCGTGACCAACGAGACCGCGCTGGACGATGAGGAGCGTTACCAGGGTGTTGCGGTTGGTGGCGGCCTGAACTATGAGGCGGGGAACTTTGCCATCGGCCTCGACTACGCGTTCCGGTACATGGGCGTACTGGGAGGCACCAACTTCTTCACGTTCAGCCTGGGCTGGTAAGCAGTGACCCGTCCGGTGCCAGCTTGGCTGGCGCCGGACGGGAAGCTGTCCATCGCCGGATGGGTCGCTCGTCTTACACAGTGCCGGCCGACTGGCCGAAATGAATGACGACAAGACTTATTCCGGGAATTCGAATGCGTTGCATGCTGAATCTGTTGGCGGTTATTGCGCTGGCTACTCCTGCCGTGCCGCTGACGGCGCAGGTCCAGGACCAGGATACCCTGAAGCTGCGCACCGTACGTTACTACCGTGCAGCTGAAGGACAGACGCGAGTCAGGGCCTTCTTTGAAGTTCCGTACTCGCGATTGCAGGCCGCGGCAGCGACCGCCGAGCCGCAGCTGGTCTACACCGTCACCGCGCGGGTGCTCGACAGTTCAGGATTGTCGCTGCTGCCCGAGCCCCAGACCTGGACGCAGCATGTCGCGGTCGAAATGAAGGTTCCAGGCGCGGTTGGCCTGGAGATGATGGAATTCGGCGTCACGCCGGGATCGTACACGCTGGAGATCGAAGTACGAGACAGTGCTTCGGGCGCGACCCTGACGAAGAGCGCCACCATCAAGGGGTACGACTCGATTCCGCCGGCGAGCGACCTGCTGCTGTCACCGAGCATGCGGGTGGCGGGGGCAACGGACAGCGTTCCGGCCCCGGGCGAGATCCGATGGGGCAACACGCTGCTTGTGCCCACGGCCGAGCTTCGAGTGACGCCCCTGCGCACGACGGCGTTCTACTTCATGGAGACGTACACCACCTCGGATGCGGAAGCCGCTGGTACCATGTCGGTGGCGGTAACCAACGAGGCGGGAGGCAACATCCTGAAGACAGCGCCAGAGCCGATCCGGCTTGCGCCTGGCGGGGGCATCGTGAAGGGCAGGCTGGATCTGGATGGGCTGCCCGAAGGTCGGTACTGGCTGAAGGTTGAAGTCGGGGTGAATGGCACCACCAGTGAGCGGTCTGCGCCGTTCACCATGGCCGGACTGCAGGAGACGATGGCCCAGGTGCAGATGGCGGCGCCACGGATGCCGGGGCAGGTGAGCGACGAGCAATACTTCGCCGCGATGGATGAGGCGCAACTCGACTCAATGGCCGAGCCGCTGCAGTTGATCGCCAGCGGACGGGAGCTCCGGAACTTCAAGGAACTCACCGTCAGTGCCAAGCGGAGGTTTCTCACCGACTTCTGGGGCAAGCTGGACCAGACCCCGGAAACGCCGGTAAACGAAGAGCGCATCCGGTTCTACGGCGCGGTGGCCTACGCCAACGACCAGTACAGGGTGGGCCGCGGCGACCAGGAACCCGGATGGAAAACCGACCGGGGCCGGATCTACACGAAGTACGGTGCGCCGGATGACAGGCTTCGCCGGGTGCCAACGGGAGAGGCGCCGCCCTACGAAGTGTGGCGATACACGAGGGGGCGGTCACGTTACTACATTTTCGCGGACCAGACCGGGTTTGGAGCGTTCAAGCTGATCCAGACCAACGACAACCGCGAGAACGGACTTCCGCACTGGCGGGAGATCATTACCGAGTACGGTGTGCGTGATGCTGGTCTGTTCCTTGGGGTGGATTTCTATGGTGGTCCCGGGGCCGGCTCTTGACCGGTCGTGCGCAGGACGTGCCGCGCAGACGCCGCTCCGAAAGCGTGTCCACATTTTCGATCGGAATGAGGTGCCAGTCATGAAGCGTTACCTGCGTGGTATGGTATTGCTCGGCGTTTCCGCCACTCTCTGGGCGTGCAACACGGAATCGACTGCCGTGGAAGGCGGCGATGCGACCCGGCTGGTCGTGGATCCGGAAGCCATGTTCATCGAGCAGGGCGAGGTCAAGACCCTCCTGGTTCGCACCGTTGACCAGCAGGGTGGCGCGCTCGACGCGCCCGTGAGCATCGGCGCCGTGGGCACCGGCATTTCGGTCGTGGCCGACTCCGGCTTCCGGCCGATCTACAACGCCAACGGCGAACTGGTGTACAACACCTTCAACCACGAACTTCGCCTGCTGGTCACTGGCGAGGACCTGGCCAGCACCTCCTTCGAGGTCAGCGCCGGCGAATTCACCGAAACGGTGACCGTCGTGGTGCTTCCGGAGGTGCTCGCGGGTACGCTGTCGAACACCAATCCCGCCATCAACGAAGTCGTGACGCTGACGGCACCTGAGGGCTTCACCTTCGCACCGACGTCCGAGATCTCGTTCCAGATCGGTGACAGAGACGCCGAAATCCTCTCAGTTGCCGCGGACGGGTCATCCATCGACTTCCGGTCCTTCCCGGGTTCGGCTGGACCGCTCACCGTCTCTGACGTCACCCCGGGCTATCACCCGAGCCTGAGCATTCCGTTCGAGAACCAGGAGACTGTCGCCCTCGCCGCAGGCGGGCTGGCCGGCTCGGACGATCCCAACACCGCGCCGATCATCAGCGCGCCGGCGCTCGGTGAAACCACCACGACGATCGACTTCGTCGGAGGAACCGACCAGTTTTACCGGATCGTGACCACGGAGCCGAACACCCGGCTGGAGATCGCCGCCGGTTGGGGTGGGTCGGCGGACGTTGACGTCGTCCTTTGCGATGACGGATGCAACACGGCCTTGGCCTCCGCCGGGACCACCAACAATCCCGAGATCATGGAGTACACGTTCGTGACGCCGGGAACGTATGTGCTCTACAACTTCATCTACTCGGGCGCGCCCACGTACTACTATATCGAGGTGACCGGCATACCGATTCCGGCGCCCTGAGCTGGACAGGAAGTCCAGGCTCTACCCGCAAACGCAACGCCCCGGCGACCATGCCGGGGCGTTGCGCGTTCAGGGGCTCGACAACCGCTGCGACTACCGACCAGCTCTGGCGAGCGTGACTGGTGTGTAGAGGCTGGCCAGGCGCTCCGCGCGGAACACATACGTGCCATCCAGCCCGGTCAGTTCCCACGCCCGGTTGCCCGCCGCATCCACTTCCACGACCCGCCCTGCCTGGCCGAAGCTGACCACACCGTGGCCGTTGGGATAATAGTCCGTTCCGCCGCCGACCACCGTGAAGGTCGTCGGCGCATCCACGAAGGACGTCACGAGCAGCGCCGTCTTCTGGACCGGGTTGATCAGGTACCGGGCCAGACGGCTCGGTGCCTCCTCGCCGTTGTCGAGCAGCTGGATCTGACCGGGCCCGGCGAGCCGTACGCCGTGCTGCCGCTGGAATCCGTTCTTGGGGTCATTGATGAAAGTGAATTCATTGGCAAGCCCGCCCAGCCGCCACATCACCTCGCCGGTCGTGGCGTTGATCTTGGTGATCTCACTGAGGCTCCGGAACGAGGCAAGGATATTACCGTCCACGTCCAATTCCAGGGCGTTTCCGTGGGTGAAATTGACCCCGACGCCAGTGCGTGAATCCGCGGGCAGGTCAGTGATGTCGAAGTGATCAAACGCATTCCACTCAAAAAGCACTTGCCCGCTGGGCGACAGGTGCTGGATCACCGTGGCCGAGACGCTGGCGTCGGCGTGTCCTCCCAGGCCCGACAGGTCCATTGTGCGCTGGTCGTCGCACATGACCCAGGCACTGCCATCACGCAGGATCATCACGTCGTGAAAGCGAGTGGGATAGCCAACGCATTCCACGGTTCCGATGCGCTCGCCGATCAGGTTCAGCACATGGATGGTACCTGGGGTGTCACGCAGAGTGTACGTGCCGTTGGCATGCACCTGAAACGTGTTCAGTACACCGGCGGGAAGGTAGGCGTACCACACCACACGTCCGGTATTGTCGACGATGACCCCTCCATCAGGAAGGGAAATTGCGAGATAGCCCGCCGTGGTGTCGGAGCCGGCGGCGCCAATAGCCGGAATCCAGTCCGGTACCGGTCCGGTCTCGAACGAGGCGGTGTCGACCGCAAGAGCTTCGTTCTCGAGATAGAGCACGGTCTCTATCTGATAGTCAGTCGTCGCGGCGAGCCCGAGCACGGGAACCGTCGCGATGCTGTCCGGCGCAAACTCGAAGGCCGGCGTGGCCAACGCCTCCGAACCGGCAGCCCAGTAGCGGACGCTGGCACTGTCGTATCCTCCTGCCTTGACGGAGACCAGGGTCGAGAGGTTGTTCTCGGGAATGGCCGAGACGGTCGACGCAAGGAAGACGGGCACTCGTGGTGCGACCGTGTCGGCCGAGCAGGCGGCAACAAGCATGGCAGCGGCCGGCAGGATTGCGAGAGATTGCCGATGGCACAAACGCATGAGGTTCCAGGTGTCAGGGTGGCAGGACCGCGATAGGCGAGGAGTCTGCACGGCAGTCCAGGTTGAAAATGTGGTCCGCCCTGCCGCCACGCCAATGCGGCGGGGCGGGCGAATTCTATCCCGGTTCGGGCAACGCGCCCTTCAGCTCCATGGTATCGTCATCCCGGAACTGCCGCTGGTACAGCCGGGCGTAGAGCCCGCCCTGGCCCAGCAGCTCGGCGTGGGTGCCTTCCTCGACGATCCGGCCTTCGTCCAGCACCACCAGCCGATCGGCGCGCCGCACGGTGCTGAGCCGGTGGGCGATGATCAGGGTGGTGCGACCCACCAGCAGGGTCTCGAGCGCGGCCTCGATCAGCCGCTCGCTCTCGTTGTCGAGGTTGCTGGTGGCCTCGTCCAGTATCAGCACCCCCGGGTCGGTCAGCACGGCCCGCGCGATCGCGATCCGCTGCCGCTGCCCGCCTGACAGCTTGACGCCCCGTTCCCCCACAACAGTGGCATAGCCCTCTGGCAGCGCCGACACGAACTCGTGGGCATGCGCGGCGCGGGCGGCCGACTCGATCTCATCGGCGCTGGCGCCCTGGCGGCCATACGCGATGTTCTCGGCGACCGTGCCGCTGAAGAGCGCTGGTTCCTGCGCCACCACTCCAATTGCCTGGCGCAAGGCCGGCAGCGCCACCGTCCGGACGTCCAATCCGTCAAGCAATACCCGCCCGTCGGTTGGATCCCAGAAGCGGGGGAGCAGTGCCATCAGCGTTGTCTTCCCGGCGCCGGAGGGGCCCACGATGGCGACAGTCTCACCTGGTGCGACCTGGAGTGACACCCGGTCGAGGATCGGGGGACTGGATGGGTCGTCGCGATACCTGAATGAGACGTCTTCAAAGACTACTTCGCCACGGATCGGCTTTGGCAGGGGCCGCGAATCCGCTGGCGAGGCGATTTCCACCGGCGCCTCGAGCAGCTGGAAGACCCGTTCAGCGGCCCCCACAGCCTCCTGATACGAACTGAAAAACGAAGCCAGGGCCCCCACCGCTGCGGCTATGTAGATGGTATAGAGCAGGAAGGACACGAGGTCGCCCGCGGTCAGGCTGCCTTCCAGCACCAGCCGCCCGCCCTGCCAGAGCACCACCACGATGCCGACAAAGCTGGCCAGCGTGAGCACACCGAAGAAGACACCCCGCACGTGCGCTCGCCGGAGCGCTACCGCGACACCCTCGCTGATGCGGCTGCCGTAGCGCTGCCGCTCGGTATCCTCCTGGACAAAGCTCTGCACCGTACGGATCTGGGAAACCGCCTCCTCGGCCACGGCGGTGGCTTCTGCCACCTTGTCCTGCACCCCGGTGGTGATCCGCCGGAGGCGTCGGCCAAATCCGATGGAGACGAACACCACTAGCGGCGCCACGCCCAGGGCGGTCAGCACCAGGGTCGGCTGCATCAGCGTCAGGATGACAACGCCCCCGATCAGGGTGAGGACCTGGCGGCTGAACTCGGCGATCTGATGGCTGAGCACGCCCTGGAGCATGCCGACGTCGGTGGTGAGCCGGCTCATGAGCTCGCCAGTGCGGCGTTCGGCGAAGAAGCCGGCAGGCATCTCCAGCATCTTGCCGAAGAGTTCCTGGCGGAGGCCTCCCACCGCCCGTTCGCCTGTGGCGGAGAGCAGGTAGGCCTGGGCGTAGTTGAGCAGCGCCTGCACCACGAAGAGGCCCACCAGGCCCAGGGCGATGCGGTCGAGCAACTGGCGGTTGCCCTGCTGGAAGGCGGCGTCGAGCAGGAAGCCGACAATGCGGGGAAAGGCGAGGCTGATGGCGCTGCTGAGCAGGAGCGCCAGCGTGGCCCAGATCAGGCCGGCACGGTATGGCCGGACGCGGGGCCAGAGCCGGTTGAGCCGGCCTGGTGCAGGCAGCTTACGTCGCTTCGTATTCACCACGAAGACACGAAGGACACGAAGGGAACCACGTCCTAGTGTTCATGTGAAGAACTGGCCGGGACGCTGTCAGCCGGGCCGAGGGGCAGCATGTTGCTGGCGCGGAGGGGGCGCTCGAAGGGGAGCGCGCGGTCCACGCCCATGGCCGCGAAGAGCAACGCGAGGTAGAGCAGCGAGTACTTGTACATCTTCCACGCCGTCGGCGTCACGCCGTCTTCCCGCAGCAGCTTGATGCAGTACCAGAGCAGCCGGGCGCCGAGCAGTGCCGCCGCCACCAGATAAAACGGCCCCAGCGCGCCGAAGAACGACGGCATGAGCGTGAGCGGCAGCAGGAACAGGGTGTAGAGCAGCATCTCGACCTTGGTGCGCTGTTCGCCCCGCACCACCGGCATCATGGGCACGCCGGCGTTGGCGTAGTCGCGCTGCTTGATGAGCGCGAGGGCCCAGAAGTGGGGCGGGGTCCAGTAGAAGATGATGGCAAAGAGATAGATGGCCGCGAGGTCGATTCGGCCGGTCATGGCGGCCCAGCCCACCAGTGGCGGAAAGGCACCGGCCGCTCCGCCGACCACGATGTTCTGGGTGGTCGACCGCTTGAGCCACATGGTGTAGATGACCACGTAGAACAGGAGTCCGGCCAGCGCGAGCCACGCTGAAAGCGAATTGACAAACCGGTAGAAAATGAAGAACGCCACGGCACCGAGGCCGACACCAAACGCCAGGCCCGCGGCAGGCGAGATCCGGCCCGACGGAATGGGCCGAAGTTTCGTCCTGACCATGCGGGTGTCGATGTCCCGGTCGAACCACATGTTGATGGCGTTGGCACCGCCGGCCATGAGGTAGCCCCCCAGCAGCACCCAAAGCACCAGCGAGAGCGGCGGCATGCCCCGGTCGGTGAGGAACATCGGGAAGACTGTAGTCACCAGCAGCAGCGAGATGATGCGAGGCTTGGTCAGGGTAATCAGGTCGCGAAATACTGACGGCGGCGGCTCGGCGGCTCGCCCGCTCGGCGGCTCAGCCGAGAGTGGCGGCTCGGGCGACGCCGGCGGTTCGGCGGCTGTCTCGCTGGGGGTCTGGCGACTGCGGGCAACCACCAGCACCAGTGCGACCCACACCAGCGTACCTGCCAGCAGGTGCGCAGCGCGGAGCCATTGGGGAAGGGTCTGCAGGACCATGGTGGCCGCGACGATGACCTGCAGCAGGGTAACGCCGAGGAGGCCATTGACGCTGGCACGCAGCGGGTCTGCGGCCTCGTCCCGCCGGCGTGAGATCGCCACGCTGAGGAAAGCCACGGCACCGAGGAACAGGAATGCGAGCACCCGGTGGATCCAGTGCAGCGCACCCAGGGGCACGTCGGGGGGCAGCAATCCGCTGCCCTGGCAGAGGGGAAATCCGGGACAGACCCAGCCGGCGTTGAGATTCGCAACGTTGGCGCCGAGGAGGATGACGAGGAAGCCGAGGCCGGCGGTGGCGAGCACCAGGGGATGCCAACGGTGACGGCTCGGCGGCTCGGCGGCTCGGCGGCCGGGCGGCTCGGCGGCACGCAATGCGGTGACCTGGAGTGCCGCCAGCAGCAACATGGCATTGGCGAGGTGGGCGATGACCACCCCGGCCGGAAGTTCGAGCTTGACGGTCACTGCGCCCAGAAGCACCTGGACGATCAGCAGCACCAGCGCCAGCAGGGCGGGGAGCAGCAGCCGCGGGTTGTTCCGGTGACGCCGCCAGGCGTGCCAGGCCACCGCGACGATCAGGATGCTCAGCAGGGCGGCAATCCAGCGGTGGCTGATCTCGATGGCGGTGGGGAGGTCGAGCGGCGGAAACCACGCGCCGTTGCAGCGGGGCCAGTGGTCGCCGCACCCCATGCCGGAACCGGTGATGCGGACGATTCCGCCGAAGGTGATGAGCGCGACGGAGAGGCCAGTGGCGGTCCACGCCAGGCGGCGCAGCGTGCGGGTCGAATCGCTGTTTGGGGTTCTCACGGGGGAAAGAACGAACCCGGCGTAATGCTTGTCAAGTTGAGCGAGCAGGCCGCGTTCGTTCGGGTTTCCGGCTGCTTGACGCCCCGATTCCGGCTGGCGATTTTCCTCCCGCCAGCCCCTGCCCGGAGCCGGGAGCCGGTTCGCAGTCCTTCCTCATTTCCAGGGGTATTCATGCGGTCATGGATTCGTACGGCGGGAGCGCTGCTCGCGGTGTTCGCGGCGGCCGCGACCGGCCGTCTCGAGGCGCAGGGTGTCACCACCGGCGCCGTCAGCGGCTACGTGCAGGACTCGGCGGGTGCTCCGCTGGGCAATGCACAGGTGCTGATCACCTATCTGCCGACCGGTTTCCGGACGGCTGCCACCACCAACGCAAACGGGCTCTACCTGGCCCAGGGCCTCGAGCCGGGCGGGCCATACGAAGTCGTGGCCCGGGCCATCGGCTACCGGCCGGAGCGGGCTTCGGGGCTCCGGATGTCGATCGGCCAGACCACCCGGCAGAACTTCATGCTGGCCGCTACCACGGTCCAGCTGGAGGACATCGTCGTCGCAAGTGAGGCGGACAAGGACATCTTCTCTCCTTCGCACCAGGGTACGTCGTTGACCATCGACGAATCGGTGCTCCGGCGGCTGCCGACGCTGAACCGGGACTTCACCGACTTCGTCAAGCTGTCGCCCCAGGTGAGCGTGCGCGACGGCGACGACGGCGGTGTGTCGGTCGCGGGCCAGAACAACCGCTTCAATACCATCCAGGTGGACGGCGCCACGGTCAATGACCGGTTCGGGCTGGGCCGCACCGGGCAGACCGGGGGCCAGGCGGGCGGACGGGCGGTGGGGCTCGAGGCGGTCAAGGAGTACCAGATCCTGCTGGCGCCATACGACGTGCGCCAGGGCAACTTTACCGGCGCGCTGATCAACGCGGTCACCAAGAGCGGCACCAACGATCTCTCGGGATCGGCGTTCGTCACCTATCGCAATGACGCGCTGGCCGGAGACCCGCTGGGCGACAGCGAATTCAACCAGTCCCAGTTTGGTGCCTCGCTGGGCGGGCCGATCATTCGGGACAAGGCGCACTTCTTCCTGAGCGGCGACTTCAGCCGCCGCACGGCGCCTGCGCTCGGTCCTGCGTTTGGCTCGACCGAGAGCCCGGCGCCGGTGACCCAGGCAGAATATGACCGGTTCGTGAGCCTGCTGGAGGGGTATGGGCTGGAGACCGGCAATGGTGACATCTTCGACCGCAGCAACCCGCTGACCAACCTGCTGGCACGGGTAGACTGGCAAGTGGGGACCAGCAACCGGCTGGTGTTCCGCTACGGCTACAATCAGGCGGCCGACGACAATTTCAGCCGCTCCACCGCGCCCAACAATCCGGTCTTCGACCTGAGTTCGGTGGCGTACAAGTTCCAGAACAAGACCCACAATCCATCGGTCCAGCTGTTCTCCAACTTCGGCAACGGCGCGAGCAACGAGTTCCGGCTGAGCTTCCAGAGCATCCGGGACCGCCGCAATCCGTCGGTGGTGCAGCCGCTGGTGATGGTCGAGAACCTCACCAATCCGCTCAACTCGGGACCGGCGCGGATCCAGGCCGGGTCGGAGCAGTTCTCCCAGGGCAACGAGCTGGACCAGGACTTCTGGGAAGTCACCGACAACTTCTCCACGCCGATCGGCAACCACCTGGTGACGATCGGTACCCGCAACGAGTTCTACAACGTCCGCAACCTCTTTGCGCAGGCTTCCTTCGGCGCCTGGCGGTTCAGCAACCTCGACGACTTCGAGGCCGGCATCCCCAACCAGCTCATCGTCTCGGGCGCGGCGGGTGGCGGCGTGACGGGTGAGACCTCCTTCAACACATACACCCTGGGCTTCTACGCCCAGGACCAGTGGACGGTAAGCGACCGGTTTTCGCTGACCTACGGCGTCCGGGCGGACATTCCCATGTTCCCGGACGATCCGGAGTACGATCCGCGGGTGGCGGCCGATTTCGGGGCGCACGATGTCCCGTCGGGCCAGGTCATGTGGCAGCCGCGGATCGGATTCAACTACGACCTGCGGGGCGACCGCACATCGCAGGTCCGGGGTGGCGTCGGGTTGTTCGCCGGCGCGCCGGCATTCGTGTGGATGTCGAACGCCTATGCCAACACCGGCCTCAAGTTCAGCCAGCTGACCTGCCGGGACGAGGACGCCCCGTTGTTCAGCCCGACGCTGCCGGCGCCGCAGGCCTGTGCCGATGGCACCGCGATCGAGCCGGGCGGCTTCGTGGGTGAGGTGGATCTCATCGGTGAGGACACCAAGTTCCCCCGGGTGCTGCGGGTCAACCTGGCGCTGGACCAGCAGCTCGGCAGTGGCATCGTGGGCACGCTCGAGGGCATCTACACCAAGGGTGTGGACGACTACTTCATCATCAACCGCAACCTTGCCGGCCCGGTGGGCACCGATGCGACGGGCCGTACGCTCTACGGCGGGTTCCAGGACGACGGCGACGCCGAGCCTGAGTACGTGAACAGCATCTATGGCCCGTCATTCTCCGGCGGTGTGTACGAGCTGCTCAATACCAGCAACAACTACTCGTACAGCTTGACCGGCCAGCTGCAGCGGCGCTTCGGATCGAACCTGCTGCTCCGAGCCGGGTACACCTATTCCCACGCGGAAGACGTCCAGAGCTTCACTTCGAGCCGGGCGATCTCCAACTGGCGCAATAGCCGGACGCTGTCCGGGCTCGACACCGAGGACGGGGCCACCACCGGCTCGTTCGACCGGCCGCACCGGCTGTCGCTGGGTGCAACCTGGATCGCGCCGTGGGAGAAGTACGGCACCGAGATCTCGCTCTCGTACACCGGGCAGTCGGGGCAGCCGTACACCTACATCGCCGGCGGCAGCAGTGGCCGGGGTGACCTCAACGCCGATGGCACCAACACCAACGACCCGATCTACATCCCGACCGGGGTGTCCGATGCCAACCTGCAGTTTGCTGACATCATGGACGGCGCGGTGGTGGAAGTCAGCGCGGCGGAACAGGCAGCGGCATTCGACGAGTTCATCGCCGGCGAGTCATGCCTCGCCGAGCAGCGGGGCCAGCTGATGGAACGGAACAGCTGCCGCAATCCCTGGCAGACGTTCCTGGACATGAGCGTGCGGCAGTCGCTGCCCTCCATGAACGGCCACGAGCTGACGTTCGAGGTGGGCATCTTCAACCTGCTCAACCTGCTCGATTCCGAGTGGGGCCAGGTGAAGACCATCGGCGGCACCGTGTTCTACTCGGACGATCCGATCCAGATGGTGGACTTCGATGAGGGCACCAACCGCCCCGTGTTCAACTTCGACCCGGCCAACCTGGAGAACCGCTACCAGGTGACCAGCGCGCTGGGGAATTCATACCAGGTGCAGATGGGGCTGCGGTACGCCTTCTGAGTGTTGAAGTATGGAAGTATTGGAGTATTGGGCAGTGTGGAGGCATTCACACTGCCCAAGACTCCCACACTCTTACACTCCCACACTCACGACCGCACCCGGTTGAGCAGCACCAGCGCCGCCAGCAGGAAAAGGATCGTGGGCAGCCACGCCAGCACGACCGGATGGAAGAGGTCGCTGTCACCCATGGCGATGGCGATCTGCGCCAGCAGGATGTAGATGATGGTAGCGCCAAGGCTCACCCCCACGCCGAAGGCCGAACCGGAGCGTGGTGCCGCCATGGCCAGCGGTGCCCCGAACAGGGCAATGACGAGACAGGCGGCCGGAATGGCGATGCGCTGGGCCCGGCGCACCTCGAGCTTTCCGGAGGCGTTGCCGGCCCGCTGCATGGACTGGATGTAGCGTCCCAGCTCGGCGTAGCGCATGGCCTTGGGATCGCGATTCTCGGCCAGGTACGATTCCGGCGGCCCGGTCATGGCGTGGAGTTCCATTCGGTCGAACAGAAAGGTCGCAAGCTGGGTGGGCGAGCGGAGCACCCGGCTTTGGCCCTGCCAGATGGTCCACGCATCCGATGAATCACTCCAGGTGGCGCTGTCGGCCCGGATCACCAGGGTGGGATAGTCAGGACCGCTTCCCGCACGTTCGAGCACGATGTCGCGCATGGCGTCGTCCGCCACATCCAGCATGCGGACAGCAAAGACCCAGCCGTCGTCGGCCCGGTACACGAAGTTGTATCTGCCCGACGGATTCCGGCTCGCGGGCTCCTTCTGCAATTCCACCTGCCGGGCGCTGGCTGTCACGGCCAATTCGCCCACCGCGACAGCGAGCAGTACCGCCCCGATTGCGGCCACGAACAATGGAGCCACCAGACGGTTGAAACTGTCGCCGCCCGCCTTGGCCGCGGTGACCTCGGAATGCCGGGCCATGTTGCCCACGGTGAAGATCGTGGCGAACAGCACTGCGGCCGGCATGACGATCGAGGCCCAGGCCGGGATGCCGTAGAGGTAGCTCACCACAACCTGGCGAACCGTGAGGCCCCGTCCCAGCAGGTCGTTGAGTTCCTGCACCATCTCGGTGAGCACAGCGACAACCGGAAAGCCCACAGCGGTGACCAGGAAAAGCCTGATCCAGGACCGGAGTACGTAGCGATCCAGCAGCCGCAGGCGCATCAGGCCGCCCGCTTCCGGCGCCGGACAAGGTCCCGGAACCACTGGGACACTTCTTCCCAGTCGCCGCCCCGGGTCGAACCCATTTCACGGCTCACCAGCATCAGCCCCGCGAGCCCAATGGTCGAGAGAATGAGTATCGGGCTCCACATGGCCAGCCAGGGCGCGACGTAATGCTTGTCCGCGAGCGCTTCACCGGCAGTGAGCCCAACCCAGAAGACCGAGAACACGGCCATGGCTCCGCCAATGACCAGCCCGACGCCACCGCGAGGGAAGCGCAGCGCGAGCACGATGGCCACGAGGGCGAAGGGAATGCAGGCGACGGCGATGACCCATTTCTTGTGGACCTCCACCGCGTACTGGGCCGCGCGGCGCGCGGCGAAGTCAGCGGTGGAAACCGTGGTCGCGATTTCGCCCCAGGTGGACATCGCTGCGGGTGGGCTCCGCCGCACTGAAGAGTCAGGCAACTTGAGGTTGAGCCCGCGCGCCGGAGCTTGTGCGCTGTCCTGCGCTTCGGCCGTCCTAGGAAGCACGAGGCGACCCAGCGCGTCGAGCCAGGCGCAGTAGCCGGATCTGGGCTCGGGCGAGGTCGACGGTGGAGCAGCGGCCGGCACGCCCGCGAGGTAGCGGAGGTCGCGCTCCAGCAGGCCGCTGCGGTCCCGGCCGGCCTGCCGGGCCTCCCGCCGGGCTTGTCGCACGATATCCAGCATCTCGCAGGAACTCATCTCGCGGTCACCGCGCACGACGGCGCCGGTGTTGCGCTGGAGTTCGTCATATACATCATGGAGCACGACCCGGTTCGACTGGAACCCGATCAGGCGAAAGTCTGCCGGTTCCGACGCCGGGAACTCGTGGACTTCGCCGACCTGCAGTTCGAGGACCAGGTCCGAGCCATCAGCGGAGACCGCCATCCTGCCGCTGTCGGCATAAATGACCCGGCGGCTCCACTGTCCCTCGAGATCATAGATGGCAACATTGTGCATGATGCCGCGCCGCTGGTCGATTCCGGCCGCCCGCACGAAATAGTTCGAACTGGGAATGGCGTTGATGATCTGTTCATGGAGCTCGAAAGTGGGCTTCTTGCGGGCGATGTCGAAGTAGAGATTCCGCAGCCGGGTATTGCTGCGGGGCAGCACCTGGTCCACGAACACAAAGGTGCAAGCAGTCATGGCGAGCGCGGCGACCAGTACCGGGCCGACCAACTGGGCCACGCTGACGCCGCTGGCTCGCATGGCGGTGACTTCGTTGTCGGCCGCCAGCTGGCTGAAGGCGAACAGCACGGCGACCAGCACCGCCATCGGGATGGTCAGCGCCAGGATGAAGGGCAGGGAGAGACCGAACACCTCGGCGATGACCTGCCAGCCGAGCCCCTTGCCCGTCAGCTGCTCGAAGCGCTTGGCCACCTGGCTCAGCAGCATGAAGCCGGTGAGCGCGGCAAGCGCGAACAGGAAGGGCGCCACCAGCCGTCCCAACACGTAGCGTGAGAGCAGTGGCACGAGCTAAGTACCTTGCTTGTAAGGGTTTCTGGCCATGGCTATATTGAGCACCGTCCCTCCACGGCGCATCTCCTTCAGTCCCGAGTGAGCGTGGCGCGAAGCCTTTCCGCCGGCTTGATCCTGATGTTGTCCCTTTCGCTGGCGTCCGCCCTCGAGGCGCAGGTGCCTGACTCTCTGCCGCGCGCCAGTGCCACGTTCGACCTGCCCCGGTTCCAGTTCGACACGCCCGATGCTGTGCGGGCGCCCTGGCTGGGCGCCCCCCGGAGTCTGGTGGCGTTCGACAGTGCGATGTCGAGTGCGCTCGACTCGGCGCGCCGGGTCCGGGCAGGAACCCTCCGGGCATTTGCCATCTATGGCCGTGGTGCAGCCGATTCGACGGCGGCACCCGAGCGCCCGTCACTGCTGGGGATCGACCGGAAGTATGCCGACCTCGCCATCGATGGCCAAGCGTCGCTCGATATCCGGACCGAGCGGGTCAAGAACGAGCGGTGCACCGCCTTCGAGCTGCAGGATCCGAATTCCAATTGTGGTGGACGCATCCGGGCGCCCCGGCTGGACAACTTCATCGATGTCCGGGCGGCGGGGCTTCTGGGGCAGCGGGTCCACGTCACTGTGGACTTCCAGTCGCAGCGGGACTTCAGCGCCAATAACCTGATTCAGGTCTACTACGAGGGGTTGCAGGACGAGATCATCCGCCGCCTCGAAGTGGGTACGGTCACCTTCCGTCCTCCTGCCTCGAGATTCCTGACGGCGGCGGTTCCCAGCTCCAACTTCGGTATCAACGGCCTGTTCGATGTGGGTCCGCTCCAGTTCCAGGCGCTCTTCGCGACCCAGAAGGGAAGTTCGGTAGGCGAGCGGGTGTTCCAGATCGGCGGCGAGTCGACCCGCGTGCCCCAGGACCGGCTGCTGCGCGACGTGGACTTCGAGTCGGGCCGGTTCTACTGGGTGGTCGATCCGACCCGGCTGTCGGGCTATCCGGCCATCGACATTCTCAACGTCGACGCCGCCGCATTGCCGGCGCTCCAGCGACCCCAGGAGGTTCGGGTGTATCGCTACCGCGCGGCGCTCGGAGGCAGTAGCGCCACCCCGATCATCGGCGGGGTGAAGGCGTATGCGAGGAACAGCGCCGATCCCTCCCAGGTGGTCGGCGTGGCGCAGCCGGATGAGGGTGTGCAGTGGGAGCTGCTGGTTCCCGGGCGCGACTACTACGTCGAGCCGGGCGGGCTCTGGTTCGCGCTGGCATCGAAGCTGGATCCGAACGACTATCTGGCCGTCAGCTACACCACGGTGGGTGGCGATCCTGTCGGGTCGTTCCCGAGCGCAGACCGGCCCGCCGAGATCGACTCGCTGGAGCTGATTGTGGAGCCCCGGCGCGGGCCTTCATCCGGCACATTCCGGCACGAGATGCGCCAGGTATACCGGGTGGCAGGCAGCGATCTCGACCGCTCGTCGCTGGAGGTTGCGATCTCGCTCAACCGGTCGGAACGGCCGGCCGGCGGCGCGCCGACCTACCTGGCGCAGCTCGACATCGCCGTGCCGACCGATCCCGCGCGCTTCGACCGCGAGAACCGGTTGTTTCCCCGATCGCGCGATCCTGGTGCCGAAGACGTGATCCGGGAATCCTACGTGGTGATGCCGCACCTGACGCCGTTCGCCGATCCATCGCGGCTGACCCCGGTTGAAGTCACCGACTCGCTCTACCGCACGCCGCTCTATCTGGTGCTCTCCTCGCAGGGTCCACCCTCGCGCTTCCAGTTCCGCCTCCAGTACTCGGCGGCCTCAGGCACCGACCGATCGAGACTCGACCTCGGCGCCATCCAGATCAAGGAGGAGAGCGAGCAGATCGAGGTCAACAACCGCCTCCTGGTCCGGGGCGTGGACTACAGCATCGACTACCTCTCGGGCCTGCTGACGTTCAGCAATCCGGAAGCGCTCTTCGGCGCAGGCGCCGGAACGGTCCGGGCACGGTTCGAGCAGCAGGACCTCTTTGCGATCGCTCCCACCACGATCATGGGGCTGACGTCGCGGTATTCGCTGGGGCGAATGGGCTCGGTCAACCTGGTCGGGGTGTTCCAGCGCGAAGCTTCGGCGTACAATCGCCCGCAACTCGGCTTCGAGGCCTCGGCCAACATGGTGGGCGGGATCGTCACCGATCTGCATTTCCAGTCGGATGCGATCACTCGCATGCTCAACCGGGTGGTGAGCGGCACCTCCACGGCGCCGTCCCGGCTGGACATCAACGCCGAACTCGCGATCTCGAAACCGGACCCCAATCGGTCGGGCGCGGCCTATCTGGAGGAGTTCGACAGCGACCAGGCCATCGCGGTATCACTGCGGGAAACCAACTGGCGCTTCGCGTCCGCCCCGCAGTCGACCGATGGCCTCGATCCTTCTCTGGGGATCGGCGCCTTCAATCCGGACGACGCAGTGCAGATGACGTGGCAGAACCTGGTGCCAGGTCCGGACGGGCGCACCGTCCAGCTGCGGCCGCAGGACATCGACACGACGATCGTGCTGGCCGGGAGCGGCGACCAGTTCGAGACAGTGCTGTGGACCACCTTCCATGCGGATACCGCCGGTGGTTTCGTGCGACCCGACCGGTCGTCGGCGTGGTCCTTCGAGCCGCGGCCCCTCCAACCCAGGTGGCGGTCGTTCGTCACTTCGCTGAGTCCCACCGGCCTCGATCTGTCGCGCACCGAGTATCTCGAGTTCTACGTCTACCAGTCTGGCTTGCACAGCGCCGACTCGGCCGGGCTGCAGCTGGTGATCGATCTCGGCACCGTCAACGAGGACGCGGTGGGCATTGCACCGACGGCGCTGGTGACGACCGGCAGCGATACCGTGTTTACCGGGCGGCAACTGGTGGGGCAGGGCAAGCTGGACACCGAGCGAGGCGCCGACGGCATCTTCAATGCCTCGACCGACGACATCGGCATCCTGGGCGACCGACCTGATACGATCGCGGTGAACGGCGAGCAGGTGGAGCAGCTGCCGCTCTGTCAACGACTCCTGACCGCACAAGTGCTGGTCTTTCCCTGGGGCGACCTCAGTTCGCGGTGCAGCAACGGCAACGGCGTGCTGGACACCGAGGATCTCAACGGTGACAACCTGCTCAACGCGACGGGTGCTGGCGAAAGCGTGATGCGCTACGTGGTGCCGATCGGTGACAGCACCTACATCGTCCCCGGCCGCGGGTTGCAGATCATGGACGCGGGCGGCCGGCCGGCGGGATTTGTGCTCTACCGCATACCGCTCCGGAGCGATGCTGCGATTTCGCTGGGTGCTCCCAACCTGCGACTGGTGCAGCATCTGCGAGTCACCTTTGTGGCCCCTCCCGACGATGGCGAGGACGTGGTCGCGCGGCTTGCCCTGAGCCGGCTTCGGCTGGTAGGTGCTCCATGGTCACGGCGGGCGGAGAGTCCGATCGCCGGGCTGTCGGGCGCAATTGGACAGCCGCATGGCGAGGTGCTCACCGCCACCGTCTCCACCGAGAACGTCGAAGTCAACTATCAGTCCCCGCCAGGGGTGCGCGGCTCGCTCAACGACCGCAATGCGGGCCAGAACCAGCTGGGCACCCAGGTGAACGAGAAGTCGCTTCGGGTCATCGCGCGAGGCCTGCAGGTGAATGAGCGGGCGGAAGCCTACCTGCGATTCCCGGCTGGTGCCCAGAACCTGCTCAACTACCGCGAGCTGCGGGTGTGGACGCGGGGCTACGGCGACGGCTGGGAGCGGGGTGACCTCCAGGCGTTCGTGAAGCTGGGCAGCGATGATCGCAACTTCTACCTCTACCGTGCGCCGGCGCTGACCACCACCTGGGAGCCGGAGATGGTCATCGACCTCGAGGTGTGGCGCGAGCTCCGCGCCAGCGTCGAGCAACGCTGGCTCAGCGGGGAGGCACCATCGGGCGCCGCCGAGTGCGGTGGCGAGCCCGGTGCCTACGTCGCGTGCGACGGCCCGTACATGATCCAGGTGGCGAGTCCCGGCATCAATCCGCCGAATCTGGCATCGGTGCAGGAACTCAGCGCCGGACTGTACCGGGTGGGAGACTTCGGGCCGCTGGACGAAGCCGAGGTGTGGATCGACGACATCCGGCTCACCCAGCCCGTGTCGGAGGCAGGCGCGGCACTGGCGCTGGACGCGCGGCTGGTCGCCTCGGACGTGGGCGACATCTCGGTGTCGTTTGTGAAGCAGGACGGCCATTTCCGGCAGATCGGCAACCGGCCGACCTTCCGGACCACCGACGACATGCGGGTGGCCGGCACCTGGCGGCTGGACCGGTTCCTGCCGCCGTCGCTCGGCATTGCGATGCCGGCCACCGTCAGCTTTACCCGGGCGTCAGTGGACCCGACGCTGATCACGGGCACCGACATCCGGGGCAGTTCGCTCGCTGCGCTACGGAAGCCCAAGTCGTGGAACGCGAGCTATCAAGTGGCACTTCGCCGGTCGCGCCGGGGTTCCAACTGGCTGGTGCGCGGCCTGATCGACCCATTGACGATCGGGTTCGGATTGATCCGGGGCTCATCGCAAACCGAACTAAGCGAGTCGAATGCAAATTCGGCAAATGTCTCGGTCGGTTACAACCTGTTGCTTGGCCGGGCCGGCCCGGTGGTGGATCTAAGCCCGCTGGTGCCGGGCTTCCTCCGCGGCACTGAACTGGATCGAGCGTTGGGCCAGACGCGGCTGGGTATCGCTCCCAGCAATGTCAGGTTCTCCAGCGGACTGGTGCGGGACCGGGGCGAACTCACGGCCTTCCAGGTGGCGATTGCACGCGACGTGGACAGCCTCATCGCGCCCACCACGACGCTCAATCACGTCTGGCGCAATTCGGCCGGCATGAGCTGGCAGCCGCTCGGCATGCTGACGCTGGGGTTGGACATGACCAGCACCAGGGACCTGCGGCATTACGGCGATTCGACCGCGATAGGCCGGCTGGCCGGCGCCTCCCGGCGGGGATTCCTGGGAATGGACGTGGGCGTCGAGCGCGACCGGCAACTGAGCAGCACCTTCCAGCTGGCACCTCGCATCTCGAGCTGGCTCCGGCCCCGATACGTCCGGCGGTCCGGCTTCACCCTCTCGCGCAGTCTGACCAGCCGGCCGCCGGTCCAGATCGACGGTGATACGCTGGGCGGGTTCGTGCTGCCGCAGACGCTCAACAACAGCCAGTCGACCGAGCTGGGCGCGTCGGTTGACCTTGGTCAACTGGTGACGCTCACGCTGGGTGACAGTGCCGGCCTCGGGCGCGCCCTGGCGCGGCTCCGCCCGCTGGAATTGACGCAGCGCCGGACCCGGACGTCGACGTTCGACCTCGCGGCGTTCGAACCCACGCTCGGCTACCAGTTTGCCATGGGCGGGATGGAGCACTTCCTCGGGCAGTTCGGCACCAATGCGCTGGGTGCGGGCACGACGCTGACGCGCTCGGTCACTACCGGCGCGGATCTGCCGTTCGGACTCACCTTCTCGCTCGGCGCCAGCCAGACCGAGGCGATCCGCTATCAGCTTGCCGGCGGACTCCGGCGCGAGATCCACACCGATCAGACCGAGTGGCCGACCACGTCGCTGCGGTGGTCGCAGGCATTCCGCGGCGGCCCACTCACGCTGATGTCGCTGGGGACCACATGGCGCAACCGTTCGGGCACGACGGTCCAGCCGGTGTCGGGCAACTCCACCCTTACCAGTGCAATCGAGTCGCGCTCGTTCATGCCGGACCTCCAGCTGGGTTTCCGGAACGGGGTCGGCCTCACGCTGCGACTCACGGACAACGGGCAGTCGAGCGAGAACAACGGCACCATCACAGAGTCTGATTCGCGCAACCTGTCCGGAGCCTTGAACTGGTCCTTCCGGCTGCCGCAGTCGGTGAGCAGGACCCGGAAGCGGATCTCCTCGTCGCTGACGTTCCGCTCTGACAAGGGCACAACATGTCTGGACCGGCCGGATACCGACGGCTGCTCGATCATCAGCAACACCACCAGCCGGGAAGTGTCGGCGAGCTTCGCGACCGACCTTGCCGACCTCCTGCGAGGGGGACTGGACTTCGGCTATCTGCTCAATGATGCGTCACACCTGAGTCGCCGGATCTCGACCATCTACATGACCGTCAGCTTCGAGCTGCGGCTCTTCGCGGGAGACCTGCGATGACCATTCCCCGGAGGTGGGCGCCGATGGCCCTTCTCGTCACGCTGCTCGCGGCCGGCGCAATCGCATGCGACGACTCGACACTGGTCAATCCCCGGTCGTTCGACGGGGGGCAGGCACTGCAGTACGCCGGCACCCAGGTGGCCTTCGGACCGCGGGTGCCGGGCCAGCAAGGTCACGAGGCAATGGCCGGGTGGCTCGACAGCCTGCTTCGGACCAAGGCGGACACGGTTCTCACCCAGCGCTGGACCCATGTGACCCAGGCGGGTGAGTCGCTGCCGATGGTGAATTTCCTGGCGCAATTCAATCCCTCGGCGACGCGGCGGATCCTGCTGCTGGCGCACTGGGACACGCGCCCGATGTCGGATGCAGCCGTGCCGGAATTGCAGGACGTTCCGGTGCCGGGCGCCAATGACGGCGCGTCGGGTGTGGCAGTGCTGCTGGGCGTGGCCGATGCGCTCGACTTGATCCCGCCGTCTGTCGGGGTGGACCTGCTGTTCGTGGACGGCGAGGACTACGGCGATTTCTCGGCGCGGCCCCAAGTCGACGTGATGATCGGGAGCCGATACTACGCCGCCAACCAGCTGACCCCGCCACCACTGTTCGCGGTGCTGTTCGACATGGTGGGCGACCGGGACCTGCGGCTCCAGCGCGAGGGCAACTCGCTGATCGGCGCGCCCGAAGTAGTGGACCTGGTGTGGAACGCAGCGGCCAATGCCGGCTATTCGTCGGTGTTTGTGGGACACGAGGGCATGAGCCTCACCGATGATCACGTGGAACTCCAGAGGGGCGGCATCCGGGCGATCGACGTGGTGGACTTCTCGTATGGTCCGGGCAACACCTGGTGGCACACGCCGGAAGACACGATGGACAAGATCAGCGCCGAGAGTCTGGGGATCGTGGGGACGGTGGCGCTGGAAGTCATTGCGACGGTTGAAGCGATGTGAGTCAGGGCGGTCACACCATGCCCCACCTGTGGCCGGCGTTCGGACTGGCGGTCGCATCGCGTCATTCCGGTTGCATGGCGCTATTACCGGCGGTCGCGCAGCGGTGTTGCGGAGCCGCGAAGCTCTGCCGGGCGGTCTCTGGAGGTCTCTTGCTGATTTCTGGTCAGGCCCGCGTTGCAGTGGTTAGGCAGGTTTGCTGGACGGTGGCAGATAGTCAGCATGAAGCCATACGAGCGGCTACTGGCCTGGCAACTTTGCCACGAACTGGCGCTGACCATTCACAAGGTGACTCACAGGTGGCCCGACCGGGAGCGCTACGGCATGATCTCCCAGATTCGACGCGCAGCCGTGTCGGCGCCCAACAATATCGTGGAGGGTTACGCCAAGCGAGGTTCGGGCGAGCTTAGAAAGTACTTGGATACTTCGCTTGGCTCGCTGTCGGAGGTCGGCTATCTGCTGCGGCTGGCGCGGGACCTCGGGATCCTGAGTTCCGACGAATGGAAGGTGGTGGAACGTCAGCGTGACGCTGCCGCTCGCATGACGTGGAAGCTCTATCAATCGCTCAAAGTCTGAACGCCCCGACCGCCCATCGAAGTGCCGCGCCGGGTAGCTGCCTGATGCGACCGTCCATCTAGCCTCAGCCGCCCGTCCTCGCTCGATTCGACCGCCCGTTATTTCGCCTTCTCTTGCATTCCCAAGGTTAGCGCCCGCCCCTTACCTAGCCCAAACTTGGGCGCATGTCTTCTGACCATCGTGCCGTCGTCATCCTCCTCGCCCTCGCGGTCGCGGGGCAGGGGGTGCGCTGGTGGCTGCTCGACCCCGGCGATGCACCGGGCGGTATCACGATCCTCAGGGCAGACGAGGCCTCGGTCGCCGCCCAGCGTGACAGTGCCAAGCGGGTCGCCGAGCCGCTGGCGCCGGGGGAACTGGTGGATATCAACCTTGCGCCAGCGCGGGAGATTGACCGGTTGCCGGGGGTGGGACCGTCACTGGCGGTCCGTATCGTGGAGTACCGGACAGAGCACGGACCGTTCGGGTCGCTGGCGGGGCTGGATTCAGTGCCTGGGGTGGGCGAGGCGACGCTGGGGCGGATAGGGGAGATGGTCCGGCTCTCGGGCACGGTTGGAAGCGTGGGGGGGCAGCGACCCCCCAATTCCCCTTCGGGAGTGGGTCCCTCGGCCCCGATTCTGCAACTCAACTCCGCTTCAGCCAATGACCTGGCCGGTTTGCCGGGTATAGGGCCCGGAAGGGCCCGGGCCATCGTGGCGTATCGCGAGGCGCATGGGTCATTTGCGAGCATCAATGACCTGGAGAAGGTGCCCGGAATAGGCCCGGCAACAGTGGCCAAGTTGCGTCCCCGTCTGGACGTACGCTGAGGGGGTGCAAGGCTCTGCGGTCTGGCCCGTGGCTGGCTATGAGTGCGGCCTTCGGGCTCCTTGGCAATTCCCTTTTCGGATCAGCAATGGCGACTGCGGCGGCCCAGCAGACGGAGAAGCTCGGGCAGATCCTGCTCCAGGAAGGGCTGATCACGCGTGATCAGCTCGGCCAGGCGCTGGCCGAGCAGAAGGCCTCCAAGTCGCGGCTGGGGCTGGCGGTGGTCAAGCTGGGGTTTGCCACCGAGCTGGACGTGACCCGGCTGCTGGCGCGGCAGTACCGGATGCCGGCGGTGGACTTGAGCCGATTCGAGGTGGACGCCCGGATCCTGCGGCTGATTCCGCCCGACGTTGCGTCGAAGCAGGTGGTGCTGCCGCTCAAGCGAGAAGGCCGGACGCTGACGGTGGCGGTGGCCGACCCGACCAACCTGGGGCTGGTGGACGACCTCAAGTTCATCACCCGGTACGATGTCTTCCCGGTGCTCGCGGGCGAGTTCACCCTGCGATCCCTGATCGACAAGCACTACGGCAACGCAGTTGACCAGCAGTTCCAGAACATCCTCAAGGAGTTCGAGGAGCAGGGCGACGACGTCGAGGTGGTCGACGAAGAGGAAGAGGAACTGGCCACCCAGGCGCAGATCGATGACGCGCCGGTGGTCAAGCTGGTCGAGGGCATTCTCAAGAACGCGGTGCAGCGGGGCGCGAGCGACATCCACATCGAGCCGTTCGAGCACGAAATCCGGGTGCGGTACCGGATCGACGGCGCGCTGCAGGAGATCATGAAGCCGCCGTTCAAGATGAAGGCGGCACTGACCAGCCGGGTGAAGATCCTCTCGCACCTGAACATCGCCGAGCGGCGGGTGCCGCAGGACGGCCGGCTGAAGCTGAAGATGGGCTCGCGGGTCATCGACTTCCGGGTCTCGACCCTGCCGGTGCTGTTCGGCGAGAAGATCGTGCTCCGTATCCTGGACAAGGGCAACCTCACGCTCGACCTCCAGAAGTTCGGCTTCGAGCCGAAGGCGGAGGCCGACCTGATGAAGGCCATCCTGAATCCCTACGGGATGGTGCTGGTGACGGGACCGACGGGATCGGGCAAGACGACGACGCTCTACAGCTGTCTGCAGCGGATCAACACCAATGAAGTGAACATCATGACCGCCGAGGATCCGGTCGAGTACAACCTCGGTGGCATCAACCAGGTGCTGGTGCGGAACGAGATCGGGCTGAGCTTCGCGGCGGCGCTGCGAGCGTTCCTGCGGCAGGATCCGAACATCATCATGATCGGCGAAATCCGGGACCTGGAGACCGGCGGCATCGCGATCAAGGCCGCGCTCACGGGCCACCTGGTGCTCTCGACGCT
>JAICQR010000178.1 GCA_025937755.1 Gemmatimonadales bacterium | reverse complement strand
TGGTCACGTCGAATCCCTCGTTCCGCAGCAGGATGCGCAACGTATCCAGGATGCCCGACTCGTCATCGACGATCAGCACGCTCGGCTTCTGGCTCATGAATCGTCCTCTGCCACCCGGGGGTCGGGCAGGTAGATGGTAAACGTGGTGCCTTGGCCGGCGCCCTGACCGGGTGGCACCGAATCCGCGAAGATCAACCCGCGATGGGCCTCGACTGCACGCTGCACGATGGCGAGCCCCAGTCCGGTGCCACCCCGCCGCCGGGTCACGAACGGCTCGAACAGGCGTTCCCGGATGTCGTCCGGAATGCCGGGCCCGGTATCGCTGACCGTGATGCGAACCGCCCGGTCGGCCGGCAGGTCGCGGGGAGCCTGCGACGCATCGACGGCGGCCACTGACACCACCACCTGCACCGCTTCCTGGTCCGCCGCCTGCACCGCATTCATGATGAGGTTGACCAGGCTCCGGTGCAGCAGGTCCTCGTCACCCAGCAACATGACGTGCTCGCCTTCCACCAGCAGTTGGGTGCCGGCGGGGCAGTCGGGATGGGCCCGCACTACGCCGGCCGCGGCCGACGCCACCGCATGAACATCCACCGGCTCCGAGCGGGTGGCCCGCACCCGGGAAAAGTCCAGGAACTCGCTCAGGAGCCGGCTCAGGCGCTCACTCTCCCTGACGATCAACGCCGCCAGTGTGCGCTCGTCATCACCAGCGTGCGCCCCCCGGGCCAGCTGCTCCACCGAACTGCGGATCGACGCCAGCGGGTTCCGGATCTCATGCGCCAGCGAGGCACTCAGCGCCGCGACCGCTTCCAGCCGCTCGGTCCGGAGATGCAGCTCGGCCAGCCGTTTCGAATCCGAGATGTCGCTGAAGACCGCAGTGACCGACGCCTGGGTGCCCGGCCCCGGCCGAAAGGTGGTGGTGCTGAGTCCGATGGGGAATTGCCCGTCGCCCCGCTCGACCAGCGCCTCGCCCCGCCGGATCCGCCGACCCTGGGTCAATCCCGCGGCCACGGCGTCGCGTAGCCCGGGTGCGCGACGCTGCAGCATTTCCATCAGCGTTTCGCCCGGCACCGGGGTCCGCTCGAAGCCGAGCAGTTGCTGGGCGGTGGGATTGGCGTACACCAGGCTCCCATCCCAGGCCACGGTCAGCACGCCGCTGTGGATGTTGCGGAGGATCACCTCCGCTTCGTACCGGACGCGCCGCAATTCGCTGGTGAGCGACTGCCGCTCCTCGCCCGCTTCGCGCAGCCGCTCGCCCAGCACCGCCACCACAACGAACACAGTGAGGAAGACGCCCACGTGGAGCAGCATCGCCACCGTGGGGCCGGTGTGCTGCCACATGTCGGCCACGAAGACGGCGGACGACATGGCCGTCATCGCGATGCCGAACCGGAACGGCATCAGCACCGCGTACGTGGCGATCAGCAGCACATACAGCGCCGGCGCGATGCTGCCCTCCGGCCCGACCACATGGACCAGTGCGATGATGAGCCCGAGGTCAGCCAGCAACTGGAACGTCAGGAAGACCGGCCCCGGGTGCCGCTGGCGCTGGTTGATGACCCAGATGCCGTAGGCGGTGATCAGGAGCGCCAGCACCACACCCACCGCCACCAGGAACGCGACGTCAGGCCGGCTGGTCCAGATCAGCGCCGCCGCCACCATGGTGCCGAACGCCAGCAGCGCCCGGCCCGCAAAGAGCCAGGTCAGCAATCGCCGCAGGTTCGGCAGCCCGCCGCGTGAGGGGCTCCTCGGCCCCGGCATGCTCAGTGCTCCGAGTGGGTGTCCGTCGTGGGCTCGCTCGCGATGGGAGCTGGTGCGCCCGGCCCATCCTCCGGCCGCCCGGCATTGCCGCCGGCGCGGTTGTGGTGGATCGAGTTCTCGGTCGAGTCCTTGACTCGCCCCGAAATCGACGTCGGGTCCGCGCCGCCCAGATCCTCGTCGTGAACTTCCGCCGCGGCAGCGTGCGTGGGCGCGTCGGCGTATTCCGGTTCGCACCCGGCGAGCAGCACCATCGCGGCTGCCAGGCTCAGGATCCGTTGCATGAATGGCTCCGTGTGGGACGGAAAGGAAGATACTCAGGCACGGTGCGCACCGGGATCAGCCGCGTCCAGCACGGCGCGCACCTGCTGCAGCAATCGCTCGGCCGAGAATGGCTTCTGGAGGTAGGAGCCGTCGGTGGGCGTGAAGCCCCGCGCCTCCAACTCCTGACTGCCGTAGCCCGACATGAAAATCACCGGAAGTCCCGGCGCAACTTCGGCCAGCCGCGTCGCGAACTCGTCCCCGCTGATGCCGGGCAGCACCACGTCGGCCAGCACCAGGTCTCGCGCCCCTCCTTTTGTCAGCTGTTCCAGCGCCGCCTCACCGCTCGCGGCATTGGTCACGGCATAACCGGCGTCAGTCAGCGTCCGCTGTACCAACTCGCGCACCGGCGCTTCGTCTTCCACCACCAGAATCTGTTCCCGGCCCCGCGGTGTGACGTGAGGCAGCGGCGCAGGCGGCGCTGCGGGCAGGTCGGTCTCCGGAAACCGCAAGGTGAAGGTCGAGCCCTTCCCCGGCTTGCTGGTCACTCCGATCCGGCCACCGGCCTGTCGCATGATCCGGTATGCGACGGCCAGTCCAAGGCCCAGACCGCTGTGGCCTCGCCCTGAACGAGTCGAGAAGAACGGCTCGAAGATCCGGGCCTCGGTGGTCTCGTCCATCCCGTGTCCCGTATCCCGCACTTCCAGCATCACTGTCCTGCCGGGATCCAGTGACTCGCTCTCGTCCAGCAGCGCGGTCGTGCGGCCAACGCCGGCCCGCGTCCGCAGCCGGAGTTCGCCGCCGCCTGGCATCGAGTCGCGGGCATTGAGCGCCAGGTTGAGGATCACCTGCTCCAGCTGTCCCCTGTCAGCCAGAATCCCGCCCAGCCCGTCGGCCAGCTCCAGCTCGACCCTGATCCCCTCGCCCATCATGGGCTGGAGCATGCGCCGCATGCCCTCGACGATTTCGTTGAGGTCCAGCAGCTCGGGGGTCGGCGCCTTGGGCCGGCCGAACGCCATGAGTTGCTGGGTCAGCGCCGCCGCCCGCTCGGCAGCTTTCCGGATCTCCACGGCGTCGCTTCGGCGCGCATCTTCTTCCGGGATCGCCGATGCCAGAAAATCGGCGAATCCGACGATGATCATCAGCATGTTGTTGAAGTCGTGCGAAACCCCCACCGCCAGCCGCCCCAGCGCCTCCATCTTCTGCGCTTCGCGCACCTGGGTTTCGGCCCGGTGCCATTCACTGAGGTCCTGCACATTGGCGGCGAGGTGGAGCACTTCACCTGCCTCGTTTCGCACCGCCGTCAGTTCCACCCGCGCCGGGAAGGTGCTGCCATCGCGCCGCTGGCGCCGGGCCTCGTAGACCACCCGGCCCTGCCGCAGTGCCACCTGGATCCGCGAGGGTACCTGCGGCCGCTGCTCCGGTACGGTCAGAATCTCGAGCGGCTGCCCCGCAAGTTGCTCCGGGGTGTAGCCGTGCATGGCCGC
>JAICQR010000075.1 GCA_025937755.1 Gemmatimonadales bacterium | reverse complement strand
CCTGCGCTTCGGTCTCTTCCAGCAGGCGCAGTCCGTAGCGCCAGAGTTCCGGCGCGCTGCCCCGGAGTGCGTGCTCGTGGTGCAGCCGCCGCTCGAACTGTTCTTCACCCACTGCATGTGCCAGGGGGTCCTGGCTCGGCGCGATGTCGCTTCCCAGCGCCCGCCCGAACCGGGTCAGCGCCTCGAGCGTTTCGCGTGCGGCTGCCTCCATTTGCTGGGCAAGCTCCGGGACCGCCGCTGCAAAATGCGCGGCTGCCCGCGCAATCAGCTCGCCTCCGCCGCCCAATGACGACAGGGCAGCGTCCACGAAGACGATCGGCGGAGCATTGAGGCTGGCCCGGGCTTCGTCCAGAAATGCCGGCGCCGCCTTGAGCCGCGCCAGCACCGGGGCAGCCAGCTCCTGTGGCGGCTGCCGCCGCACCATCAGCGAGTAGAGGCTGGTATAGAGGTGGTTGAGCCAGAAGCCCGGCTGCCGCAGGTGCGGCTGCTCGTGCTCGAACCGGAAGAGCAGTACACGAATATCGTCCAGCAGCGCCGTGCGGTCGATCTCGCCAGCGAGATCTTCCGGTTCGAGTTCCTCGATTGCGCCGGCCAGCGACCGGAACGCCGCCAGGTGGGCTCGCATCGCTTCAGCGCCGAAGCCGCCCAGCCGGTCGTCAAATGCCTTGGCGCCCGCCTGGCTGGCGTCCGCCGGATCAAAGTGGTAGGTAAGGTCGCTGTACGAACGACAGAGGTCATCGACCCGGGACATGGGTCAGCCCTGCCGCAGTTCCGAGTGATCGCCCAGCGTCGCCGACCCGGTGAATCCGTCGACCGTGACATCGCTGCCGAGCATGGAGTGGCTCAGGGTGGAGTGCGTAATGCGTCCGTTGGTGCCCACGATGGTGTGCGCGAGGGTGCTGTCGGAAACCTGCGTCCCTTCCTCCAGCGTCACGTTGGGTCCGATAGTGCTGCGCTCGATGGTCACGTTGTCCTCGATCAGCACCGGGTCCACGATGGTGACGCCGGGAAAGTCGCGGCGCCGGGCGTGACCCTTGGCCAGCAGCGTGGCATTGGTCTCCAGCAGTGTGTCGAGCTTGCCGGCATCGTACCATCCGCCCACCTCGGCGGTGAGAATGCGTCGGCCGTGCTCGATCATGTGCTGGAATGCGTCGGTGAGATAATACTCGCCCTTGTTGGGTGCGGTGGCCAGTACGTGGTCAATGCCGGCCCACAGCGCGTCGACGTCCCGGATGTAGTAAAGCCCGATGTTGGCCAGCTTGGACACCGGCTCGCGCGGTTTCTCCACGATCCGGGTCATGAAACCCTGGTCATCGGTGACCACCACGCCGAAGCGCTGGTAGTCCTCCACTTCCTTGGCCCAGATGATCCCGTCGGCGTCGGTCCGGTTGATCAGCGTGAGATCCGCCTCGAACACGGTATCGACGAAGACGATCAGCATTGGCCCGTGAATGTGGGGCCGCGCCAGGTTGACCGCGCCAGCAGTGCCGTCCTGTACCTTCTGTTCGATGAACCGCGAGGGCCAGCGATACCGCTTCCGCGCGTATTCCTCGACCTGTTCCTTGAGGTGACCGGTGATGAAGATCAGCTCCTCGACATCAAGCCCTTCGAGCCGGTCCATCACCCAGTCCATCACCGGGCGCCCCGCCACCTTGAGCATCGGCTTGGGGGTCCGGTGGGTATGGGGGCGAAGTCTGGTGCCCTTGCCTGCCAGGGGGATGACCACCTGCATCTCAATTCCTCCCGTATCGGTCCTCGAGACGCACGAGGTCGTCGAGTTCCGGCGTCGACGCTTCCAGCACGTCGCTGTCCACCACCGCTTCGATCTGGTGCACCAGCTTCGGTGGGATGTGGGCGCTCTCTCCCGCGCGGAAGGCGCGCGAGCGGATCTCGTCCCCTTCCTTCGTGCGGAGGATCAGCTCGCCCGACAGCACGTGCATCGTCTCGTCCTTGAAGTTGTGGTATTGAAGACTGAGAATGTGCCCCGCCTTCACGTGAAGGATCTTTCCGACGTAGCGGTCGGAGCGGGCCCACACCAGCTCATGGCCCCACGGCTTGTCCACCTTGTACGGCACGTCCGGCATTACCCCTCCGCCATGGTCAGTTCAAATGATGAGGGCGACGTCACGCAGGCCCGGACGCAGACGCCACAGCCCACGCACCCCTCTGCCCGGATCACCGGGTGTCCTTCCGCATCCATCGCCAGCGCCTTCTCTCCCACCGGGCACGCCCCGGCGCAGACGCTGCACGCCAGACCCTGGAAGGTGATGCATCGTTCGGCGTGGAGCCGCAACTCTCCCAGGCGATACCCGTCCCACCCATGCTTCGGCACCAGCAGGGCGCCGCTGGGACACACGGCCGCGCAGGGCATGTCGGCGCACACGGTACACGGCTGGATCGACGGGTCGAGGTACGGCGTCCCGGCTGCCAGCCCACCATCGGGCCGCACCGTGAGGATCGCCTTCGGCGGACACACCTCGGCGCACTTGCCGCACCGGGTGCACGCCGCGAGGAACCCGATTTCCGGCAGCGCCCCCGGCGGCCGATAATAGCGCTTCGACACCAGCCGCGACTCGGCGTCGTCCACCAGGTGCTTGACCCAGCGGTCCAACCCCGACCTGAGCAGTGATCTGCGGTCAGCTGGGTTGGTTGCCATCGCGGTCTACTTATTGAACCACGAAGAAACGAAGGTTCTTCGTGTCCTTCGTGTCTTCGCGGGGTCAATCATGATTTTGCCAAACTCACAAAGCTGGCTGGAAACCAACGACCCAGCGGAACGCAAACCGATCAGCCGGATCCGAATCCGCCGCCAGCGACGGTTCCTCCACCCAGAGCGGCATGTCGAACCGGGTGACGAACCGCGTGGTCCCGATCCGGTGCGCCATCCGGATGCCGATACCGGCATCGCCCGTCATTCCGAATTCGCTGTCCAGCGACGCCAGGCTGCCGTTGCCGGCCAGCACGTCGCCGAACAGTGCGATCCCCACCCGGTTGAACAGCCCCGCCCTCGGCCGTGACAGCACCGTCTGGTCCAGCTCGACGTTCAGCGCCAGCAGGCTCGGCGCCGACAGGAACGGATTCAGCCCTCGCGCATTGCCGTCGCCCGGTGCGTGATAGTACACGTCCTCCCGCCGGAACAAGGCCCCGCGCGAGCGGGTGAATGGATTCCAGATCTGGTCATAGGGACCGGCGCCGCCCAGGAACATCTGCCGCTGCCAGATGCCGAACCCCTCGGCCACCAGGATGCCGCCAAACAGCCGGCTGCCGAAGCTCAGCGAGCGGGTCACCGGTCGCTTCGCGGTGAGTTCCAGCGTTGCCCGCCCGTAAGGAGCAACATTGTAGCTTGGCGCTCGTACCGCACCTGCCGCCGCCGAGCCGCCGAGCCGCCGAGCCGCCGAGAACACAATCGACGGCTCATGGTAGTACGACGCACCCCCCGCCGCCGTGCTCGCAGCACTCAGCTGCCAGCCGCCGCTCCGGGTGGTAACGCTGGAGCTCAGCTCGGCCTCGATGGTGCCGCCGTCCTCATAGCCCATGCCGACGGTATAGGCGTCATCAACCACGCCTATCCATTGCAATCCGAGACCGCGCCGGAACACCGTCGGCGAACCGAGCGCCGCCGTGCTGGTCCAGTCCGCGCCAAGCCGGGCGCCGGCCCGGCCTTCCATATAGAAGCCTTCGCCCGATGCCTCGAACCCCGGCGCACGCAGCCACACCGGATTGCGACCTCGCACGGCAAAGTTGAAATCCTTCTCCTCGGGGAGGTCCCCGTTGAGCGCACCGGTCGCGTAATTGGCCCACAGTTCCTTGCGCTCGAACATCCCCATGTAGTTGGACCGCGAGCGCAGCCCCAGCGTGAGACCACCGACATCGTTGTACCATGCGGTCGGCGCCAGACCCAGCGCCAGCTGGTCGCGGTGCGAACGCTCGGCAAAGAACGGATCGGGATAGAGATCCACGTTCGGCAGGTTCAGCCCGAACTCGTGCCGGTTGTTCAGCATGTTCCAATCGTGAGTGCGGACTTGCGGGTCCAGCATCACTTCGGCCGGCCGGAACGTGGTCGGCACCTCCACCCACTCCTTCTCCGCAAGTCCCTCGATCCGCACCACGGTAGTATCTGAATTGCCGATCACCGCGACATCGACCGGGATGCGGCCGGCCTCATGCCGCTCCACCAGCACCCGCGTGACCCATCCGCCGTCGGATTGCTGTTCGCGCCTTGCCTCGGCCACGGCGTAGTCATACAGCGGTACGCCATGCAGGAACTGCCCGAAGAAGGTGGAGAGGTCCATCCCTGACACTTCTTCCGCCACCGCGCGGAACGCGGCCTCGTTGACGTGCCGCAACTTCCACCGGTTGTAGAACGTCCGCAGGATGCGGCGCATCGTTTCGTCGCCCACGATGTAGCGCAGCTGGTCGAAGAAGAACGAGCCCCGCCCATAGACGGAAATATTGTAGGAGTTGAAGGTGCTGTAATCCTCGCTCCGAAGGCTTGCCGGCTCGGAAAGACCCGCGAGGTCAAGTCTCAGGATGAACTGTTCGTTGTCGGGGTACGAGTCTCCTTCGCCGTGGGTCTCGGCGAACCACCCGGTCTGGAAATCGGAGAAGCCCTCATCCAGCCAGCCCTCGCGCCATTCATTGTTGGCCAGGATGCCCATGGTGTAGTTGTGCCCCAATTCATGGACGATCAGCCCCTGGCTGGCGGATCCGTCCATGATCATCATGGGAAACTCGGTGCCGCCGCCTTCGATCCGGTGCACGTTGGTCAGCTGGGGCCACGCGAATGGGCCATACAGCGAATCGAGCCAGCCCAGCGCGATTTCGGTGCGCTCCACGGCGACACCGCCACCCCACGACTGCTCGTCGCCCGGCTGGTAGAGCACGTGCACCGCCACGTCGGCATAGCGGCCGCCCTCGTACCGGTACTCGGGATTCAGCGACATCGCGAAGTGATGCACATCCTCGGCGTACCACACGATCCGCTTGCGTCCTGCCGCCGCTCCACCGCAATCGTCTTCCAGTGCTGCTGACGCGCTGCCGTAGTGATTGCGACGGTATTCGATGGCGCGTCCCTGCTGCCGACTGGCCCGATCCCATCCCGGGTCGCCGCACACCGGTACGCCGGTGGCGCCGATCACCTGGTCCTCGGGCACGTCCAGGCGCACGATATAGTCGCCGAACTCGCCGTAGAATTCGCCCGCCGGATAGAGCGGCTGCTCGGCCCAGCCGTAGGTGTCGTACACCACCACCTTGGGATACCACTGCGCGAAGTCGAACCGCCGGCCCCGCCGCCCCTGACGCCGGGGAGTAGTGGACGGCCGCGCATCCCACTCCATCTCGACCCTCATCTCTTCGCCGGGTGCGAGCGGCCTCGGCAGCTCGAACCGCACGATCGTGCTGTCGGGCGCGAAGGGATACACCGGCACCGCCGCCTGGCCCATGATCCGCACGTTGCGGACATGGTTGAAGGCGAAGTCGGGATCCTTGAGGTCGTTGAACCTCCGCCGCCCCTCTACCGAGTCCCGGTCCGACCAGCGCGAGCCGGGCCGGAAGGCATTGAGGTGGAGATGCAGCGAAAAGCTGGTCAGTGTGTCGGGCGAGTGGTTCTGGTAGGTGACCTGCTCGGTGCCGGAGAGCACCCCCGACGATTCATCCAGCGAGGCGGTGATGTCGTAGGTGACATGCTGCTGCCACGCGGGCGTCTGCGGTGAAGGGTTCTGCTGCGCCACCGCGACCAGAAGAAGGAGATGTGGGATCATGCATAAACATAAGGGATCAGGGTTGAGGGATTAGGGGTCCGGGTTCCCTTCCCCTTACCCCAATTTCTGATCCCTGATCCCTGATCCCTGACCCCTTTACCTATTGCAGCAACGCCCGCCTCAGCCGCACCATCCGCCGCCGTACCGACCCGTCGTACACCCGCTCGCCCACCCGGACTATGGCGCCGCCCAGCACGCTCGGGTCCACCGAGAACCTGGGGATCACTTCCTTGCCCAGCGCCTTCGACAGCGACTGGGCCACGCTCTTCCGCAAGGCTTCGTTGGGTTCGCGCGCCACCGTCACCCGGGCACGTACCCGGTTGAGCGACTGGTCGTGCAGCGCCTGGTACGCGGTCGCGATCTCCGGCAGCATTCCCTGCCGGCCCCGCTGCACCACCGCCTGCAGGAACCGCACGAACGGCACCGGCAGGTCGCCCAGCGCCTTGCCGAACAACTCGCTCTTCTGCGCCTTGGGCACCCGGGGCGAAACCAGCACCGCCTGGATCTCGGGCGACGTGGTGATGGCCGACGCCACCGCGTCGATCAGGTCGCCGAACTCGAGGTGCGCGTCCGTGGCGGAGGCCAGGTCATACAACACCTCCGCATAGTTCCGGGCCACCGCGGGCGCGCTCAATTCTGCGACTCCAGGGTGCCGAGGTAGTCCAGCACCAGCTTGCGGTCGGCGTCACCCTCGAGCCGCTGCCCGATCAGCCGGCCGGCCGCGGCCAGCGACAGGTCCACCGCCTCGCGCCGCAGGTCCGCAATGGCACGGTCGCGCTCGGCGGCGAGGTCGCGACGGGCGCGCGCCACCAGCTCTTCCTGCTCCTGCCGCGCCTTCTCCAGCACCAGCGTCCGCTCCCGCTCGCCCTGGGCCCCGGCCTCCGACACGATGGAGTGCGCCTGCGACCGCGCGTCCTGCAGCAGCTTCTTCTGCTCTTCCAGGATCCGGGCCGACTCCTCCCGGTTCTGCGCCGCCTCGGCGATCTGCTTCTCCAGCGCCTGCTCCCGGGCCTCGACCGCGCCCAGGATCTGGGGCCAGGCGAACTTCCACAGGATGAACAGCAGCGCGGCGAAGATGACGATGGTCCAGAACATCAAACCGCCCTCGACCGTCAACGGCCCCCCCTGCGCATGGGCAGGAGTGGCGGTCAGGGCGAGGAGGAGCAGCGCGAAAGTCAGCTTCATGGTGCAGCCCGCGGTGAATGGTGACCGAGCTGTCGCGGGTCGCGGGGTCACAAGTCTTGCGACTCGTGACTCGCGACTCGTGACTCACAACTAGAACGACATCTTCCCCTGGATCAGGAACGCGATAACCGCCACGAACAGCGCGACGCCTTCGACCAGCGCGGCGGCGATGATCATGGCCACCTGGATCCGGGCGCTGTTCTCCGGCTGGCGGGCCATGCCCTCGACCGCCTGGCCGCCGATGCGGCCGATGCCGATGCCGGCGCCCAGCACCGCGAGACCGCCGGCGAGGCCGGCACCGATGAGGCCGAGGCCCTTGTCGGCCCCTGCAGCAACTGCGTCCTGCACCAGCGCGAGCATGTGCAACATGTCAAACTCCGAACGTAGAGGGAGATCAGTAGTTGTCGCGCTCGCCGTCCGGTGCGCCGACTCTCCCGATCGGCGTCCTCGCGGTCATCCGCCAGCGCCCTTTAAGGGCAGCGGACCTCAGCCGCCATTCAGCGGCCTACAAGAGAGCTCGAGCTTCGCCGCCTACCCACACTGCCCAAGACTCTCACACTTCCACACTGCCTTTAGTGACTCTCTCTCATCAACCCGATGAAGACGGCGGTCAGCAGCGTAAACACATACGCCTGCAGGAACGCCACGAACAATTCCAGCAGCATGATCCCGGTGGCCAGCGCCGACGACGCGATGCCCACCGAGTAGCTCTTGAAGATGAAGGTCAGCCCGATCAGCGCCAGCACCAGCACATGGCCCGCCGTCATGTTGGCGAAGAGCCGAACCGCCAGCGCGAACGGCTTGGCCAGTTTCCCGATGATCTCAATCGGCGTCATGATCACCAGCAGCAGCGGCTTGAGGATCGCGCCGCCCACTCCACCCGGCAGCCCGGCCGGGATGAAGAAGATGGTGTTCATGTAGCCCTTGAAGCCCAGCGCCTTCATGCCTGAGATCTCGATCACCAGGAACGCAATCACTGCGAGCGCCGCAGTCACCGAGATGTTGCCGGTAGCGGTGGCGCCCCAGGGCATCAGCCCCAGCAGGTTCATCACCAGAATGAAGAAGAAAAGCGTCAGCAGATAGGGCGCGTAGCCGGCGCCGTGGTGCCCCACGTTGGGCAGCACCACTTCCTGCCGGATCCAGAGCGCCATCGCTTCCATCGCCCCCGCGAATCCCTTGGCCGGCCGGCCCGCCCGCTCTGCGCGCTTCACCGACCTCGCGCTCAGCAGGAACGTCAGCCCCACGACGAAGGCGGCGAACGCCATGAAAACAGTGTGCTTGGTGGGGCTCAGGTCCAGCAGGATGCCGCCGATGGGGATCGGCTCCCACTGGGGCAGGTGGATCACCCCGAACGGCGTTTCGATTTCGCTGGAGTTGCCGATGTGGTGCGTGATGTCGATCTGGTCGCTCGGCCCATGCCCGGCATCCGCCACCTCATGACCATCGACTCTCGACTCTTGACTCTCAACTCCATGCTCCTGCGCCGCTGCAGGTGAGTGCAACAGAGCGAGCGTCAGCGTCAGGATTCCGAGAATGCGTCGGGTCATGTCGTCGTTCTGGAAAGTTCAAGAAGGGCCACCGTGCCCTCCACCAGCAGCAGCGCCGCCAGCACCGAAACCGCCGTGATCAAAAGAGGTGTCGCCGCCAGTCCCGCGGCCGGCACCACCACGAAGGCCAGCAGCGCAATCAGCGCCAGTCGCGCCAGCAGGCTGAGGCCCCACGTTATCAGAAACCGCTGGCTGCCGATCGAGCTGATCACCCACCAGCCCAGCGGCCCCTGCACCATCAGCGCCGCGATCAGGCCCACCCATACCGCGCTGCGGTCGGCGTCGGGCACCATCCACAGGCCGACCGCCACCGCCGCCGCCACCACCACCAGCGCCAGCAGGGCGTACCGCACCCAGGCCGTCACTTGCTCTTGTCCCCCGGGCTATTGCCCGGGGACTCCTTGAGCGAGCGGATCAGCGAGTACATCGTCGCCCCGAAGCCGATGAAGGCACCCAGGATGGTGAACAGCGCCTCGGTGCCCAGCCGGCGGTCCAGCCACTGGCCCAGCAGCACCCCACCCAGGATGGTGACGGCGAGCTGGACTCCCAGCCCGGCATACCGCATGGGCGACGGCCCATCTTCCCGCCCGGGCGGACCTTCGGATGGCCCTGACACGGCGGCAAAATTACCCGCTTGTGAAATATTTCGCAAGCTGGCCGGACCCCTCCCGACCCTGCTATTCTCCGGGTCGGAGGGTCGCAACTTCGCCCCTCGCGCACTCGTATAGCTCGAAGCTCTACATCCACTTCCCACTTCCCACT
>JAICQR010000141.1 GCA_025937755.1 Gemmatimonadales bacterium | reverse complement strand
TACGCCTCCCCGATCACCGGAATGAGGTGCTCGTCCACCCAGGCGCGGACCGTGTCCCGCACCGCCCGCTCCTCCTCGGACAGGAGCGAGTCGAGGTTGAGGAAATCGACGCCGGTGAACTGGGAAGCGGGAGCTGCGGTGGCCATGTTTGAGTCGAGAGTTGAGAGTCGAGAGTTGAGAGTTGAGGGCGGTCTTACAGACAGGCAATATAGCATGGCGCCGCGAGCCCCGGATGGCTCTCGAAGGTGCGGCCGCGGTGGCCCGAAAGCGGTCTGTCCATCTGCTCCAGCGGCGCACCTGAGGGAGCCAACGGGGCGAGCGGCCAGAGCAGCCGAGCAACTGAGGGTCTTAGGAGATGATTACTGGCTCGAGCCTGGCAAACCGGTGCTGGTCCGACGCCACGAACTTCCCGTTGTCCCAGCGGAAATGCTGAATCTCCACCGCATCCGGATGGATCCGCACCAGGTTGAACACCGATGCCCGCCCACCGCGGGTCCGGTTCGTGTGGGTGCCGGCCGTGCTGATCGGCAACCCCTCGGACGCCACGCCCGCGCCCTCCTGGTGGTCATGCCCGCACAGCACCACGTCAGCGCCGGTCTCCCGCAGCCTGCGCTGCGCGTCCTGCCAGTGCGCCAGCCCCATCCGCTCCGAGATCGCCCCCGGCAGCACGTTGTGGTGCAGCACCAGCACCTTGGCCGTCCCCGGCTTCGCGGCCGCGAACACTCCCTTGATCCTCTCCGTCTCGCTCTTGGGCAGATGTCCTTTCACCGCCATGTCATTCGGATTCCACGTCAGCGAACCGGGCGCCACGCCATGGGCCGACAGCGCGCCGGCGATAATCGCGCCCGGCACCTCCAGCACCGGCGTCAGGTTCTCGCCGAACCAGCGCCGGTACTTGGTGTACAGCCGCTCCCGCCCCAGCACGTGCAGCGGACTCTTCCACCACTGCACGTCATGATTCCCCGGGATCACCAGCGTCGGCGCCACCTGCTGCAAGCGGCGCATGAAGCCATGCGCCGCCTGGAACTCGCCGTGCCTGGCCCGCTGCGTCAGGTCGCCAGAAATCACTACCGCATCGGGCTTCAGCTCGGGCGCGAAATCCTCGATCGCCTCCAGCTGGGCCAGCTGCGCGTCCCGGCCGAAATGCACATCCGAGACGTGCAGGATGTCCACGCTCACCAGCGGGCCCACACCCGGTAGGTCAGCACCGCCTCGCCCCGCGCCGGAACGTCCACCTTGAAGCGGGTGATCGTGCTCGACACCTTCTCCGCCGGCACCGAGCTCTCCTCGATCCGCCACTCCCCGGCCCGGCGCTCCTCCACCACCACCGTAACTGCCTCCTCCTTGGCGTTGTTGAGCGTCACCCGGTAATCCGCAAGCGCGATAGTGCGCCGTGGCTTGCCGCCCGGCTCCTGGCTGGTGGTATAGCTGGTCTGCACCCGGCGCGCAGTAATGTCGAATGCCGTTCCCGCGCTGAGCCGCAACTCCTCGCCCGCCGGTGTGTGATCGGTGGACGCCTCTCCCACCAGCTGCAAGCGCCCCTTGGCGTCGGGTTCATAGATCCGCGCCGTTCCCTCCGGCAGCGGTGCGTCGCCGAACGGCGTGTCGCGCTTCCGCTCCAGCGTGTAGCTGATATGGACCGGAACCTGGTCCTCGCTGCCGGTCTGCGGCAGGAAACCCCAGTACGGTATGTCACCCCGTACCAGAAACTCCTTGCGATAGGGCGCCGACGCCGGCTCGAACAGCGCCGCCAGCGTGGTCTCGCCCGGACGGAGCGAATGACTGCCGTCCAGCGAGTAGAGATGGAACTCACCCACCGATTGCTCGCCCATCGCCTTCGAAGCCGCGGCGTCCTGCATCTCCATCGCCTGCGCCCTCGCGTACATCACCTGTGGCGGCTGCTCGGCGCTGCCCACGTCACCCGCCAGCAACTGGACTTCCGCCTGGTCCGCGCGCAGCTGGCCCGACTGGATCGCGGCATTGCCGGTGACCCGTGCGGTGCCCTTGCCCAGCATCACGCTGTAGGCAGCCTGCCAGTTGGCGCCCCGGGTGAAGTAGCCCAGCCCCAGTTGCTGCCGGGCCTGCTGGCTCACCAGCGAGAGTGTCAACGCCGGGTCCACCACCACCAGGTCCGCGGGATAGAGCGCCCGCCCTGGCGCACTGAACGTCACCGAGCCATCGGCCAGCCGGAGCCGCAGCGGATCGACGCCGATGACCGTCGCGGTAACCGTGTCCGCCCGCCCGCCGTCCCTCGACGGTGCCGCAACGAACTTGAGCTCCCGCCCCACCGCGCGCCGCAGCACGCTCATCTCGTCCACCGCGCCATCGAACGACGCCTTCACGATCGACACACCCGGGTCGAGCGCGAAGAGACTGGAGGCGTCGATCGGCCCGACCTCGACCCGCTGGGACGATTCGCCCCTGGCCACGGCCGTCGGGAACGTCCGGCGCACCAGCACTCGGCCGTCCTGATAGATCGTGAGACTTTGCTGAGCCATCGAGAGACTCGGGATCACCGTAGCTGAAATCAGCGCCAGCAGGGCGGCGCGATGTAGAACATGCATGAATACCCTCGCAGGAGATGACCTGATGCCGCCGAGCCGCCGAGTCATTTCGTGTGCCGCAACACGGCGGTATAGGCGATGCGCCGGACCATCAGGTACATGATGACCACGCCGATCCCCGCCCAGAGGCGGGCCGTCGGCGTGGGAGGCAGGCGAGTCGCCACATAGAACGCACACAGGGCGGTCACCGCGAGGGAGATGCGCCTGGACCACTGACTTGCACGCCGGGCGCGGAGCTGCTGGCAGTCCTTGCAGAACTCCCCGAACGCCAGCCCCGCGACGAACGTGCCGCAGCGGGCGCAGGGAACTTCAGCGAAGCCGGGCGACAACCGCATCGCCGAACTCGCGGGTCGAGGCGCTGCCGCCCAGGTCCCGGGTACGGACCTTGTCGGCCACGATCGCCTGCTCCACCGCCGAGCGAAGCCGGATGCCGTGGTCCTGCTCGCCCAGATGGTCGAGCATCACCGCCGCCGCCAGCATCAGGGCGGATGGGTTGGCCACCCCCTTGCCGGCGATGTCGGGCGCACTGCCATGCACCGCCTCGAAGATTGCCGCCTTGCTGCCGATGTTGGCGCCGGGTGCCAGGCCCAGGCCACCCACCAGTCCCGAGATCTCGTCGCTCAGGATATCACCAAACATGTTGGTGGTAACGATCACATCGAACTGCTCCGGCCGGAGCACCAGCTGCATCGCGCAATTGTCGATGATGAGATCGTTGGCCTCGATCCGGCCGGCATACTCCGCAGCCACCTGCCGGTGGACCTCGAGGAACAGCCCGCTCACCATCTTGAGGATGTTGGCCTTGTGGACGGTGGTGACCTTCTTGCGACCGTGCTTCAGCGCGTACTCGAAGGCGTAGCGGATGATCCGCTCGCTGCCGACCCGGGTCACGATCGCCAGCGACTCTGCCACCGCCCGGGGGTCATCGCCCACCGGCACGAAGTGCTCGACCCCGACATACAGTCCCTCGAGGTTCTCCCGCACCAGCACGATGTCGATGTCTTCGTAGCGGCCGCCCGGCACGATCGTCCGCGCGGGCCGGACATTGGCAAACAGCTGGAATTCCCTTCGGAGCGCCACATTCACCGAGCGATACCCGCCGCCTACCGGCGTGGTCAGTGGACCCTTGAGTGCGACGCCAGTCCGGCGGATGCTGTCGATGGTGGCGTCGGGCAGCGGATCGCCGTGCGCATCCACCGCCGCCATGCCGCCCAACTGGCGGTCCCACGCGAAGGAAAGCCCGGTCGCTTCCAGCGCCCGGACCGTGGCATCGGTGATTTCGGGACCGATCCCGTCACCAGGTATCAGGGTGATCGCGTAGGTCATGGAAAGAGGGTCGTGGTGGCCTGCTTGAACGCAGCGTCCGGACTGGCGCCCGAGCCAATGGCACGCGAACGCCAGACCACCGTACCGCGCCGAGCGTCCACCAGCACCATCGAGAGCGCGGCCTGCAACTGCCCGGTCGAGTCGGCGCCGAAGGCCACCGCAGCCGGCACCAGTACCAGGCGGCCGTCGGTCATCGCCGTGAGCTTCCGAAGACTGGCGTTGAGGTTGCCCGGCACCTGGTCGATCCCCTCGGACCGGAGCACCGACTGCCCCATCCGGTCGGGGTCGGTCAGCATCCCGGGCGCGCGCCGGTAAAGACGCCGCAACGCACGTGGCAGCACCCAGTTCACCTCCGGCGCCCGCCGCGCAAGCGCCTCGCCCAGCAGTGAATCCGCCCGGTACAGCGACGGCCCCAGCTCGGCCCAGGGTGCGAAGGTCGAGTCGGCCTCGATGGCCGGATCCACCAGCACGTACGTCACCGGCAGCACCGCGACCTCCTGCCCCGCCATCGACTCGGTGTTGAGCAGGTGGTTGTCGTACTTGCCCTGCGCCAATGCGGCGGGGGCCACGCCGAACAGCAGCGCTGCAACTAGAAATGGGAATCGCATGGGGGAGAATCTAACAGGAGAGTGGGCTGCGCTGATGACCGGCGCGGCCTGGCCCCTGCCTCTCCCGGCGGGGCGACCGCGGTGGCTCGCAGGGGCGGGCTGCGTCCGCCCTCTGTCCATCTGCTCCAGCGGCGCCCCAGAGGGAGATGCAGGGGCCATGCCGCATGGAATGGAAACGAGTTATTCCAGAGACAGACCGCCGTCGACGACGATGGTTTGACCAGTGATGTGCCGCGCCGAATCCGAACAGAGGAACGTCACCACCCGCGCCACATCCTCGGGCTCGGCCAGCCGCCCCAGCACCGAATGCTTGCGCGCCCGTTCCACCACCTCGGAGGGCAGCATCGACATCCGCTCGGTGCGGATGAATCCAGGGGCTATCGCGTTCACATTCACGTTCGACGGCCCCAGCTCCACCGCGGCTGCGCG
>JAICQR010000025.1 GCA_025937755.1 Gemmatimonadales bacterium | reverse complement strand
TTTGTCTCCGCTGTCATCGGTGGGCTGGTCAACGGCATGGTGGCACTGATGGCGGGACCGGTCATTGACCGGGTCATCGCCCGCCGCCGCTAGCTCCCGACGTCCTCCGCCGTGGCGACCGGCTCAGTGGCCAGCCGCCTGGCACCTTCCAGATTGGTGCGGAGTCCTGCAAGCATTTCGCGAAGTCCGCGCACCTTCATCTGGAGCCCTCCGCCGCGCCGGCTCAGCGTGCTCATGAGGCCCGCTGATTCCGCCACCGCGCCGAATCCCTGCGCCTGCGCGCCCGCCTTGATCTCGTCGAGCATGCGTCCCAATTGGCGCGTCATCACTTCGTCGACCTGCATGGCCGCCATGGCTTCCACGATGCGCCGGATCCGGTCCAGCTTTGGTGGCACGGTCTCGAGGAATGCGAGCTGCGCCAGCTGGCGAGAGGTCAGCTTCGGTGCCATGGACGCTTAATCTATGAAAGCGCGAGACTTGGCAACGTGATGCAGCACACCTTCAACCTTTCGTGAGCATGACATTCTGGTCACGGCATGGTTCCGGGGTGAAACCGATGGATGCAGTGGGCGTAAGGCGTAGGGCTTGTTGAGGCCCAATCCCCATTTTCGGTGCCATATGTCATGCGTCCTGGGCCATAAGCCATATATATGAAACTCTCCGATATCTCGATCCAGCGTCCGGTCCTCGCCAGCATGATGAGCCTCGCGCTCATCCTGTTCGGTGTGATCGGCTATCGCCAACTCTCGGTCCGCGAGTTCCCGGACGTCGATCCGCCGATCATCTCGGTCAGCACCTTCCTGCCTGGCGCCAATCCCCAGGTCGTGGAATCGGCCATCACCGACATCCTGGAGGAGGAGCTGAGCACGGTGCCGGGCATCCGGACCCTCACCAGCGCCAGCGCCGAGCAGTTCAGCAACATCACCATCGAGTTCACCCTCGACCGCGACGTGGACGACGCCGCGCAGGATGTGCGCGACCGGGTCTCGCGGGTGCGGGGCCGCCTCCCGCAGGACATCGAGGAACCGGTCATCGCCAAGCAGGAGGCCGACGCCCAGCCCTTCATGTTCATGGCCCTGAAGGGCGAGAACTACTCGCTGCTCCAGCTCTCGGACATCGGGGAGCGGATCGTCAAGCCCGCGCTGCAGAGCCTGCCGGGTGTGGGACAGGCAGCAATCTACGGTGAGCGGCGCTATTCGATGCGGATCTGGCTCGACCCCGACGAGCTGGTGGCAAGGGGCATCACGGTCCAGGATGTCGAGTCGGCGATCCAGTCCCGCAACGTCGAGGTGCCGGCCGGCCGCATCGAGAGCCAGCGCCGGGAGTTCTCGGTCCGGTCGCTTGGAGAGCTCAAGACGCCGGAAGAGTTCGGCAACATGACCGTGTCCAACGAGGGCGGGCAACTGGTGAAGTTGCGGGACCTGGGCACCGTGGAACTGGGCCCGGAAAACGAGCGCAGCGTGCTGCGGTACAACGGTACCCGGGCCGTGGCAGTGGGCGTCATTCGCCAGTCCAAGTCGAACCTGCTGCAGGTGGCCGACGCCATTCACGCCGAACTGCCACGAGTGCAGCGGCAACTGCCGCCCGGGGTGTCGCTGGAAGTCGCGTTCGACGCATCGACCTTCGTGCGACGCTCGATCACCGAAGCCCAGGAGACGCTGCTGATCGCCGCGGGGCTGGTGATCGTCATCATCTTCCTGTTCCTGCGGAACCTTCGCGCCACCATTATTCCCGGTATCGCGATCCCGGCGTCGATCATCTCGACCTTCGCGATCATGTACTTCCTGGGCTTCTCGATCAACAACGTCACGTTGCTGGCGCTGACGCTGGCCATCGGCATTGTGGTCGATGACGCGATCATCGTACTCGAGAACGCCTACCGACACCAGGAAGAGCTGGGCGAAGACCCGGTCACCGCTGCCATCAACGGCACCCGGGAGATCGCCTTCGCGGTGATCGCGACCACGATCGCGCTGGTGGCCGTGTTCACGCCGCTGGCCTTCCTCGAGGGCAACACCGGCCGGCTGTTCAACGAGTTCGGTATCGCGGTGGCCGGATCGGTGGTCATTTCGGGCTTCGTCGCACTGACGCTCACGCCCATGCTCTGCGCCAAGATCCTCAAGGTGCCGCCTCGGCACGGCCCGATCTACCAGGCGCTGGAGCGGGGGTTCGACAGTATCTCCACCGGGTACGCCGGGCTGCTGCGCCGGGCCGTGGCGCGCCCGATGGTGGTGGTGGTCGCGGCGCTGGTCGTACTCATCGTCGCGGCCGTCACGTTCCGGTCGCTGGAGCGTGAATTCATTCCGCCCGAAGACCGGGGCTTCTTCATCGCCATGACCATCGCGCCAGAAGGCGCAACCGTCGAGTACACCGATGAGTATCAGCGCCGGATCGAGGAGATCCTGGCGCGGACCGAGGAGGTGGAGGGCTACTTCAGCATCATCGGTTTTGGCGGCCGGGTGAACCAGGGCATCATCTTCGCCCGCCTCACCGATTTCGAGCACCGCGAGCGCACGGTGCAGGAGGTGCTCGCGGAGATTCAGCCCCAGTTCTTCGGCGTACCGGGCGTCATGGCTTTTGGCATGAACCCGCCAGCCTTTGGTGGTTTCGGCAGCCCGGTGGACTTCAAGGTGCGCAATCCCAACTTCGATTCGCTCAAGGTGGCGCTGGACACGATGCTCGCGCGTGCGCGGATGATCCCGGGGCTCGTCAACGTGGACACCGACCTGCGGATCAACAAGCCGGAGTTGACCGTGAGCTTCGACCGTGACCGGGCCGAGAATCTGGGTGTGCCGATCCGGGCGGTGGCATCCACCTTCCAGACGTTGCTGGGTGGCCGGCAGGTCAGCACGTTCACCCAGAACAACAAGCTGTATGACGTGATCGTCCAGCTCCGGCCCGAGGAGCGCGCCACGCCGTCCGACATGGCCGGACTCTACGTCCGCGGCGCCGATGGCCAGTTGATCCAGATGTCGGCCCTGACCCGGGTGGCCGAAGGTGTCGGCGCCCAGTCGCTGCTGCACCACGACCGGGTCCGTTCGTTCTCGATCACCGCCAACCTCGCTCCCGGGTTTACCCTGGGACAGGCGCTCGACTCGCTGAATGCGCTGGCCGACGAGGTGCTCCCGGCCGGCAGCACGACTGCCCTGGCCGGTGAGTCGCGCGAGCTGGAGGAAAGCGGCAGCGCGCTGTACTTCGCCTTCGGGCTGGCGCTGCTGGTGGTGTTCATGGTGCTGGCGTCGCAGTTCGAATCGCTGGTACACCCGTTCACGGTGCTCCTCGCGGTTCCGCTGGCGGTCACCGGGGCGCTGGTCACGCTGCTGCTGGCCGGGTCGACCATCAACCTGTACAGCCAGATCGGCATGATCCTCCTGATCGGACTGGTGACCAAGAACGGCATCCTGCTGGTGGAATACACCAACCAGTTGCGAGAACGGGGCATGTCAACCCTGGACGCGGTGCTGGAAGCGGGCCGCATCCGGCTTCGGCCCATCCTGATGACCAGCGTCGCCACGGTCATGGGCGCCCTGCCCATCGCGCTCGGTCTTGGCGCCGGTGCGATGAGCCGGCGGCCGCTGGGCTACGCCATCGTCGGCGGCCTGATCTTCTCCACCGCGCTCACGCTCTTCGTGATTCCGGTGGCCTATCTGCTGTTCGACCGGCTATTGGAACGCGCCAGGCGCCGCCGGCACGCGCACAAGTTCGCGACGGCGGAGGCTGGCGAATGAAGCAATTGCTTGGAGGGATGATGTTGCTGGTGCTGGTCGCGAGTCCGGTCGCCGCGCAGGACACGCTGTCCGTGTCGCCGGTCGTCACGCTGGCCGAAGCCCTGGAGCGATCGGCCCGGCTGGACCCGGACTATGTTGGCGCGCTTGGCACGGTCGAGAGCGCCGAGTGGGGCCGTCGCGCGGCCCGGCTCGCGTTCATCCTGCCGTCGGTTTCGGTGGGCGTGGACATGACCAAGTATTCCAGCGGCTTCTTCAACCTCGGTACCGGCGAGCTGCAGAGTACTTCAGTCACGGCGCGGGCTGACGCCCGCTACGAGCTGTTCAGCCTGCGCAAGCTGGCGGAACTGTCCCGGGCCGGCGCCGCACTCGATGCAGCGAACGCCGACGAGACGCGGGCCCGGTTCGCTGCCGCGCTCCTGACGGAACAGGAGTACTACGCGGTGCTCGCCGGCCACGAGTTGCTGGCCAGCGCCGAGCAGCAGGTCCGGCGGGCCGAGGAAGGGCTGAAGGTCGCCCGGGCCAGGGTGGCCTCGGGCGCCGTGGTGCAGAGTGACTCCTTGCAGTTGCTGCTGGACCTCACCCGTGCGCGGGTCGAGTTGCTGCGGCAGCGCGCGGCGCTCGAGGTGGCCCAGCTCAACCTGGGCCGCCGGGTGGGATCGGATCGCCCGGTCGATGCCGCGCCCATCGATACCGCTCCCCCGCCTGCGCTGCCCATCGATGACGCCGCCGCGGTGTCGCTGGCACTGGAGCAGGGCCCCGACTATCGGGTCGCGCGGGCCGACGAGCGCGCGGCCGACGCGGTCCTGCGAGCCCAGCGGAGTGATTACTTCCCGACGGTGAATCTCAGCGGGGCGCACCAGCGGTTCGACTCGAAGTTCTTTCCCAGCGCCCGTGCGGTCAGCTCGGTAACCCTGGGATTCTCGTGGCCGCTCTGGAGCAGCGGCCAGCGGGAAGTTGCGGTGGCCGAGGCGCGCACCAGGTCGAACGTCGCGCGCGCGATCAGGGCGGATCTCGAGCGCGGTGCGCGGGCGGACATTACCGAGGCACTGGCGGCCTATCGCACCGCGCGGGCGTCGGTGGACCTGTCGCAGACAGCGCTGGTGGTGGCGCAGGAGAACTATCGGGTGCAGCAAAGCCGATACCGCGCGGGAGCGGCCACGATTCTCGACCTTCGCGACGCGCAGGTGGACCTGGCCCAGGCGGAAGCCGACCTGGTGCAGGCACGATACGGAACCCGGCTCGCGCTTGCGGGCCTCGAGGCCATGCTGGGCCGTCGACTTTTTTCGGATGACAGCGAGTGAGACATATCCTGACGAGCGCTGCGGCCGCACTGATGCTGGCCGCCTGCAACAGTGCCGATTCCGAAGGTGGGCCTGCGGGCGGGCCGGGCGGTGGCGAGATGCCCCCGATGCCGGTGGAAGTGGTGGCCGCCGTCGCCGACACCGTGATCGACGCGATCCAGGCCACCGGCCAGATCGAGGCGATGCAGCAGATCGAGCTGCGACCCGAGGTGGATGGACGCATCACCTCGATCCTGGTGCGCGAGGGTGCGCGGGTGGGCCAGGGCACGGGGTTGTTCAAGATCGACGACGCCGAACTGTCGGCCGAAGTCGCGCGCGCCCGCGCTGACCGCGACCTGACCAGGCAGAACCTGGAGCGAACCAAGGCGCTGCTCGCGGATCAGGCCAGTTCCCAGGCTGAACTCGAGCGGGCCGATGCCGCCGCTCGTTCGGCCGAGGCCAGCCTCACGCTGCTGCAGACCCGGCTCAACCGCACTACCGTGCGGGCTCCCTTTGCCGGGGTCATGGGCGCGCGCTCGGTGAGTGTCGGTGACTACGTCACCAGCCAGACACCGCTCGCTACGCTCCAGACGGTCAATCCGCAGCGTGCGGTCTTCACCGTGCCGGAACGCTACGCCGCCGTGCTCGAGCGGGGTCAGAAAGTCGAGTTTCAGGTAGCTGCGCTGGCCGACCGGACCTTCACCGGCACCGTGGACTTCGTGGACCCGGTGGTGCAGCTCCCGGGACGGACCATCACGGTGAAGGCGGTCGTGCCCAACGGTGACAACTCGCTGCAGGCCGGCATGTTCATCGAAGCGAGGCTGGCCACCGCTGTGCGGCCGTCGGCCGTGGTGATTCCGGAGGATGCGGTGGTTTCGCTGCAAGGCGTGGACGTAGTCTGGGTGGCCCAGGACGGCAAAGCGTCGCGGCGACAGGTGACGCTGGGCGTCCGCACCCCCGGCTTCGTGGAGATCCGCAGCGGGGTCGAGGCCGGTGATCAGGTAGTGGTGGGCGGCATCGCGATGCTGCAGGATGGCGCGCCGGTGGCGCCCACGGTCGTGGAGCGCGTACGGGAGAGCGGGCGGGAGTAGGACGCCCGGTGCTGCTTCGGTGCGCCGCCGCGTTCGCGCTGGTCCTGTTCCCCGCAGCGCTGGGAGCGCAGGTAGAGGGCAGGTGGGCCCTGGCGTTGGGCGGCGGCCTGACAGGACGGCTGCGGGGCGAGCTGGTGCTGGAGCGGCGGGCCGACCAATTGACCGGGACCATCTGGCTCGAAGGAGAAGAGCGGCCAGTGGACTTGCTCGGTGCGCGCCTCGAAAACCGGAGCGCGCTTCGGTTCGAGACCGATGTTGACGGGACGCTGGAGTTCCGCGGCACGCTTCGGGGTGACGTGCTGCGCGGCACCGCCCGCGCTGACACAGGTGCCGTGCGCCCCTGGGCCGCGGCGCGACTGCAGGACATCACCGAGTTCTATCCCACGCTCCCTCGCTTTACCCAGCACGAGATCCTGCTCGGTGTTCGCCCCGGTCGCAGCCGCCTTCCGGGTGCGTGGGTCGCCGCAGCGCGCGCGCGGCCGGACGACGATGCGGAGCGTTATCGCGAGCTCGCGCGGGCCGCAGGCATGGAGCAGTTCCGCGACGCGGATCTGCAGTCGCTCAGCGTAGCGCGCGCGCTCGGGCGCGCCAACCGGGCCGAATTGGTCGCGGCGTCGCAGCGGACCCTCGTCGTGATCGAGAAGCAGCTCCCTTCCGCTGGTGTCCGCGCGGCGTTCGAACGGATCTTTCACCCTCGAGATGCGTGGCTCACCGATCTCAGGGACGCGGCTCGGCACTTCGCTGCCGCCCGGCAGCCAGGACTGACGCCGAGCGATGCGATGCCGGGCCTGCGTGCCCTGGGCTGGATCGACAGCAGCGTCACCCAGGCCGACGCACTGCTGGACGCGCTGTATCGGCTGCGGGTGCTGGAGGCGGCCGACAGTGGATTCGCAGCCGCGCTCGCTGCCGACCTCGGGCGCGCGCGGCCGTCCGAGGCACCCAAGGTGATAGCCTGGCTGGACGCCTTCCGCACGGCGGAGCGGTGGCACGCAGCAGCAGTACAGTTCCTCCTGCTGGTGCCATGGGTCGGCGGCGACACCGCGGCGAGCCCGCTGATGCTGGCCGCCGGCGGCTGGGAAGGCGTGCTCGACTCGCTGCCGATCCCGGAAGTGCGGGGTCGCCATTTCTCCTACCCTCAGGCGGTTCCGCGCTACGGCATTCCCGATCCGCTGTTTGATCGGCTGTACGTTGCGGAGAACTGGGCCGCCAAGCGCTGGCTGGAGCGCCACGGACGCCAGGCACTGCTGCAGGCGGCCCGGCAGGCGGCACCGGACTTCGGCCCCGAGGCCTGGATCGACTGGGGCGAAGACACGGTCATGCTGACGACGGTGCGCCAGCAGGCGATGACCAGAACCAGCGGATTTCTCGAACCGGCCGACGTGATAGAGGTAGACCCGTCGTACGTCCCGCTGCTGGCGCTGGGTGCGGCGCTGCACGAATGGCAGCACCTGGCCTTCGAGCGGGTACGCCGGCTGCGAATCGCGAACGACACCGGCGCAATCGTGGCCCTCCATGCGCCCGACGCGTGGATCGCGGAAGGCGTGGCCGAGTGGCGCACCAGCCGGGTGCTCGAGCAATTGGCCGATCAGTTTCCCCTTCTCGCGATGGGTGAACGCGAGAAGCGGCTGCGAATCGCGCGGAGCAATCCCGATGATCCGCACGTGCTGGGGTATCTTCTGGTTGGCGCGCTGGCCGCCGAACTGCCCGATGAGCAGGAACGCCTGGGGCTGCTGCTGGCGTCGTCCAATGATCCGGCTGCGGTGATGGGTTCCGAGGTGGTGAGCGGCTGGCGGCAGCACTCCTCAGCGCCGGACCTTGAACTCGGCGGCAGCGGCGGTCGTGCCCTGGTCCCCGAGATGACATTCACCCTGGAGGACGGGTATCCCGACGTGACCCGCCTCCGCATCACCACACGAGTGCCATGAGACTTTCATTTCGTTTCTCGTCCTGCGCACTCGCTGCGCTCCTCCTCGGTGGCACGGCGCCGCTGGTTGCGCAACAGACCCGCGCCGAGCGCACCGCGTACCGCGAGACCTCCACGCATCAGGACGTGCTCGATTTCCTGAAGGAGCTGGAGCGGCGGGGAGCGGGCATCAAGGTGTGGACCATGGGGCGAACCACCGAAGGCCGCGACATCCCGGTGGTGCTGGCATCGAGGCCGCTGGTGACTGGCGCCGAGGCCGCCCACTCCTCGGGCAAGCCGGTGGTGTATATCCAGGCGAATATCCACGCCGGCGAGGTCGAGGGTAAGGAAGCGACGCAGATGCTGCTTCGCGAACTCACGTTGGGCTCGCTGCGTCCGCTGCTGGACAGCGTGGTCCTGCTGGTGGTGCCCATCTACAACGCGGACGGCAACGAAGCGTGGGCACCGGGCGCGGTCAACCGTCCGGGCCAGAATGGGCCCGAGACGGTCGGCCGACGCAGCAATGGCCAGGGCTACGACCTCAATCGCGACTATGTCAAGCTGGAGGCGCCGGAGTCACGCGCCTCGGTCGAGCTGATCACTCGCTGGGATCCCGACGCGTTCATCGATCTCCACACGACCAACGGCAGTTATCACGGCTACGCGCTGACCTGGTCACCCGGACTCAATCCCAACAGCCCGCCCGTCAACCGGTTCGTGCAGGACACGTTCCTGCCCGAGGTGGCGGAGCGCATGCGCGAGCGACACGGCATCCGGACGTTTCCCTACGGCAACTTTCGCAATCAGGAACCGGATTCGCTTCGCCAGGGTTGGGAGACGTACGACGGCAAGGCACGCTATGGCAGCAACTGGCACGCGATGCGCAATCGGGTGTCGATCCTGAGCGAGGCCTACAGCAATGATCCCTTCGAGACTCGCGTGGCCGCGACCTATGCGTTCGTGCGCGAGGTGTTGAGCCTGCTGGTGGAGCAGGAGGATGAAATCTCCCGGCGCAGCCGCGAGGCGTGGGCGCCGGACTCGGTTGCGGTACGTCAGCGGCTGGCGCAGGCGCAGGAGCGCGAGGTGATCGCCGAGCTCACCCATTCGGATGGCGACGGCTCCCACGGCTACGCCCGGCGCCGGCGCACCGGGGAGTTTCGCACCATCCGCATGCCCGTCTGGGACCGGTTCATCTCGCGCCGCAGCGAGGCGATTCCGTCAGCGTACCTGGTCCCGGATCAGCACCAGGGCGTGGTCGAACTGCTGCGCCGGCATGGAGTACGCGTGGTGCGGGTTCCCAGCGGGTGGGAAGCGCCCACGGAACGCTTCCGGATCGACAGCGTGTCGCACGCGAGGCGCGAGTTCGAGCAACATCGACTGGCCAGCGTGGAAGGTGCGTGGGCCGAAGGACCGGCCAGTGGCGACGGAATCTGGTGGCTGGTGCCGACCGCGCAGCAGGACGGCGTGCTGGCCGCTTACATCCTCGAGCCGGCCAGCGAGGACGGCATCGTCGCGTGGAACCTGATGGACGAGTCCCTGGCGAGCGGAGGAGACTACCCCATCCTCCGGCTGCGCGGTCCGCTGGCGCCGACCCAGTTCGGCAGCGGCCGGTGATGGGCGCCAAGGCCCGCGGCATCGCCGGACTCGCTGTGGGCACGATGGCGCCGACGTTCGTACTCGACGACCAGGACGGAACGCCGGTGTCGCTGGCCCAGCAGCGGGGCCGGTGGGTGGTGCTCTATTTTTATCCTGCAGACGACACGCCGGCCTGCACCACCCAGGCCTGCGATCTGCGAGACAGCTGGGAAGCATTACGGGCAGCTGGAGCGGTGGTGCTCGGCGTCTCGCCCGATGACGCGGCAACCCACCGCGCCTTCCGCGCCAGGTACCGGCTGCCCTTTCCACTGCTGGTGGATGAAGGACACCGCGTCGCAGAACGGTACGGCGCATGGGGCGAGAAGCAGCTGTACGGCCGGGCCTACATTGGCCTGATCCGCACCACGGTAATCATCGACCCAGCCGGCAGGATCGCGCAGCTCTTTCCCCGGACTCGCGCTGCCGGCCACGCAGGGCGGATTCGGGCAGCCCTGAAGCGACTGCAGGCTGCATGAGCCTCCCCACTATGTTTGACCACTCCCTTGACTGAATCGAAGGCAGGCATTGTGCGTTTCGACGTGTTGATCATTGGATTGCTGGTACTCGGTGGCTGCGCCACGACCGGAAGCCGGCCGGAGGCGCCCACCGGGGCTGCCGGCACACCGGACAGCATTGGACTGGTGCTTCCGGGCGAGCGTCACTTCGCCAGCGTGCGGCAGCTGACGTTCGGGGGCAACAACGCGGAGGCTTATTTCTCCTCCGACGGGAAGCAGCTGATCTTCCAGCGGCAGGAAGACACCGAGGCCGGCTGCGACCAGCAGTACATCATGAACGCTGATGGCAGCAACATGCACCGGGTCTCCAACGGCCTGGGCCGAACGACCTGCGGGTATTTCTATGACAACGATCGCCGCATCCTCTACAGTTCCACCCACCTTGCATCGCCGGCCTGTCCCGAGCCGCCCGATTTTTCCCAGGGCTATGTGTGGCCGCTGGGGCAGTTCGAGATCTTCACCGCCCGGCCAGACGGCAGCGACCTGCGTCAGCTCACCGACAACGGCGCCTACAATGCCGAGGCCACGGTCTCGCCGGATGGACAGAAGGTGATCTTCACCAGCACCCGTGATGGCGATATCGAGCTGTACGTCATGAATGTTGACGGGTCGGACGTGCGGCGGGTGACCAATCGCGTGGGGTACGACGGCGGCGCGTTCTTCTCGCCAGATGGCAACCGGATCGTGTGGCGAGCGCAGTATCCCGAAACTGCCGCTGACTCCGCCGACTACCAGCGGCTGCTGGCACAGCGGATGGTGCGGCCCAGCCAGCTGGAGCTGTGGGTCGCAAACGCCGACGGGTCCGACCCGCGCCAGGTGAGCCACTTGGGTGGTGCCAACTTCGCGCCATTCTTCCACCCTGACGGCGAGCGGGTCATCTTCGCGTCGAACCATGAAACGCCTCGGGGCCGCAACTTCGATCTGTATCTTCTGGACCTGGCCAGCGGCAGCGTTGAGCAGGTAACGACATCCGACGTCTTCGACGGTTTCCCTGTGTTCAGTCCCGATGGCAGCCAGCTGGTGTTCGCATCCAACCGAAGCGGCGCCGAGGGCGAGACCAATATCTTCATCGCGGACTGGGTGGAATGACCGACGCGGGCGCGCCACCACGCTCGGCCATCAGGGAGTGGGGCAAGTCGATCGCCATTGCGGTGGTGATCTGGCTGTTCCTCAAGATCTTCCTGGTCGAGGCGTTCCGGATCCCGTCGCCGAGCATGGTGAACACCCTGCTGCCCGGCGACTTTCTCTTCGTGAACAAGGCGATCTACGGCGCGGTGGTGCCGTTCACCGGGATCCGGCTGCCCGCGTTTCGCGAGCCTGCACGCGGTGATGTCGTGGTCTTTGACTCGGTGGAAGACGAGGGGATGGACATCGTGAAGCGCGTGATCGGCGTGGCAGGAGACACGCTCGAGATGCGCCACGGGCAGGTGTACCGGGACGGGGAATTGCAGCCGGAGCCGTTTGTGGTGCACTCGGACATCACCAAGAGCGAATCGCCCCGGATGCGGGCCAAGATGCGGTCATGGCAGACCCGGTACCTGGCCGGAGTCGATCCGGCGTCCTACCAGCCGGACCTCCAGAACTGGGGCCCGATCGTGGTACCCCAGGACTCGTTCTTCGTGATGGGTGACAACCGGGACGACTCCTACGACGGGCGCTACTGGGGCTTCCTGCCACGGCGAAACATCCGAGGAACCCCCATCGTTATTTATTACAGCTACAACCCCGACAGCTGGCGGTCCGTCAAGTTTCTCACTGCGATTCGCTGGGACCGGCTGCTGCATCACCCATCATGATGCCACCACTCCGCGCGACACTGCGCCGCTCGGGCGCGATTCTCTGGGACTGGACCCGGTCCCTGGGCGGAGCGCTGCTCATCTTCCTGGTGCTGCGCGCCTTCGTGCTGGAGGGCTTCCACATTCCGTCCAGCAGCATGGAGCGCACGCTGCTGGTCGGCGACTGGCTCTTCGTCAACAAGGCGCTGTACGGAGCCGAGATCCCGTTCATCCACAGCAGGCTTCCCGCAGTGCGCGAGCCCCGGCGTGGCGACATCGTCGTGTTCGACTCCAAGGAAGACGCGGACATGAAGGTGGTGAAGCGGCTGCTGGGCATGGCGGGAGACACGCTGGAAATGCGCGAGGGGGTGCTGTATCGCGACGGCGACCGGGTGCCGGAGCCCTATGTCATTCCCGGCGACAGCGGCCAGCGCTCGAGTCCCTATCGTGAGCGGATGCGCGAGTGGCAGACGCCGTACCTCGCGCGCACCGACACCGCAGAGTATGCGCCTGATCCCCGCAACTGGGGCCCGCTGGTGGTGCCGGCCGGATCGCTGTTCGTGATGGGGGACAATCGGGGCAACTCGTACGACAGCCGGTACTGGGGTTTCCTTCCGCGCGAGAGCCTGCGTGGCTCGCCGATGTTCATCTACTACTCGTATGACCAGGCCAGCCTCAGCCCGCTGCCGTTCCTGACGTCAATTCGCTGGGACCGGATTTTCTCCGGGCCCGACTGACGCCACCACGGCTGCCGCCAGCGCGGCGCCAGCTGCAGCGAAGAACGGCGCCGGAGGCCCGGCCGCCTGCTGCACGAATCCAAGCGCCGGAGGCCCCACGATCCGCGCCACCGCCCCCACACTCTGCAACAATCCAAGCACCCGGCCCTGGCCCTCGGCGGGGGCGCGACGCGAAACCAGGCCCGCGAGGCTGGGACCCACCAGGCAGAAGCCGCTGGTCAGTGCCACCAGGCACAACACCAACCCTGCAGTCGACACCGAGGCGACAGGGAACAACCCGAACCCGGCCGCCATGATCAGCGAGCCGACCAGCACCAGCCGCTGCTCGCCCACGCGTGGCGCGAGCTTTCCTACCAGTCGTCCCTGCACCACGATGGTCACCAGCCCGATCACCACGAAGAAGCTCGACACCGCGGGACGCTCATAGTGCAGCACTTCCTGCGCGAAGAGCGGAAATGAGACGTAGATCGCGGTGAACGCGAGGGTGGAGGCGAACATGACCCCGGCCGGAAGCCCCAGCCCCGTCTCGCGCAACGGCAGCGGGCGGTAGTCGGGGCGGCGGCGCACATCGGTCTCGGGCAGCCAGCGCCACGCGAGCAGCAGGTTGGCTCCGGCGATCCCTGCCGCGATCAATCCGGGAAGGGAATCACCGTAGCGACTGGCGATGCCACCAATCGCCGGGCCCACGGTAAACCCCAGCCCGAACGCAGCACCGATCAGTCCCATCGCGTGCGACCGACGCTCGGCCGGCGTGACGTCCGCGAGATAGGCCTGTGCGACATGGATGGTGGCGCCGGTAGCGCCCGAGATGATCCGGGAGAGGAACAGCACCGCGAGGCTGCCAGCGAGGCCGAACGCCAGATAGGACAGCACGCTGCCCGCCAGCCCGACCAGTAGCACCGGCCGCCGGCCGATGCGATCGCTCAGCCGCCCCCACCAGGGAGCGACCACGAAGGTCAGCAGTGAGTCGGTGGCTACCAGCGCACCGATGAGCGCGGCGCTCTCGGTGTACTTGAATCCAAAGCTTGGCAGCAGCGGGAGCACGATGCCGAAGCCGATGAGATCGAGAAAAACTGTCTGGAAGAGCCGAGAGGCGGGTGCGGGCATGGGGCAGGACAATGCCCGCACACCGGGTGCGCGTCAAGCGTCAGTGAACATAGGGATTGGGAGACTCGGGAGAGACGACGGGCCCGGAGGCGCTTTCGATGTAACAGGCACTGCGGCCGCAGGCCGCGCACGCCATCGTGACGCGTCCGCCGACGTCCTCGGCGCGCCGCGGAGTGCGTCGTACTTCGGGGGAGCCGCAGGAAGGGCAGACCAGCGGCTTCCGGTCTCGATCGAGGGCGATCAGGACCAGTGCCTCCGGTGCTCGGTATTCCTTGATGCCCCTGCGTCCCACGGCACATCCCTTCGGCAGGCAACATGGCGCGCATGCCGCGCCTCCCGCCATCTTTCCAATGTAGGGCTGGATTCGCCGGCTCGATAGACCGTCAACCCGGGAGCGCCAATGCGCATTTCCGCCGCTGCGCTGTTCCTTGCCTGGATGCTGCTTCCGGGTATGGTGCAGGGCCAGCAACGCCTGGTGATCGAGACCCGGGCCGACGAAGATGAAGAGTCATACACCTATGAGCCGGAAACGGTCACCGCCAAGGCGGGCGATATCCTGGTCTTCCGTGGGGCCGAAGCAACGCACGCGGTCTCGTTCGAACGGGCAATTTCAGCCGCAGCTCGGCAGGCACTCAATGCCGCGATGCCGAACCGGGTCGGTGACCTGGCCGGGCCGCTGGTGCCGGCCGGCCGCGAGTATCGGATTACCATTCCACCCAATCTCCCGGCGGGACGGTACCGGTTCTTCTGCCTCCCCCATCGGGCGTATGATGAAGCAGGGTGGCTGGTGATTGAATAGTGGGAAGTGGGAAGTGGGAAGTGGGTAGTGGGAAGTGGGAAGTGGGTAGTGGGAAGTGAGAAGTGAGAAGTGAGAAGTCAGAAGTGAGAAGTAGTAGCAGCTACTACTAGACTGGCAGGGGCCTGACCCGTTACGTTCTGGGCCGTTTTACGGGTCTTTGGCTCAGGAGGGCCTCGTGGCAGAGCTTGGTGGTTCGCAGATTTCTTCGCTGATGGAGACGTTGCCGGGAATCGCGCAGGTGCTGCGCAGCCCGGTTGCGGATGCGATCGTGCACCTGTCGCGGGCCGCAGCCCGGCTGGAGGAGTTCCGTCCCGCGGATTCGGAAGAGCTGCTTCAGTTTGCGGTTCGCCGGAGCCTCATGACGCAGGACGAGTCCGAGCGGGTGATGGAGGAAGTGCAGTCGGCTCACCAGAAGCGGGTGGACCGCGCCGCCGCCAAGGCGACGCCGGCCGCCAAGGCCACGCGGGCAGCGAAGGCCACTGCCCGGAAGGCGGCTGCCAAGCCCGCCAGGCCGACCAGGAAGCCGGCGCGCCCGGTGAAGAAACCAGCGCGCCCCGCGCGCAAGCGCTGAGGTCGGGCCTCAGGTCTTGAAGTCGCGGATGGCGGCGGTGAGCCGGTGGGCGCCATGCAGGAGTTCGCCCGCGGACGACGCCATCTCTTCGGTACTCGCACTCTGTTCTTCCGCCGCCGCCGTCACTTCCTGACTGGCGGCGGCGTGTTCATTGGCGCTTTGCGCCACCTGCTGGGTCCGCTCTCCCAGGGCATCAACGATCTTCCGGTTGGCGTCGGTTTCGCGAGCTACCTGCGTCGCCGCGCGATGGACATCGTCCACCGCACGCGCGATCTCATTGAGCGCGCTGGCAGCGGCCTGGGCGACGCCTTCCACGCCTGCCACCTTGGCCGACCCGATTTCCATTGTGCCAGACACTTCGCGCACCTGCCGCCGGATGAATTCAACCGTCTTGGTGACATCCTCCGCGGCATGGGCGCTGGAATCGGCCAGCCGTCGCACCTCCTCCGCCACCACCGCAAAGCCGCGCCCATGTTCGCCAGCACGAGCGGCCTCGATGGCGGCGTTGAGCGCCAGCAGATTGGTCTGGGAGGAAATCTGCTTGATGAGGTCGATGAAATCGGTGATGGTCTCGCTCAGCTTGGCGAGTTCCTGTACCTGCGACGCCGAGGTCTGCACGACTTCGCGCACATCGAGCAGGGTACGGCCGGCGTTCTCGACATCTTCCCTGTGGGCGGCGGCCAGGGTACGAATCTGTTCGCCGAGCGTCACCACCTTGCCGGCGGCCTCGGCATTGAGCGAGGCGGCGTCGCGCAATTCCTCGAGCAGGGTGGCGGCCTGATCCATCCCGGTGCGCTGTTGCTCGGCGCTGCCTGCCACCCGCACCATGGCGGTCGAGATCTCTCCGCTCGACGCCGCGAGTTCCTCGCTCATCGCGCTGAAGTCGGTGGCCCGGGTGGAGATTTCGCCGGCCTCACGGGAGACCGCCCCGACCACGTCACGCAGACGAGCGCCCATATGCTCCATGGCGAGCGACAGCCGCCCAAGTTCGGTGGGCATGTCACCCAGCTCGACCGGGCGGAGGTCGCCCGAGCCGAAGCGGTCGGCGGCATCGACCAGCCGGCGCAGCGGGCGGTCCACCGTACGCACTGCACCCGCTGATGCGGCAATGCCGATCAGGAGCACCACCCCGAAGAGCAGCCAGAGCGCGTTGCGGCGGCGTGCAGCCTGTGCGGCGAGCTCCTCGGCGCGCTCCCGGGCGTGTTCGCCCTGGGCCGCCGTGAGCGCCCGCACGTCGGCGATGAGCGAATCGCTGGGGAGGCGGGCCGCTTCCGCCGCGCGGGCAGCCTCCGCCGTCTCTCCAAGGTCCGCCAGCGCATGGGCCCGCGCGTAATTGACTTCGATGGCTGCCTGAGTGGAAGCGATGCGATTGAGGCGCACCCGGTCGGCGGTGCTGAGCCCGCTCAGTTCCCGGTAGCGCCGCTGGAAGGCGTACGACGAGTCGCCGGCGTTGATGAACTCGTCGATCAGATCCGGCGTTGGACGCATCAGATACTGTTCTGCGGCACGGATCTCGGCGGTCGCCGCACCGACCAGCGCCGTTCCCAGCGAACTGCCTTCCACCACTCCCTCCAGCTCCCGCCCCACCGACCGGTCCATCTGGCTGATTGCATTCACGCCGATGATGGCGATGACCAGCACCAGTACGATCAGCAACACCATCGTGGCGATGATCTTGCCGCGAAGACTTCGAAGCGTGATCACTGCCCCCCCGCGAGCCGGAGCGCCCCATTGCGCACCACCGCTACGTACACTTCGCGGGTTGGCACGTCGCCGTTGCCATCGAAGGCGATCTGGCCAGTCACGCCTTCGAACGGCTCCTCGACCGTCACCGCCTCGAGTCCTTCACGGATTGCCTCGCGCTCGCTTCCGTGCTCCAGCATCACCCGCTTGAGCAGGTGTATGGCGTCATAACTTGCCGCGGCCGGCTGGTTGGGTGGTGGCTCATCGGGAAAGTGCTCGGTGTAGCTGGCCACAAACTGGCGATTGCCAGGCCGGTCAAGCTGGGGGAGGTATGCGAGCGTTTCGTACACCCCCTCCGCAATGGGGCCGGATCCCTCGATGCCTTCGAGGCCGTCGGCCCCCAGCAAGGGCAGGGTCACGCCGCGGGCGCGGGCCTGACGCAGGATCTCCTCCGCTTCGCTGAGGTTGCCGGCCACCACGATGAACTGCGCGGCGGTGTCCTGCGCCAGCCGGTCCATCAATGCATCGACCTCGGGTGTGCCACCCAGGTAGGGGGCTACCGCGCCGAGCACACCACCGCGGCGCACGAACTCGGCGGTGAACCGCTGCCGAACACCGCGGCCGTATCCATCATTGAGATAGAAGACCGAGCCATAGCGGAGGCCCAGACGCTCGCGGATCCATGCGGCCAGCGTTTCTCCATGCTGCTCGTCGCTGGGACAGACCCGGAATGTGTAGGGACCCATCTCCGAGACGTCGGGTGCGGACGACGAAGGCGAGATGGCGACGATCGGGGTGGCGCCGCTGTTGTACACCGGCGACGCGGCCAGGGTGGTTCCGGAATAGAGGTGACCCACCACCGCCACCGCGTCGCTGGCGTAGAGGTCGATGGCCACCATGACGGCGCTGTCGGGATTGCCGTAGTCGTTGCGCTCGAGCAGCGCGATCGGACGCCCATTGACGCCGCCCGCGGCATTGATCTCCTCGACGGCGAGCTGCGCGCCGAGGGTCATGGGGTGTCCGACTTCATCGTCAAATGAACCGGCGAGGCCGATGTAAATGGGGTCGTCGCTGCCCGGGCTACAGGCGGCCAGCAGGAGTATGGCGAGGTAACCGAGGCGTGCGTGCCTGCTCACAGGCGCGTCTCCGAAGCGCGCTCAAGGGCGCGCGGCAAGTGGCGGGGGAGTGCAGATAGTTACGAAAGTGCGGGGAAAACGGCAAGCACCCGACCAAGTGAAAAGTGAGAAGTGAGAAGTATGCAGGGGCTCACCCCGGCACTTCTCACTTCTCACTTGTCACTTCTCACTCAGGGGTCATCCGCCCCGGGCTTCGCGGCGATTGTTGCCCCAACCGTCGAGTACCTGGCCATCCACCAGACTGACCGAAGCCACCCGCTCCTCGCGGTTGACCCGCCACGTCAGCCGCACCATACGGCTGTCGCGGACCCACTGCATCATCCACTGGGGGCCCTGCACCCGGGCGCCGACTCGGCCGTACTCCTGTTCCAGTCCGCTGCGCCAGCGATCGAGCTGGTCGGGAGCGACGTCGGCGCTGAGGGTGAGAATCGCGGCCGTCGAGTCGATGGCTGAAAGCCACACCCGGACGTTGCCCCCGTGCTGCGGGTCGCGCACTGTGCCGCGGCACTCCTGGAGGCGCCGGTCGGCCTTTGCACGATCACAGCGGAGTGGCGTGCCACCCAGCGCCCGCATCTGGACCGCAACGTCGGCCAGCTGGGCCCCGGCGCGGAACCCAAGGAACTGGAGCGCACTAGGGTCGGCTGCAGCCGCTTGCGCGGTGGCAGCGGGGACGTCAAAAGCCAATGCAGCGAGGGCCAGCATGGGGGCGGCGGCACAGGCTCGCAGCAGTCGGGAAATACCGGTCATCGGATTCAATCCTTCCGGGGGTGCCTGGGAGAGCAGCAAGAACGACACCGCGCCCGACGGATGCCGGGCGCGGTGGGGGTGAGGTAAATGGCGCAGGGCCGCAGCTACGCCTTTCTGACGTTCGCCGCCTGAAGACCCTTCGGACCCTCTACAATGTCGAACTCGACCGTGTCGCCCTCAGCCAGCGACCGGAAGCCGTCCATGGAGATAGCGGTGTGGTGCACAAACACGTCCTTGCCGCCCTCCTGCGCGATGAAGCCAAAGCCTTTCGCGTCATTGAACCACTTGACCGTGCCCTTCGCCATTTCGGAAGCCTCTACTGTGCGGGAGCGTAACGCTCCGTTCTACGTGCCGGCCCGAGTGGCCGACAAAAAAACCGCCCGGAGCCTTTCTCTGGCCCCGACCGGCCTACGCTATGCCGAGCTGGTTTCTGCTGGACCCTGCGGACGCATGGCCTAAGGTCACGCCGGAATTCCGGGCTGTCAATATGGGCCCCGGGCGTCAGCGGAGCACCAGGCCGGCGTGGCGCTCTTCATGGGCCAGAAGCCACCGCTTCCGGCTCAGCCCCCCACCGTATCCCACGAGTTCCCCGCGCTTGCCCACCACCCTGTGGCACGGGACGAGGATGGCCAGGTTATTGGCGCCCACCAGCTGCCCCACCAGCCGGGGATGGAGCCCAGTCTGCCGGGCGATGTCGGCATACGACCGGGTGCTGCCGAACGGAATGCGGCAAATCGCGCGATGCACCGCGATCATGGCGGGCGACGGGTCGAACCAGCGGGCCAATCGCCGGGGATACCGGAACGGCCGGGGGCGGCCTTCGAAGTAGGCATCCAGCAGTGCTCGCGTCTGATCGCAGCCGCTTTCCCGGACTTCAATGGTGGGGGTCGCTCCTCTGACCTGAACGGTCCACCGCACCCGGTTCGAGCGGCCGGGGAACTCGACCACAACCGGCCCATCGGCTTCCTCCACCAGGCGCAGCGGACCGATGGGGGACTGGTACAGCGCGGTTTCCAGTACGTATGCCATGTGAGCATGCAACCTACCGCAGCCGGGGGCCGACGCTAGATTGGCAACGCGCACCCTCACGACGTCCCGCATCACCGACGAGGATCTTCATGCTGGTTCTACTCCTGGCTCTGCAGCAGGCGCCATCCGCACCGCCCCTGCCCAGGTCTCCGATCGCCCGGGTCGAAGTCACACCGGCCGAAGTCGCGGTAGAGGTAGGCGACACATTGCGGCTCAAGGCGCAAGCATTCGACAGCGCGGGCCGCCCGCTTGCCGATGTGACGGTCCGCTGGTTCCATGCCGGCGGCAGCTTCGAGGGATCGGTCGATTCTGCCGGGCTGGTGACCGGCGGTGCGGTTGGAACGATGCGAGTTGCGGCGCTGGTGAGCCCGCGAGCCGGCGGGCGGCCGACCACCCAGTTCGCCCGGATCACGATTCTCCCCGGGCCGGCGGCGCACATCGCCGTGGCGCCGGCCATCGAGCGGCTCTACGCCGGGCAGTCGGTGGTGCTCAGGACATCGGTCACCAGCGCGACAGGCGATACGCGTCATGACCAGGTGCAGTGGCGCAGCAGCGATCCGGATGTGGTGCGGGTCGGCGCTGCCGGCCGGATGACTGCCGGCAAACCGGGACGTGTCACACTTACCGCCTCCGGCGGCCGCGCGTCGACCACGTTGCGGCTGACGGTGGTGCAGAACCCGGTCACTGCCCTGCGTGTCGCACCGGGCGACACAAGCGTGCGCACGGGTGATGTTGTGCCACTGCAGTTCGCCGCGCTTGCGGGGCGGACGGCGCTCGAGGGAGCGCGGCCCGAGTGGTCGGTGGCAGGCGGTGCGGCCGTGGTGGACGACGACGGGTACTTCGTCGCCTACGAGCCGGGTGACTATCGGGTCGTGGCCAGCTTCGCCGGGCGCAGCGCCGAGTCGGTCATCGCGGTGCGGCAGCGTGACGTGCAGCGTCCCACCACGCTGGTGGGACGTTTGCCGATCAAGCTGATGGCGTCCGAGTTCTGGCTCCACCCTGACGGCCGGCACGGCTACCTCTCCACCGTGGGCGACAGAGTCTACGCCATCGACCTCGCTGATCCCGCGAAGCCAGTCATTACCGATTCCGTGGTGGTGGACGCGCGTGGCATCAACGACGTCATGACCACGGCGGATGGCCGCTACGGCGTACTGACCCGCGAGGGATCCAGCACCCGGAAGAATGGCATCGTCATTCTGTCCTTCGAGGACCCGGCGCATCCCAGGCCGATCGCCGATTTCACCGAAACGGTGAGCGGCGGTGTGCACAGCACCTTCATCTACGACGGGCACGTCTATCTCACCGACGACGCGACCGGTTCCATGCGCGTCATCGATATCCGGGATCCTCGTCAGCCGCGCCAAGTTGCCCGCTGGGAGACGCCGCGCTCCTCGGCCGGGCGAATGCTGCACGACATCGACGTGCAGGACGGGCTGGCCTACCTGTCGTACTGGAACGATGGACTGGTCATCCTCGACGTCGGCAATGGCATGAAGGGTGGCAGCCCCTCCAACCCCCAGCTGGTCTCCCAGTTCAAGTACGACCTCGAGTCGCTTTACCGCGAAGTCGAGGCGGTGGGAGGGCCGGGTTTCATCCGGGGCACCCACACGGCATGGCGAAGCGGCAAGTACGTCTTCCTGGGCGACGAAGTCTTCGCGGCGAGGCCGAGTCCCACCCAGGGCGGCGGCGTCATCGGCCTGGGCCGCGCCTATGGCCGGCTGCACGTGGTGGACGTATCGGACATCGAGCATCCCCGCGCCGTGGCATGGTACGAGCCGAAGGACGGAGGCGCCCACAACGTGTGGGTGGCCGGAGATACGCTTTACATGGGTGACTACCAGGGAGGGCTGCGGGTGCTCGACATCTCCGGCGAGCTCCGGGGTGACCTGCTGGCCCAGGGCCGGGAGATCGCGCACGTCGTCACCGGGGACTCCAGGGGGATGACCCCGAACGTCCCGAACACGTGGGGTGCGATCTATCGGAACGGCTACATCTACGCGCCGGACATGAACTCGGGACTGTGGATTGTGAAGGTCGAAGGGAAAAGCGAACTGGTCCCCTGAGGTTCGCCCAAACGCCTTGCTGAGGGTAGATTTACGGGATGTCAGCACCAGCTCTGTTGGTCATTCGCAGCTACTCGGATCGAGCCGAGGCGCTTGCTCATTTCGTGCTCAGGGCCGGGGAAGCTCCCCGGCTGCTGGCGTTCGATGACGGGATCGGGTGTCCGGTCGAAAACGCCCTTGCTGCCCTGGAGTGGACAGGGGCGGTCGGGATTCTCCGGGATGAGGACATGGTCCACGCCGCCAGGCTGACCAGCGAGACGGCGGCGGCGGTGGTGGAGCGCAAGGCGGAAGACGGCAGGCGGTATGTCTATCTTGGCCCCCGGCTTGATGCTCCGCCCATGGACCTGTTCGAGGGCGCGGTGCTGTTCGACGAGCCGGGAGTGAAAGCGGTCGAGTTCAGCCAGCGGGCCCACGCGGTGGCGCACTTTCTGCGAGCGACGTCCGGCACTGGTTCACTCATGGCCCTGCTGAGCCGCCGCGGACCCGAGGTCCGGCACCTCAGGCGCTGGTTCGGCCACATTCTGGAACATGTTACTCCGCCCTGCGCGATGGTTGGGGGATGGTTCGCCGCCAGTTCTGCCGGGGCGCTCTTCCTCGCGGCCGACGACGAGCCGGAGTGGCGCTACATCGAGGTTGGAACCGAATCATGAAGCTTGCGTCGTTGCTGCTGGCCCTGTCCTTCGTTGTTGCTCCGTTGTCAGCCCAGGCCACCGTAATCCTTCCGGAGAAGGCGCTCGCACCGGAACTGGAAGCGGTGCGGGTGTCGCTGTATGAGATGCGGGACTCGCTCTCGCTGGTGACAGCGTCCGTCGCCAGCTTGCGCCAGGACCTGCGCCGGTCGTCCGCAGCAGCCCTGGCTTCAAGGTCACGTCGTCTGGCCAGGAGCTGCGCCGCAGCATTGCCCGTGGTGTCCACCACCAGGGCGAGCGTAGTCGCGGCGAAGCCGGCCGACTGGCGGCAGGAGCAGGCGCAACTTCGGGTGCTCGCGGGGCTGGACAGCCTTCCCCGACTGCTGCAGGCATGCGATTCGACGTTCGCAGAAATGGGGAAGCCGGGGAACGGCGAGGAGGTCCGAGGGTACGGCAACGCCAAGGCGGCGCCGATCCAGGAGCGTATCAACGGCTACGACGCCGTCGCTCGCGGGTTCTTCCGGGCCTACCGGATCGAGTACCGGCCGGCAGGGGCCCGCTACAACCCGCTGGCCGGCTAGGCGCCGTGTTGATACACATCTCCACATTCTGTGGATGGATGGTGTAACCGCACCAGTGGAAAGCGCTTCGTGAGCCACATTCCTTCCACACCGAAGTGACCTAAACCGAATAAAATCAGGCACTTGCGCGATTTGGTCCCACTTCCCAAATTGGGGTCACGCAATTCGTCGCGTGTGCGGGCTCCGGGTTCGCATACAACGCGGAAGGCGGCTCGGCAGTGCTGATGGTGGAGTCAGTCGGACTTTCCAAGGGTTTCGGCTGGCATTGATATCTCGGCACTTCCGGGCAGGTGAGGCCAGTCGCGTGCCTCATCCGTCCCGATCTGGCGCCTCGGGATGCCGTGCGATCGATCGGTCCGCGACCCGGTCGGACTCGCAG
>JAICQR010000012.1 GCA_025937755.1 Gemmatimonadales bacterium | reverse complement strand
GGCTGGATCCGGATACCTACCACGTTGGAGCTGATCAGGGGCGGCAGGGTCCCCGGTCTGTCGGGCCGGACGCTGACCGAAATCCGGCCATATCGCACCTCCAGGACGTAGACCTTGTCCTCTTCCAGCCGAACCACGCTGTACTCGCCCACGGCCATGCTGCGCTCGAAGACGACAGGCCCCGGCTCCAGCCGCGGCCCGGCGGCGGCGCATCCACCACTCAAGATCAATAACGGCAACAGGTTGCGAATTCGCATCTGGCCCTCGCTTGCGCCCGCCTGCTGGGGTGCCGACGGGAGATCTTCAGAAGGTGGGGGCGCGGGCCCGGGAAGGGAACGGCGGAGGCGGGATATTGCGGAAACAGGGCAAAATGGCTATTATCGGGGCTAGCGATTCCCGCATTCAGTCGATGCGGACCAGTTCCGAGTGTCACTTGGGGCCAGGCTTCGTGCCGGCCCCTTTCTGTTGACTGTGAATCGCGCGGGGCGGCCGCAATTCCGCGGCCCACCGTCGGAGCCTTCGTGAGGCTGTCACGATTCACACGCGGTCTCAGGACCGCAAGGAAACAGGAAAACAGGACATGCGTACAACCGGAACGGTCAAGTGGTTCAACGACGCGAAGGGCTTCGGCTTCATCACGCCGGAGGACGGTCAGAAGGATTGCTTCGTGCACCACTCGGCCATCCAGGCCCAGGGCTTCAAGTCGCTCACCGAGGGTGAGCGGGTGGAGTTCGACGTCGTTCAGGGCCAGAAGGGCCCCGCGGCCGAGAACGTGGTTCGGCTCGGCGCCTGAGGTATCAGGACTGACCACAATGAACCGGCCGGCTCGCTACATGGGGCCGGCCGGTTCTTGCCTCTCCACTCCCAGCGCCACAAGGGCAGGGTGAATTCGAATGATTGAAGTCCGTCTGCGTGACGACGAGCGTATCGAGCAGGCGCTCCGCCTGTTCAAGCGGAAGGTGCAGCGGTCAGGGCTGCTGCAGGAACTCCGCAAGAAGCGCTACTACGTCAAGCCGAGCGAGGCGCGCCAGTTGAAGGCCGCCGCTGCTCGCCGGCGTCGCCGCAAGCGCAGCGCAAGCCGGGACGAATAGGCCAGTCACCGGGCGGCCTTCCGGCCGCCCCTGATGGAGCCCTACGCACAGCCCTCCACGTAGTTCACCGCCGGCGCCCGGCCGACCCGAAACATGGTCACCGCGGCGCCGTCGGTTTCAAAGACAATACGATGCAGCGAATCGCCGGGCGGAGTCACTACGATGTAGTGCCCCTCCGGGCCGGTGTACTTGTGCGGCATGACGGTCGCTGCGGACCCGTAGCGCGTGACCACTGACGATTCTGCATCCCCGATTCCCGCGCCCGCCGCAGTCCGGACTTCGCTCGGATCCACAACATCGACCCGCTCGACCGTATCACTGATGACCATGAGCGACACACCTTCCGGCAGGATGGATGGCGTGACGTAGTCGCAGGTCCCGAAGTCGGAGTAGTCCACCTTGAGTGATTCGCCGATGGCGGAGGACGCTTCGGCGATGGTCATGCCGGCGCGGATAGGGCCGATGCCATCGGCGCGCGCCACCCAGGCAAGAGAATCCACCGTATCGGCTACCACCGGGAGCGACTCGGACCTGGCGGCGCCATTGGTGCCACCAGCGCCATCGATGCCATCGGTGCGATCGGCGCCGGGACTGCACCCGGCCAGCAACAGCAGCGCAGCGGCGCGGTAGCTGGCCCGGCAGGCATGTGCGGGCATGAAGACCTCGGCGTTCAGGGAAACTGGCGCCTGCGCGTCAGTTCTGATCAAGGAAGCGGTCTGCCGCGTCCGCCGGCGGTATCAGGCACGCCGAGGCGTCTGCCAGGCGGTGCCGATGGCGCGCTACCAGATCGTACAGTGCATCACGAAGGCGACGGGGCACAAGCCGTGCGATGGATGCCAGGCGCCACGGGCCTCCCATCATCGCCGCGACGCTGAGTGCCGCATCGGAGCGAAGCTGCGGGCGTCCTGGGGTGCCATCAAGCAGGATCATGGTGTCGGCCGCGGCCACGTCGGGCCAGGTGGCGCGCACCTTACGTCCGATGGCACCGTCGAGGGGCGCGAACGTCAGGATGTGGCGGCGTTCATGGCGGAGGACGAACTGGATGCTCGCGGCGCAGAAGCCGCAGGTGGCGTCGTAGAGCAGAATGGGAGTCACGCCGAATCGTCAAGCAATTCGCGGGCTCGGGGTACGTCTTCGTCCGGCACCCAGACGGAGGGGAGTGGGGCGGAGGGCAGCGCGCTATCGCCCTGCACCACCGCGCCGATGCCTTCGGCGCGGAGCAGGGCGCGGATAAATTCGGCGTCGGCCGGGCCCGAGGCGATGTACACCTGCTTCATGTGAGTGCGCCGACCGCGAAGGGAACCCGAGGGCTCCTTCCGGCCGGCGCAACCTCGAGCGAGCTAGAAGCCGGCGGACTCAGGCGCGGCGGCGCTGCCCAGCACCTGGCGCCAGGTCAACTCGGTGCCCTTGCGGCCGCCCTTGGGCGTCATCTTGATCCCCTCCGGACCGATCGCCACGGTGTAGAGATTGCCGTCGAGCTCGAGCTCGCGCTTGATGGTCTTTTCGAGACGAGTTGCCATGACATGCTCCAGAAGAGTGATGACGGACCGCTTGCCGGGGCGCCAGGCCCTCGGAGAGACGATGGGGTAGAGTAGTGGCTTGCCGTCCGGGCCGCTACTTCGCCTTTCGCTCGATATTGCCCTCCGGCTACATCAGCCGGCGCACTCCATACAGCAACACCACCAGCGAAAATACTGCGCCAGCAACCGCGAACATCGCAATGATCGCCGCCATGGGCCGCTCGGGGGCGCCCGCATCCAGCCGCACCGCCGTCAGCTCGCGATAGGCCACGAGCGACAGCACCGTGATGCCGCCGGAAAGTCCGAACAGCACCGCCGCGGCGCCGGGCGAGAGCCCGCCCGGCATCAGCGCCGTGGGCGCGATCAGCAGCAGCCACAGGAACATCGGCACCAGTCCCAGCAGCATCAGGATCAGGCTCTGGCGGATTCGCTTGAGTCCAGGGCTTACGGTCACCCTCGTATGGTACTAGCGGCAGGCCCGGGGTTCCAGCCGTTCATTTCTGGTACTTCCAATTCCGCGACTTGCCATCGGCCATCCATTCGACCGCCTGGTCCACTCGACGGGCCCGGGTGTCCTCTCGCTTTGCCTCGGTGATCCACTCGATATACTCGCGACGATGGCTGGGCGGGAAGGCATCGAAGGTGGCCCTGGCCTTCCTGTTGCGGCCGAGTGCCTTGGCCAGATCCGACGGCATGGGCAGCGGCTTCTTCGGCCTGGAGCGGGCGGCCCGCGGTGCGGCGACGCCTTCCTCATTGAGCTTCATCGCCTTCTTCACGTAGCCGACGAACTTGCGCCGAGGCGGCAGGTCCTTGATGCTCTCGATCCGGCCGAACTGACCCATCGCTGCCTCCTCCTGTTCCGGGACTATCAGCGTTCCCTTCCAGAAGCCGAAGGCGCAATGCGCCTTGAAGGCCGACATCCCGCCCAGCATGCCGTGGTACATGAAGTGGGGCATGCTCCACTTCATGGTCTCTTCCACGTCGGGGCAGGCCTCGTGCATTACCGACCGAATGTGCTCGAGAATCGGCTGGGCGAACGGTGCCGAGCGCTCGATGTATGCGTCCACCCGGGGGTCACGCGTGCCCATGCGGTGCTCCGTTCGATGAGAGTTCGGCAAGCAGATCGTGCCACTCCTCCACGTTCTTCACTGGCGCGCGGCAGCTGGTGCCGGTGCAGCAGTAGCCCGTGGCGACGGCCTCCGACGCAACGTTCAGAAGCGCGATGAGCGAGTCCGGCAACCCCGCGCGCGGGTCGCCCGGCGCCAGCCACCGGATGACCCGGTGCGCCACGGACGAAGCCACGGCAGCGCGATGCATGACAACTGCGGCAGGGTCGTCGCGGCGGCCCACTATCACGAGGTGGGTGACGTCGCCCAGCAACCATGCGGCGGCAAGGAGCAGCGTGGCCCGGTGCAAGGGTGACGCGGCCGACTCGGCACCGAACAAGGAGATGATCCGTTCGGCGCGACGGTGCCATTCGCCGTCTCCGGTGTGTGCCGCGAGCCGCAGTGCCAGCAGCGCGCCAATGCCGTTGGGTGAGGGCGTCGGCGCATCATCCGCCGGGCGGATCGGCGCGCTGAGGAGGCCCTCGCGGCCAGCGCCGCGCGCGAGGTCCTCCAGCGCGCCGTCCTGGGCCGCGTGGTCGCGCCAGGTGCGCTGCGCCAGCGCGAGGGCCCAGTCGAGCCAGGCGCGATCCTGGCTCGCTTCGAACGCGTCCAGCGCCGCCATGGCGCACTGCAGCTGGTCCTCCAGCAGACCGCTGATGGCGCCAGCGGGATCGTGGGGCACGTGGTCCGTCTCGGCCGCCTCGCCCCGGATCCGCGCGAGGGTGGCGAGCGCGTGCTCCTCCGCCCAGCGGTTCTCCAGCACGATTCCGGCGCGGAGCAGGGCGGACGCCATCATGGCATTCCAGCCGGTGTAGCGGGTCGGATCGACGAAGGGCGTGGGGCGAGCCGCACGTACTTCCCGCAGCGCATCGGCTGCGCGCACGAGCGATGACGTGACCGCCACCTCGGGCTTGCCGGTTCGCCGGGCATAGTGCTCCACCGATTCCCCGACGAACAGCACGTTGCGGTCGGGGGCGTGATGCATCTCGCCGGCGGTGCCGATGTCCCACACCGCAGCGGCGACCTCGAAGTCCGCAGCGCCGACGGCGGCAGCGGCTTCGGCGCGAGTCCACGTGAAGTAATCGCCGTCGTCCTCCAGCCCGACATCGGCATCCTGGCTGGCGGCGTAGCCGCCGCCCTCGATGGCCATCACCTCGCGCACCCAGCGGACGATGCCCCCAGCCGCGGCACGATGGAGTGGATCACCGAATGCCGCCCATCCCTCCACATACGCGCGCAACAACTCGGAGTTGTCGTAGGACATCTTCTCGAAATGGGGCACGATCCACTCGGCGTCCACGCTGTAGCGATGGAACCCCCCGCCGATCTGGTCGTGGATGCCACCCAGCGCCATGCCGGTGAGGGTTCGCGTCACCATCTCGCGAGCATCGGCGGAGCCGGTGGAGCGCCAGCGATCGGTCAGCAGGAGCAGTGCGGCTGGATGGGGAAACTTGGGCTGGGAGCCGAAGCCGCCGTGCGTCTGGTCGAACACCCGATGCAGCAACTGCTCGGCTTCCTCGAATATCGCGCCGGTGATCTCACCGCTCCCGGCCCGCGAAGATTCAGCAACCGCCCGTCGCACGGCGCTCGCCTGCGCGGCAACCTGGGGACGCCGGTCGCGCCATGCGGCCAGTACGCTCTTCAGTACCGTGCGAAACCCGGGCCGCCCGAAGCGGTCGTCGGGCGGGAAGTAGGTACCTCCGAAGAACGGCTCGCCGCCGGGATCGAGAAATACGGTGAGGGGCCAGCCACCCTGGCCGGTCAGCGCCTGGACAGCGCGCTGGTAACGGGCATCCACGTCGGGCCGCTCGTCGCGATCCACCTTGATGCAGGTGAAGCTGGCATTCAACAGCTCGGCGATGCCGGCGTCCTCGTAGGTCTCCCGATCCATCACATGGCACCAATGGCACCATACGGCACCGATGTCGAGCAGGATGGGGCGATCGCCAGCCTTGGCCTCGGCGAACGCCTCCGGCGACCATGCACGCCAGTGGATCGGCTGGTGCGCCGCACTGCGCAGATAGGGTGAAGCGGCCTCGTCGAGGTGGTTCATGGTTCGAAGTATATTCCCGGCCATGACCGGACACGAACTCGAGGATCGGCGGCGCGAAGCGATTCACCAGCTTTGCCTGGCGCAGGCCCAGGGCATTCTCTCGGTGGATTTGTTCGAGCAGCGGCTGACGCTGGTGCGGGAGGCGCCAACGCCTGCGGCAATCGGCCAATTGATCGCCGACCTGGAAGTGGGGACTACAAAGTGGGAAGTGGGAAGTGGGAAGTGGGAAGCGGGACGTGATACGCCGGACGGCCCCAGGGAGATTTCGCTCGAGTCGTATGCGCCAGCGTCGCAGGCGCCGCAGAGCCTCCGGATGACCGCGATCTTCGCCAGCACCAAGCGGCGAGGGCAGTGGGTTGTTCCCTACGAGATCGAGACCAAGGTGATCATGGGCGAACTGCTCATTGACCTGCGCGACGCGCTGTTCACGTGGGACACGCTGCTGATCGATGTGGACGTGACGCTGGGCGAACTCAAGCTGGTGGTGCCGGTCGGCACCCGGATCGAGAACGAGATCGAGGACTTCATCGGTGGCGGCAAGGTCAACATGAAAGGCGGCCACGGCGCCGAGCCGAACGGGCTGGTGGTGCAGCTGTTCGGCACGGTGCGATTCGGTAGCGTGGATGTGCGGCAGCGGCTGTCTACCGAGGCGTTTCCCCCCGATCACTTCACCGGCATCAAGGGGTTCTTCAACCGCAAGCGCGAGGGACTGGACTAGAGGTACCGCTCGAACCACCCCAGCATCCGGGGCCACGCAGCTGCCGCGGCGTGCGCGTTGGCGCCGTCCTGGCCCGTCTGCTGCCGCAGGAACCCGTGGCCGGCACCCTCGTAGGTCTCCGACTCGAACGCCACTCCCGCTGCGCGGAAGCTCTCCTCCACATAGCTGCGCGTGGCATTGACCCGCGCGTCGTCGCCACCATACAGCGCCAGCGTCGGCACCGTGGTGCGCGACAAGTCAGCCTCGTCCTGCTGGATGCCGCCATAGTACGCAACCGACGCATCGAGCCCCGGGATCAGGGCAGCGGCCGCCAGCACCGTTGTGCCCCCCCAACAAAACCCCACCACTCCCCACGTGTCCGCAGCGGGCGGCAGCGCGAGGCCCCATTCGCCCACTGCGCCGATCCGGGTCATGACCTCATCCTGATCCAGCCGGCTGACCATGGCAATGGCCGAATCGATCCCACCCTCCGCCGCCATGAAGCTGTCGGGCGCCATGGGCATGCTGTGGCCGCTGAGCAGATCGGGCGCGATGGCGATATAGCCTTCGGCAGCGAGCTGGTCCGCCACCGAGCGCACCCAGGTGGTAAGGCCGAAGATTTCGTGGATGACGACCACCACCGGCGCCGGGTCGGGCCGCTCGGGATAGACCACCCACGCACGAACTGAATCGCCACCGGCAACGGGAATCGACGCCCATTCGCCGTGCCGAGTAGACCCAGCGAGCTGCGCCGCCGCCCCTTCCGCGCCGGGCGCAATTGCATCTGCCGCCTGCGCGTTTGAGGCAGCGGTATCACCTGCCGCTCCAGCATCATCCCCTGCAGGCGAGCACGCACCAAGCACGAGCGCCAGGCCCATCAGCGTCATCAGCAGTTTCATCTGTGTCATCTGTGGATTGCCTTTCGAAGCTCTCGAGGGGCAGTCGGGCAGAACGAGGCGAGAACGCACTCGGCGCAGCGTGGTTTCCGGGCGACGCACACCCGCCGGCCATGAAAGATGAGCAGGTGCGACAGGAGTGCCCACTGGTCGCGGGGGAAGAGCGCCATGAGGTCGCGTTCGATCTTGATGGGGTCGGTCTGCCGGGTCAGACCCAGCCGGGCCGAAACGCGAGCGACGTGGGTGTCCACAACCACGCCCTCATTGATGCCGAAGGCATTGCCGAGCACGACGTTGGCGGTCTTCCGACCAACGCCGGGGAGGACCCGCAACTGCTCCATCGATTCCGGTACCTCACCGCCGTGGTCCGCCACGAGCGCCTGCGCCATGCCGACCAGGCTCTTCGTCTTGTTGCGGAAGAAACCGGTGGGCCGGATGATGTCCTCGACATCGGCCGGGTTGGCCACTGCCAGCGCTGCGGCATCGGGATAGCGGGCGAAGAGCACGGGCGTGACGAGGTTCACCCGCTTGTCGGTGCACTGCGCCGAAAGGATGGTGGCGGCCAGCAGCTCGAAGGCGTCGCGGTGGTCGAGCTCGCAGTGGGCATCAGGATACTCGGCCGAAAGCCGGGCAAAGGTCTCCCTTGCGGCCGCCGCGCGCTTGGTCGATATCCTCCTGGTGGCCATCAGCGCCGGGCCCGGGCAAAGGCGACGAAGTCCGCAGCGGATCGCGTGTTCAGCACCTGCGAGGGTTCGATGCGGGCCTTCCGAGCCATGCCCACGCCCCACGAAACGTTCTCCAACCCCGCCACACTATGGGCATCGGCTCCGATCGAGACCGTGGCACCCAGTTCCCGGGCGCGGACCAGGTGGCGCCAGCCGAGGTCGAGACGATGCGGGTCGGCGTTGATCTCGAGGGCGACGCCGCGCTCGGCCGCGGTGGCCAGGACGGCATCGAGGTCGAAGTCATACGGCTTGCGCTGGAGCAGCAGCCTTCCGGTGGGATGGCCGATGATGGTGACGTACGGGTTCTGCATGGCGGCGACGATCCGCGCGGTCATGGCAGCGCGATCGAGATTGAAGCGGCTGTGGACCGAGGCGATGACGAAGTCCAGCCGGTCGAGAACTGCAGGCGGATACTCCAGCGACCCATCCTGGAGCATGTCGGCCTCGACGCCCTTGAGCACGCGGATGCCAATGCCGGACGCATTGAGTGCATCGATCTCATCGGCCTGGCGGAGCAGCGAATCAGCAGTGAGACCGCCGGCGTAGGCTGCCGCACCGCTGTGATCGGTGATGCCGACGTACTCGTACCCCAGGGCCTTGCAGGACTCGGCCAGTTCGCGCACGGTGCCGGTGCCATCGGAATACTGGGTGTGGCAGTGCAGCAGCCCGCGGAGCAACCCGCGCTCCAGCATGGATCCGGTGCCGCTGCTTGCCGCCTCCAGTTCGTCGGTGCCTTCGCGCCATTCGGGCGGCACCCAGGGCAGGTCCAGCGCCGCGTACAGCGCGGCCTCGTCGGGGGTGGGGACGAAGGTGCTGCCGCGCCACAGCGCCGCCCCGGTGAGGCTCATGCCCAGGGCCGAGGCCCGGGCTTCGAGCAGCCGCACATGGGCGTCGTTGCCGGTGGCGTGCACCAGCACGGCACCGGCGTTGGCGGGCGGAGTCGCCATGACGCGTGCGGCGGTACCGCCGGCGAACCGCACGGTCACCACACGCTCATCGGCCTCGAGGACTTCATCCACGCCGGGCATCTGGCGGAGGCGGCCGAGCAGTTCCGCCGGCGGAAGATTGCTCACCACCACCAGCACCAGCGACTCAACCACTTCACTCAGCCGCCGCACTTCGCCTGCCGGATGGACCGCGATGACATCAGGCAGGCGCAGCAGCGTTTGCGCGAGGGCTCGTGCCTCGTCCGCGGCATGATGGGCCAGCCGGAATGTGCTGGCGCGGCGGAGGAAGCGAATTCCGTCGCGAACGTTCTCCGCGGTGCGGACGCCGAAGCGGGGCAACGATGCGAGGCGACCATCCAGGGCGGCTGCTTCGAGCTCAGGAACGGAATCGATGTCGAGCAGGTCGTGGATCTGCCGTATGCGTGATACACCGAGCCCGGGGATTCGCAGCATCTCCACCAGCCCTGGAGGCACCTGTTCCCGGAGCTCCTCCAGGAGAGTCGAGCGTCCGGTCTCGGCGAGTTCGGTCACGACATGCAGCGTGGCCGGGCCCACACCGCGGACACCGCGAAGCGTGTCTTCGGCCAGCGCGGTCGGCAGGTCCACAGACAGCGAGCGAATGGCGCGGGCGGCGGTGCGGAACGACCGGGAGCGGAAGCCCGACTCGCCCTTCAGCTCCATCAGCTCCGCAATCTGCTCCAGCGCGTGCGCAACGGCGCGGCGGTCGAGCTGGGAAGCGACCGTCATGCGTCTGCCTGGGCCTGCAGACGCCAGCCCAGCTCGAGCAGTTCCTCCTGCCCGGCGATCGAGTGCAACCCGGCCACTTCGCCGCCGGCGAGCCGGGGCCCGAACAGCGGGGTGCCATCCTCGCGCGCGAGCCGCTCGGCGCGGGGGCCCGCAGCCTCGACCACACTGAACCCGGGACGACTGGGATGCAGCCCGAAGATGCCCAGCACCCGAAGGGCACCGTCGGGCTCGACGTAGATGGAGCAGCCGTGGAGCGGCTCCGGAGGCTGACCCTCGATGACCTCGGCCCAGACCACACGCTCGGGGAGGCGACTGTATCGCGCCGAGCTCGGTACTGATGTCCGATCCGGTTCGACCGCCAGCAGCGCGGTCAGCTGGCGGTCGCCGATCTCATCCACGCGTTCGCCATCGGTCCAGTGCAGGTAGGCGTGGTGCAGGAAGGCGGCGAGCTGGTCGATGGACTCACCCAGGCCTTCCTCCGGCCGGAGGTCTCGCAGAAGCTCGACGGCGGGACGGGTCACCATGAACGCGTCCCGGTCGCGCGCGTCGCGGTCGGACGCTTCCAGTGCTTCACGAATGGCGGGGAAGCGCTTCGCCGGCACATCCTGCAATGCCTCGGCGAAAGGAGAGGCGATGGGATTCACGAGCGAGGCAGAAATCCGTCGAGATTCCGCACGAATGCCTCGGGCTGCTCCACATAAGGCACGTGGCCGCACTCGGGGATGGCGTGCAGCTCGGCAGTGAGGCATTCGGCAGTCATGCGAGCCGTGGCCAGCGGGATCGGATCGGACTCGCCATGCACCACGACCGCGGGAAGCCGAAGTCCCCGCAGGGCGGAGCGGAGATCGTAGTCGCCCAGGCTATTCCAGACTTCCTGCTGGGTGCGGCCGGTGATACGGAAGGGCGTCAGCCGGGTCGCATTGGCGGGATCGTGGAAGTAGGGCATTACGCTCAGCTCGAACAGCCGCTGGGCAAAGGCGTCGGGGTCGCGCTCGCGGAGTCCACTCTCGCGCAGCCGTGTCCGTTCGGCCTGCAGCTCGGGAGACATGTTGCGGGTTGAGAACTCGGCCTCGAATTCGTTGCGCGCCTCGCGCCAGGTTGGCGCTGGCGAGACCAGCGCCAGCCGTTCGACCTGTTCCGGATGATGGATGGCGTACAGCATGGCAAGCAGTCCGCCCCAGGAGTAGCCGGCGAGTGTCAGCGACGGCAAGCCCCACACTTCACGCAGCGCCTCGAGATCGGCCACCTGCTCCTGCCATCCCACCGGTGTGTCGCGCGGCACGGGCGACTGGCCCCCGCCGCGCTGGTCGTAGTAAATGAGGGTCCGACCGGAGGCGAGCGCATCGAAGCCGGGGCGGAGGTACGCATGGTCTGCGCCCGGCCCGCCGTGCAGCACCACGACCGGCGGTCCCTCCCCAACCCGACGCTCGAATAACGACACGCCGCGAATGTCACGGCGGAAGGTCTCCTCCATGGGTCTCCTGTGCGTCGCCCCTACAGCAATACGGCGAGTGCGTCGGCGACCTGTTTCACTTCCGCTTCCTCGTCCGGTGTGAACGGGTCCGGCACGTCGCTGTCCACGTCGATCTGGCCCAGGATCAAGTCGCCTCGCCGGATGAGCACCACCAGCTCAGACCGGGTCCACGTGTTGCACGCGATGTAGTTGTCGATGGCGCGGACATCGGGAACGTTCTGGTCCGCCTTCTGCTCGACCGCCGTGCCGCAGACGCCGTGGCCCACGGCGATGCGAGTGTGCTCGGTTTCGCGGCCGGCGTGGGCCTCGAGCACCAGGTCATCACCGGCAAGCATGTACATGTAGACCGAGGTGTACGGCGCGCCGGCGGCCTGGATCCGGTCGGCGGCCAGCTGGAGCAGTTCCTGGCGTCCGGCATCCCGGGCGAAGGCGCCACGCAGGGCCGCAACGATGCGTTCGGACCGGAGGACGGGCACGGCTCAGTCCCGACTGCCGAAGGTGGCCTGCGTGGTCACCGTCTCCTCGTCGCGCCGGATCACGATGTCAGCCGAATCACCCGGCTTGTAGGAGCGGAGGGCGACCGTCATCGCCTGAAGGTCGGAAACCTCGTGCTCGCCGATCCTCACGATAATGTCACCGGCCTTGAGTCCTGCGGAATCCGCGGGGCTGCCGCTGCGCACGCCCATCAGCCGAACGCCGCCGGGACTCTCGGACATGTCGGGGATGGTGCCGAGGTATGCACCATAACCGGGCGTGGCAGGCGAGGTACCGCCAGGCGCGACCAGGGCCATGTGGCTTGGCGCAGCCGATTCGACAAAGGTGAGTGGAGCGGTGCGGCCCGCAATCGCCGACGCGATGCCGGCGGTGAACTCGGAGACCCGTGCCAGGCCCTCGAAGTTGAGCTTTTCCCAGTCGTCGGTGGTGCGGTGATAATCGGCGTGGAGGTCGGTAAAGACATGCAGCACCGGTATCTTCGCGGCGTAGAACGATGACTGATCACTGGGGCCGTAGCCGTCGCCCTGCTTCTTCAGGTCGAAGCCCTGGTACCAGTTGAGCGAGTCGAGCAGGGCGGGGAATTCGGTGGCGGTGGCGGTGCCGTACACGATGAGACGCCCGTCGCGGAGCCGACCCACCATGTCGAGATTGACCATCGCGACGGTCTCGTTCAACTCATACACCGGGTGCTTGACGTACCAGGAGGAGCCCAGCAATCCCAGCTCCTCGCCCGCGAAGGCGATGAAGACCACCGTCCGTCGCGGAGGCATGGTCTGCAGTTGGCGGGCGATCTGCACCAGCGCAGCGGTGCCGGAGGCATTGTCATCGGCGCCATTGTGCACGGCGCCGGTGCTGTCGGGGTCGAGGCTGCCGAAGTGCCCACCGCCAAGATGGTCGTAGTGGGCGCCGACCACGACGACCTCATCGCGGAGCGCCGGGTCCACGCCCGGCAGAATTCCGATAACGTTCCGGCCCCGGGCGCCTTCCTGCCGAGCCTGCCGGGCCCCAGGAGCACTGGCGTCCATGGGAAAATCCTGGAACCAGCCTCCCCGGCCGGGCTGCAGGCCCACCTCGGCGAAACGCCGTGCGAGGTAGGCAGCGGCGCTGTCCGCGCCGGCGGTACCGGTGAGGCGGCCCCCAAGGGCGTCGTCGGAGAGGAACTTCACGTCGGCGACGAGATCTGAAGGAACCGGCACTGCTCGCTGGGCGGCGGCTGGTCCGGCGATGGACAGCAGAAGGGCTACCCCGGCAAACAACACACTACGCATATCGCTGATATCTCACCCCCGCCCGAATGGCGGGTCGAAGTTGGAAGAAGGACGCACCGATGTCAGTAATATAGACGCCCCACGGATTGCCGTAACCACGGAACCGGCCTACACTTGTCAAATTCTCCCATGCCGACGACCATCCCATATCCATGCTGAGCGCCCCCGGACAAGTCGCCTTCGAACTGGCCTCGATGATCATGCTCCTGCGTGATCGGCCGGAGGCGCGGGCAGAGCAGGCGGCTCAGTACCGGAAACTGCTGGCCGCGATCGGAGGTCGGGGACTCGACCTGCGGGCAAACGACCGCGGTCTTCGAGTGTATGGCGTGCCGGTGCTGGACCAGTTGCCGCTGGTGGGGGCGCTCCGCACCCACTTGCTGGACCGTGGCATCGGCGAACTCAGGCTCGCCGGAACCGCGACGGTGGCCCAGCTCCTGGACGTGGTGCGGATGCTGGGGAAACCGCCCCGCACCTTTGAATCGCTGCAGTTGATGGCCGGTTCGCTTCCCGCCGCGGTTCGGTCGATCCTGGTCCTGGCGCCACCTGCCCCCGACAATCTCGATGTGGCCGGCGACTGGAACGTCCACGAGGGAGTGGCCGGTCCCGGAGTGCCGGCCATGTCCTCCGGTATCGAGCGGCAGCGCGCCGAGTTGCCGGACCACCTGACGGCAATCCGGGCGGCACCACGCGATCCCTCCGTGGCAGACCGCCTGAACGAGGTGGTGCGCGCGGTCGATCGCCTGGCCGACGAAAAGAAGTGGCCCGAGGTGCTGGATGTCGCCGCGACGCTGGTCGAAGCGGAGCAGGCCGCGGGAGCTTCCGGGCTGTCACGGTCGTACGGCATCGCCATGCGCCGCATGATGCCGAGGTCCGTGGTCGAGAACCTGGCGCGGCTGGTGCCGCAGGCAGAGCACAAGCAGGCGGGCCAGGCCGTGATGCGGCGTGTCGGAGCCAGCGCCACCGAGGCACTGCTGGCGCTGCTCGCCTCGTCGGACCGGATGGAGGATCGCCGCGCCTACTTCGATGCCCTGCGGCAGATGACCGAAGGCACCGATCTCCTGGTCAACATGCTGACGCACGACGAATGGTTTGTGGTCAGGAACGTGGCCGATCTGGCCGGCGAGCTGCGCCTGGACGCAGCCGTGCCGAGGCTGGCCAAGCATGCCAGGCACCCGGACGAGCGAGTCCGGCGCTCGGTCGCGGTGGCGCTGGCGCGAATCGGTGTGGCCAGCGGATTGGAGCCGCTTCGAGCGCTGCTGCGGGACAAGTCTCCCGCGGTGCGGCTGGCGCTGGTCCAGCAGGTCGACGCCCGGCTCCGCGGGCTGGCGATGTCGATCAGCGTGGCGGTGGAAGAGGAAACCCACGCCGAGATTGTCAGGGAGATGCTGCTGGCGCTGGGCCGGATCGGGACGGCCGAGACGGTCAAGGTGCTGGCGAACGCGGCGGCACCAGGCGGGCGATTGCTGGCGCGTAAGCCGGTGGCCAACCGCATCGCCGCGATCGAGGCACTGGGACTCTCAGGTTCGGCCCAGGCGGAGGCCGCACTCCGCAGTCTCAGCGACGATCGCGAGGCGCGGGTACGCGATGCGGTGGCGAAGGCGCTCGGCAATCCGCCGCAGACCATGGTCGGGTGAGGCTGGTGGGAAGTGGGAAGTGGGAAGTCGTCGGTTGGCGGTGGATCGACTTCAGAGGCATACTTCGTTGGGGTGAGGTTAAGCCCCTTCAACCCATCTCCTGGAGGTCCGGATGCTGTGGACCATCTTCATAGTCCTTGTCGTACTCTGGTTGCTGGGCATGCTCACGGGTTATGTCGCCGGCGGCCTGATCCACCTGTTGCTGGTCATCGCCATCGTCGTCGTCCTGATTCGCGTCATCCAGGGTCGACGCCCACTTTGATCCGGGGGGCTGCATGAAGGTTGCCACGCTCGTTGGTCTCGTGCTGGTGGTGCTGGGAGTCGTGGGGTTCGTGACGGGCGGATTTTCATTCACCCGTGACAAGACGGTGGTTGACGCGGGTCCGGTTCAGGTCTCGGCCAGCGAGAAGGAGAGCGTGCCGATCTCGCCGATTCTCAGCGGTATCGCCGTCATTGGCGGCATAGCGTTGATCGCTGTGGGTGCGAGGGGCAAGGCCTAGGCGGTAGGGCGGTAGGGCGGTAGGGCGGTAGGTCTGTGAAACGGGGATCCAGGCACTATGCCGGGATCCCCGTTCTGCTCACTTACCGCCTTACCGCCTTACCGCCTTAGCGCCTTAGCGCTTTACCGCCCTACCGCCCGCCGCCCTACCGGCTCGTCTCTCCGCCCAGCTGCACGTCGTCGGTCGCGAGGGTATCGCTCAACGATGGAATGGCGACGCCATCGGCGCCGAGGGTGCGGAAGAGGGCCCACTGCTGCTGGCGCGCCGCCGAAGTGCGCTTGCCGTTGTACATCAGCGATACCAGCAGGACACCATCGGGGCGCCCGAGATAACCCACCACCGTCGCCACGTCGTTGAGGGTGCCGGTCTTGGCACGCACTACGCCCAGCTCCGGCAATCCCATGCGCAGGCGCTTGAGGGTGCCACTGCCATTGGCGGGCAGCAACTGGGAGAAGTTGCGGCCGCCCTGGGTGAGTGGGAACCGGGCCAGGTACTGCACAAAAGTCGAGGGGGCGACGCGATCCTGGTTGGACAAGCCGCTGCCGTCCACCAGGTGCACCGGAGCATCAGCGCCGGCTACGGCGTGCACGTGGTCCGTAAGCGCTCGGGGAGCATCGGGGCCACGCCCGGCGGCCCACTGCAGCAGCAGTTCTGCGCCGATGTTGAGGCTCCGGCGGTTGACCTCACTTGCCACCGAGTCGAGCGAGGGCGACGTCACTTCGGCCAGGACCGCCATGGGCGCGTCCGACGCCGGCGCAGTGAAACCCTTCTCCTGCCACTCGATTCCGGCCTGGGCCAATGCATTGCCCCAGACGGCGCGGACCACCTTTTCCGGCCGAGTGGACGGGGTGCGGAAGGTCCGCGTTCCGGCACGGGTGCCGAGCGTCCCGCTGATGAGGAAGGTGCCGTCGGGCTGAGCCGAGAAGCGGAGCCGGTTGCGGCGACCGTTGTATGTGGTGGCTGTAATCCGAACCAGCGACGAAATGCCGTCAGGTGCGGTGTTGGTCAGGATGACGCGACGGCCCGAGGCTGACCCGGGCTTTACCGTGAACGAGACCACGTTCTCATTGAGCGTCACAGGACCGACCAGCGGAGCGAACGTGCGCCCGCGGTGACGCGAGGCCCAGACCTCGGGCCAGGTCGCATTGGCCTCACCCGAGACACTCCGAAGGACCAGCGGCCCGGTCAGGCGCCGCACACCGGAGGCGCGGAGCTGGCGGGCCAGGTCGTGGAGTGAAGGCCCGGTGGCGCTGCCCCGGCCAAGGGTAACGTCTCCATTGAGCTCGAGCGCCCACGAACCAACCCAGGTGCCGGTTTCCGGTGCAATCCAGCCACTGCCGACGATCCGGGTAGGGCGAGTGGCGTCCCCACCAAGCACGCTGCGCGCGAAGCCGGTGGTGAAGAGCTTGACGGTCGACGCGGGCACCAGCGGTTCGTTGGGCGCGACGCTCCAGATCATGTTGCCCCGCTCATCGGCGATCGCGATGCCCCAGTTGCCAGGTGCCACGTTCGCCGCAGTTTCCCACCAGTCCTGGACGTTGGCGCGAACGCCAGCGAGATCATCCTGTCCCCGTGCGGAGCCAGGCAGCGCAAGCGTAGCTGCCGCTACAGCCAGCAGCAGCCGAGTGGCGTAAACGGTTCCAGGAAAAGCATTACGAAGCCACGTCACGGTATGGCGATCTCCCGTGTGGTTGCGGTGCGAAACACGCGCCCTGGCGGCGCTATGTTCGGCGGGGGTGCCGTGCAACTGACAGTGCAAGAGCCGCACCAGCGCAACATGTTGCCGACCGGGGATAAACTCAAGCCCGATCCGGGCTTGACGGAAGCAGCTGTAGCGGAGATTCAACCACTTCCCGGCCGGGGCCCCGCCGAGGGGCGCCTGCCGGGCAGGGGCGGCAATTTCTGAGCCCGCCGCGGTAAGGCGGTAAGGCGGTAAGGCGGTAGGGCGGTAAGGCTACTTAAGCACGAGCTTGGCGATGGTCTGCAACTGCATGTTGCTGGTGCCCTCGTAAATGGTCCCGATCTTGGCGTCTCGATAGTACTTCTCGGCGGGATATTCCTTTGAGTACCCATAACCGCCGAACAGCTCGAGGCACTGCGACGTGATCCGGTCCGCCGTCTGGGAGCTGAACAGCTTGGCCATGGCAGCTTCCTGGGTGAACACCTGTCCAGCGTCCTTGAGCCGCGCGGCGTTATAGACCATGAGCCTTGCCGCGGCGAGATCCGTGGCCAGCTGCGCCACCTGGAATTGCACGCCCTGGAACTCGGCGATGGCCCTGCCGAACTGCTTCCGCTCCCTGATGTAGCCGGTCGCGGCGTCGAGGGCGCCCTGAGCCACGCCCAGCATCTGGGCGCCGATGCCGATGCGCCCCTCATTCAGGGTCTCGATGGCGATCTTGTAACCCTGTCCCACCGGCCCCATCACGTTCTCATCCGGGACCTGGCATCCTTCGAGAATCAGTTCGCAGGTGCTGGAGGCCCGGATGCCGAGCTTGTCTTCCTTCTTGCCCACCGCAAAGCCGGGGAAATCGCGTTCGACCAGGAACGCGGTGATGCCCTTGTATCCCTTCGACGGATCGACGTTGGCGAAGACGATGAAGAAGCCGGCTTCGGCGCCGTTGGTGATCCAGAACTTGCGGCCGGTCAGTTCCCAGCCGGTGGCGGTCTTTGTGGCCTTGGCCTCGAGGGCAAACGCGTCGCTGCCGCTGTTGGGTTCGGAGAGTGCAAAGGCACCGAGCAGATCGCTGGTGAGGCGGGGAAAGTAGCGCGCTTTCTGTTCGTCGCTGGCCCAGCGCAACACGGCATTATTGACCAGCGTGTTGTGGACGTCCACATAGATCGCGGCCGATGCGTCCACCCGTGCCAGCTCCTCGATGGCCAGGGCGGCCATGAAGATATTGCCGTCGGATCCACCCCACTGCTCCGGCACCTCGATGCCCATGAGCCCGAGTTCGAAGAATCTCGGGATCAATTCCTTGCGGAAGGCACCCGCCTCGTCCATTGCCGAGACGTGGGGCCGCACTTCGGTCTCGGCAAACTCCCGGACCGCATCGCGGAACATGGTCTCTTCTTCAGAGAGAACGGAGAGCGGCTGGGTGGCGCTCGACAGGTCCTGCATGATGACTCCGGAATCCGGGTGCAGTGGCCGCGCCGGCGCGGCAGGGTGCGGAGAAGTTACCGTGGCCGGGTGGCGGGCTCAACCAAGGGCGCCGTCCAGCACCTCCAACGCCACCGGCACCCGGCCCAGCGGGGCGGAGACCTGGGCACCCTGCACCCGCTGGCGCACCGCCGTGAGCATCTCGCGCGCGATGCTGACGCCCTCCGCCAGAGCGGCCTCCTTGCCACCCGCACTGGCGCGGCGCATCCGCGCGAGCACGGCATCGGGCACGGTGATGCCCGGCACCTCATTGGCAAGGAATTCGGCATTTCGCAGCGACACCAGGGGCCAGATGCCGGCGATGATCGGCACCCCGTACCCCTCAGCGCGGGCCAGGAACCGGTCCAGCTGCTCGAGGTCGAACACCGGCTGGGTAATGGCATACTCGGCGCCGGCCTCGACTTTCCACTCGAACCGCCGCAACTCGCGCTCGAAGTCGGGTGCAGCCGGGTTGACGCCGACGCCGACGACGAAGCGGGTAGCACTGCCGAGGTCGTTGCCGCCGGGATCAAGCCCATGATTGAGCCGGGCCACCAGGTTGGTGAGGCCAATCGAGTCGATGTCGAAGACCGCGGTTGCATCGGGATAGGGCCCCATCTTGGGCGGATCGCCGGTGATGAGCAGCAGGTTGGAGATGCCGCTGGCGGCTGCACCCAGGAGATCCGACAGCATGCCGAGCAGGTTGCGATCGCGGCAGCAATAGTGCACGACAGCCTCGATGCCGACCTCGCGCTGGATCAGGAGTCCCGACAGGAGCGCGCCCATGCGGCTCTGCGCCCGCGGGCCGTCGGGCACGTTGACCGCGTCGACCCCGGCGGCCTTGAGCGCGCGCACCTGGGCGTACATTGGCTCGGGATCGACGCCTTTGGGCGGTACGATCTCCACCGTGGACACAAACCTGCCGCTGGCGAGGCGCTCACCCAGCCGGCTGCGCTGGGCCAGGGGCACCGGCTCGCGTGCCGCCGGGAGGCTGGCCGGCGCTTCGGTGGCGGTGACCTGCAGGACGGACGCGCTCTTGGCGAACCCGACGATGGCGCGAATGTGCTCCGGCGTCGTCCCGCAGCAGCCGCCCACGATGCGGGCCCCGGCTTCGACCATGCGCCGGGCGTAGCTTGCCATGTACTCGGGGCTGGCCATGTAGATCTTGCGATCGCCCACATCGCGAGGCAATCCGGCGTTCGGCTGGGCGGAGATCGGTACGGTGACGACCCGGGCCAGGGCCTCGACCGCCTCCAGCACGCCGTGCGGCCCCACGCTGCAGTTGACGCCGACCGCATCCGCGCCGAGCGCCACCAGTTCGGGGCCGAAGCTGGCGGGCTCGGTGCCGAACGCGGTCCGGCCATCGTTGCCGATGGTCATCTGGGCGATGATCGGGAGACCACACTCAGCGCGGACCGCGGCGATGGCCGCGCCGATCTCGCCCACGTCGCTGAAGGTCTCCAGCAGGAACCCGTCGACGCCGCCGGCCAGGAGGCCGCGGACCTGCCGGGCAAAGGCCTCGCGGGCCTCATCCACGCCGAGGCTGCCGAAGGGCTCGATCCGCACACCGAGGGGTCCGATGGCGCCGGCGACCGCAGCGCGGTTCCCCGCGGCGTCGCGCGCGAGTCCGGCAGCCGCGGTGTTGATGCGTTCGGTGTCGTCCGCGAGACCGTGGCTGGCAAGCTTGATCGGGTTGGCACCGAAAGTGTTGGTCTCCAGCAGGTCGGCGCCGGCGCGGAGGTACTCGACGTGGATGTCCCGCACCAGGTCGGGCTGCCGCAGATTCAGCTCGTCGTAGCAGACATTGAGGAACACGCCCCGGGAATAGAGCATCGTGCCCATCGCACCGTCAGCAACGTGCACCTTCCCGTCGACGAGCAGCGACCGGACCGACCGCCCGTCGTTCACCGGTCATCTCCCAGGTTGGGTGCCAGCCAGCGCTCGGCCTCGGCGACGCTCCATCCCTTGCGGCGAGCGTAATCCTCAAGCTGGTCGCGACCAATCCGGCCGACGCCGAAGTAGCGCGACTCGGGGCGCCAGAAGTAGTAGCCGCTGACGGAAGCGCCGGGCAGCATGGCGCAGCTCTCGGTGAGTTCGATCCCGACCTGCTTCGCGTCGAGCAGCGAAAAGATGAGCTGCTTCTCGGTATGCTCGGGGCAGGCCGGGTATCCCGGCGCGGGTCGCACGCCCTGGTACTGCTCCTTGATCAGCTCCTCGTTGCTCAAGGCCTCGTCCGGGGCATAACCCCAGAACTCGGTACGCACCCGCTCGTGCATCCGTTCAGCCAGCGCTTCGGCCATGCGGTCGGCCAGCGCCTCAGCCAGGATGGCACCGTAGTCGTCGTTGTCGGCCCGCAGTTCGGCCAGGAACTCCGGCAGCCCGAGTCCGGCGGTGACGGCGAAGAATCCGACGTAGTCATCGCCATTGGGTGACACGAAGTCGGCGATGGAGAGATTGGCGCGATCGGGACCCTTGTCCATCTGCTGGCGCAGGGTATGGATGACACCAGCCTCGGTGCTGCGCGACTCGTCCGTGAAGAGCCGGATGTCGTCGAGCTCGGTGGTGGCGGGCAGGAAGCCGATCGCGGCGGCTGCCGAGAGCCGTCCTTCGGTGAGGAGCCGCTGGAGCATCGCCTGTCCGTCGCGGAACAGGTCCCGGGCCGCCTGTCCGCGCACCGGATCCTCGAGAATCGCGGGATAGTGGCCCCGCATCTCCCACGACTGGAAGAACGGGGTCCAGTCGATCCGTTCGGCCACCTCCTCGAGCGGGTAGCGTTCGAAATGGCGGACCCCCAGGAATGACGGACGCGTGGCCGGCAGGCTCCAATCGGGCTTGAGTCGCCGTTCCCGCGCCACGGCGAGCGTCACGCGCTTCTCATCTGACCGGCGGGCCGCGCGGGCCTCGCGGAGCGCCGCGTACTCTTCGCGGATGCCGGTGGCATAGGCATCGCGCTGGGCTTCGTTCAGAAGGTTGCTGACGACGCCGACGGCGCGGGACGCATCCTGTACGTGCACCACGGGGCCGCGGTGGTAGGCCGGCTCGATCTTTACGGCGGTGTGGGCGCGAGAGGTCGTGGCGCCGCCGATGAGTAGCGGGAGATTGAGCCCCTCGCGCTCCAGTTCGGACGCCACGAAACTCATTTCCTCGAGAGATGGCGTGATAAGCCCCGACAGGCCGACGATGTCCACCTTCTCGGCGCGCGCAGTCTCGAGGATCTTTGCCGACGGGACCATGACCCCCAGGTCGATGACGTCGTAATTGTTGCACTGCAGTACCACGCCCACGATGTTCTTGCCGATGTCGTGGACATCGCCCTTGACGGTGGCGAGCAGGATCTTCCCCTTGGCGCGGGGACCGTCGGCGCCGGCGTTGGCCGCCTTCTCGGCTTCGAGATAGGGGATGAGGTGCGCGACGGCCTTCTTCATGACCCGGGCGCTCTTCACCACCTGCGGCAGGAACATGCGGCCGGCCCCGAAGAGATCGCCCACGACATTCATGCCATCCATGAGCGGCCCTTCGATCACGTCGAGCGGGCGGGCGGCTTCCAGCCGGGCGGCCTCGGTGTCCTCCACCACATAATCCGCGATGCCCTCGACCAGCGCGTGGGAGAGGCGCTGGTTGACTGGGAGGTCGCGCCACGCGAGGTCGGCGCCGGTTCCGGTGGCACTGCTGCGGGCCTGATCGGCAATTTCCAGCAGGCGTTCGGTCGCGTCCGGGCGACGGTTGAGCACGAGGTCTTCCACCCGCTCCAGCAAGCCGGGCTCGATGTCGTCGTACACCGCGAGCTGGCCGGCGTTGACGATGCCCATGTCCATGCCGGCGTTGATGGCGTGGTACAGAAACACGGTGTGGATCGCCTCGCGCACGGCGTCGTTGCCGCGGAACGAAAACGAGACGTTGCTCACGCCGCCGCTCACCAGCGCACCCGGCAGCTCCTGCTTGATGCGACGGGTGGCCTCGATGAAAGCGACCGCGTACCCGGAGTGCTCTTCGATGCCGGTCCCGATAGCGAAGACGTTGGGGTCGAAAATAATGTCCTCGGGAGGGACGCCGTGTTCGGTGAGGAGCCGGTAGGCGCGAGCACAGACCGCCACCCTGCGCTCGACCGTATCGGCCTGGCCCTCTTCATCAAACGCCATCACCACCATCGCGGCCCCGAAGCGCCGGGCGATCTCGGCGTGACGGAGGAATGTCTCCTCGCCCTCCTTCAGCGAGATCGAGTTGACGATGGCCTTGCCCTGGACGCACGCGAGGCCGGCCTCGATGACCGGCCAGCGCGAGGAGTCGATCATCACCGGCACCTTGGCGATGGCCGGCTCGGATGCCACCAGGTTCAGGAAGGTGACCATGGCGCGCTCGGCGTCGAGCATGCCCTCGTCCATGTTGATATCGATCACCTGGGCGCCGTTGTCCACCTGCTGGCGGGCAACTTCGAGGGCATCCTCATACCGGCCATCGAGCACCAGCTTGGCGAACCGGCGCGAGCCGGTGACGTTGGTGCGCTCCCCGGCATTGACGAAGAGCGATTCGTCATTGATGACGAGCGGCTCGAGCCCGGCGAGCCGGGTGCCAGGTGCGCGCTTGGGGGGAACCCGCGGTGGGAGGCCGCTGATCGCGTCGGCCAGCGCGGCGATATGCTCGGGCGTGGTGCCACAGCAGCCGCCGGCGATGTTGAGGAGCCCGTGCTCGGCCCACTCGCGGATCTGGGTGGCCATCGAATCGGGCGACTCGTCGTAGCCGCCGAATTCGTTGGGGAGCCCGGCATTGGGATGGGCGCTGACCGGGACATCGGCCACGCGTGAAAGGTCGGCGACATACTGTCGCAGCTGCTTCGCTCCCAGGGCACAATTGAGCCCCACCGACAGCGGCCGGGCATGGGCCACGCTGACCCAGAAGGCCTCGGCGGTCTGACCCGAGAGGGTGCGTCCGCTGGCGTCGGTAATGGTGCCCGAGATCATGAGGGGAAGCCTTGGCCCTCCCCGGCCCACGAACTCCTCGATCGCCATGATGGCGGCCTTGGCGTTCAAAGTGTCGAAGATGGTCTCGAGCAGCAGCAGGTCGGCGCCGCCCTCCACCAGCCCTTCGACTGCTTCCGCATATGCCGTGACCAGCTGCGCGAAGGTTACGCCCCGGGCGCCGGGATCGCCGACGTCCGAACTGATGCTGGCGGTGCGATTGGTGGGGCCGATACTGCCGGCGACGTAGCGGGGCCGCGACGGATCCTGCCGCTCAAATTCGTCTGCCGCGTCGCGCGCGAGTCGGGCGCCCTCGACATTCATCTCCCGCACCAGCGACTCGGCGCCGTAATCGGCCTGGGCGATGCTGGTGGCGGTGAAGGTGTTGGTCTCGACGATGTCCGCGCCGGCCGCGAGGTACTGGCGGTGGATGTCCGAGACGATCTGCGGCTGGGTCAGCGAGAGGAGGTCGCTGTTGCCGCGCACGTCGGTATGCCAGTCCTTGAAGCGTTCACCGCGAAAATCGGCCTCGCCCAGGCGGTGCTCTTGGAGCAAGGTCCCCATCGCGCCATCAAGCAGCAGGATGCGGCGGGCCAGCAGCGCGTCGAGCTGAGCCAGCCGGGAGGAACGGGTAAACGGCGAAGCAGTTGCAGTACGAGGTGTCACCAGAACTCCTGCAAAAACGCCCGGTGCCAAAACGGCCCCGAGCGGACGCGTTTTAGCGATTGTTTAACGTGGCCGCAAGCAGCGCAAATCGCCACGGAACGATTGTACCTGCAATCTAAGCGTTCGGGTCAAAGTCTCAAGGCGCAGGTCTCAGGTCGCAAGCCGGGTTTCGACGAGCTCGAGCGGCGCGCGTATGAACAGCCGCTTGGCGCGGCTGCCGGCGCCACTCACCAGCGAAACTTCATCGCGCCGGAGGCCCAGCGTCTCTGCCACGAAGCGGATCAGCTCGTCGTTGGCGGCACCATCGACCGGCGGGGCGCGCAGTCTCACCTTGATTGCGTCTCCATGCAAGCCGGCCACTTCGCTTCTGCTGGCGCGCGGTTGCACATGAACCCGCACGAACACGCCGCCATTGCCTGCCTCAATCGCGCCGCTCATCCCGCCAGCAGCGAGAGGAGCAGGGCCTCCGCCAGCATCACCACGATGTAGGCCACGAGGGGGGTCAGGTCGAGCATGCCCAGCTGGGGCACCAGGCGCCGAAGCGGGCGGATGAGCCAGTCGGTGAGCCGGTAAACCGGGCGCAGCCAGCGCGAGTACTCGCCGCGGCCGAACCAGCTGCTGATGACGCGCACGATCAACGCGAGCTTGAGCAGTCCGGCAGCGAGCCGGATGGCGGCAAAGGTCAGCGCGCGAGGGCCACCGGAGGCTATCACCTGCAGATTCGACACGGCGCCCGCGAGACTCCGTGCCAGCCAGAGAAATACCAAGCCGCCTACCAGCACCAGCCCGGCAAGCCACAGCGGCGCGTCCTGCGGATTCCGCCCGCCGCGCACCAGGCGGCGCTCAAGGGGCTGAATCACGGGGTCGGATACGCGACGAACCAGGCGGGGCCAGGCACCGAAGGCCCCGATGTGCCCCTGGCGCACTGCCCAGTGCGTGACCGCGATGATGACGGAAGCGAAAAAGAGGATCGCGATGACGATCCGAAGCGCCGCGTCGAGCCCGGGCGGCATCACTCCAGGGAGCTGCCGGCCTGCACCGGGATTGTGACGCCATCGCGCATGGTGCAGTCGAGGACGTAGCGGCCATCGCCCAGGACGGCGTCTTCAAGCACCCGAAGCTCGCCGGAGCACGACACGAATTGATGTCCGGCCGGATCGCGGAATGTGGCCGATGCCCGGAGCCCGCCGCTGCTGGTGGTAAGGGCGCGCGCGAGATCGGCGGTGAGACTGTCCACCCCGAGGTCCCGCAAGGACCGGGGGGCCCGGCCGCGGTGGGAACCACGGTAGTCCGATGCCTGGTCGAGCAGCTGGTAGATCTCGCGGCCGAGGTAGGTGGCATCGACCTCGGCCGAGTCCGCTGCGGTGCGCGGCCTTTCCTCCCGCTCTGCTGCCGGGGTCTTCCTCGAGCAGGCGAGCACGCCAACGGCGAGGAAGACCAGTAACAGCCTCATTCGAGGGCAAACTCGCGGTTGAAGACCACGTCGAAGCTGAAGGTCTTGCGCTTCGAGCGCGATTCGATCGCGTCGGCAACTCGCTTGAGCCGGTCGGGAATGGCCAGGATGCGCTCCTGGGCCTGGCGCCCGATCTCGCCCAGTCCCTCGAGGGTCTCGATTTTCCAGTAGCGGATCTGCTCCTGCACGATCCGCAGGTAATCGCGGGGCCCGTAGATGCCGGAACGACGGATGGCGTCCGCCATCTCCCGGAAGCCCGGCATGGTGTGCCCCGGCATGTCGATGCTGGGCAGAACCTGTGCGATCGAGTGGAGCGCCTGGTCGGGGTCTCGCTCCAGCACCGCTCCCATCACCGTGCGATAGAAGGCGAAGTGGCGCGCTTCCTCGCGCGCGATGCGGTCGAGGATGATTCCCAGGCGCGGATCGTGTTCGGCGATGAGGTTGCCCGTGGCCGCGTGGGAATGCTGGGTCGCCCGCTCCTGTACCGTGGTGTAGGCAAATACCCGGTATGGATCGCGATCCCAGGCCGGAGCAAATCCGGCCCGCAGGTACTCGAACTGCATCTCCTCGAGGCGTCGCTGGTTGAGCAGCGACGACTCCCGGACGTAATCGTGGAGCACTTGTCCGTGGCGATCTTCTTCGGCGGTCCACAGGTTGTTCCAGGCGCTCCAGTGGCTCTCATTGCCGAGGTAAACAGCCAGAAGCCGGTGGAAGTGCGGCAGACCTTCCTCGGTGAGGAGGTTGACCGCGAGCGCGGAACGGACATGATCGGGGATGCCCCGGGCGCGCTCGCGGAGTTCCTTACGATGGGCGTCGGGGTCTTCGTCGGGCGCAGGGCCCATGAGGTCGCTCGGCATCCACAACTCACGCTTGGACTCGTGGACTTCCATCATCTGGCGCACCTTGGCTTCCAGGTCTTCCAGGACCTCGACCTTGGATAGCAGCGCGCGCGCTGCATCAGTGATGCTCATAGGCGGCAAGTCTCAGTTCGAGACGCAAAGGCAGAAATCGGAACATCCCTAACATTAGCCCCACGGAGAGGTCGAGGATAGTGTGGCGATGATCGGCTGGAGAGACAAAGCGGCCCCCCATGCCGACATGGGAGGCCACGATCCGCCGTATCTGCCATTCGGACAGGACGCCTAGAACCGCTTCTCCATCAACACCCAGCTGTGATCCGCCATGTACCGGTCTCGGCGGAGGACTGCGGACCAGCCCATCGCGGCGAGGAGCGCCTCGGAGTCCTTGTCATCGGTCCAGAACTCCGCCAGATGTGCGGCGTTGTCCCGCGCGCTGGCCTCAAACGCCTCCAGGAGCCGATGGGCGTGTCCGTGGTGGCGTTCCGGAGGCGTCACGGCGATTTCGACGACCTGGGCGATACCACCGCGCAGGGTGAACCGGAGGCCACCGATCCAGTCGCCGATCTCATTGCTCAGCACCAGATAGCGGTCTTCGGCGGCCCCGACATGACCGGTTTCCCGGCCTTCGAGCTCGATCAGCTCATGGAACCAGTGGCCAAAGTCCTCGTCCTGGGACAGCTCGCGGATAATCACGTCGCTCATGGGATGGAGGGTACGCATATATGGTGCCTGAAAGAAGGGGCGCAGGACGCACCCTATGCGATAAGCCTCAGGCCCAGCACCACGGCCACAGCACCCAGCCCCAGCAGCAACCCGAACATCGGCAGCACGAATCGGAACCAGTGCTCGAACCGGACGCCGGCTGCGGCGAGAATGGCCATCAGCGCACCGTTCGTCGGAGTGAGCAGGTCGGTCAGCCCTGCGCCGTACTGATAGGCGAGCACGGTAACCTGTCGGCCCACGCCCAGGAGGTCCGACAGCGGGACCAGGATTGGCATGGTAAGTACCGCGTGGCTGCTGACACTGGGGACCGGAACGTGGATGGCGGTGTGCACGCCCATCATGGCCAGTGCGGCGCCGGCCGGTGGCAGGCCCTCGAGCGGAGTCGCCAGACCATGCACGATGGTGTCGAGCACCATCCCGTCCTCAAGCACGACCGAAATGGACTTGGCGAAGCCGATGAGCAGCGCCGCGCCGGCCATCTGGCTGAATCCGTGCACAAAGGCCTCGCCGGTACCACTGACTCCCAGCCCGGCGATGAGCCCGGCAGTGACACCCACGATCAGGAACAGCGCCGACAGCTCGTCGAATCCCCAGCCGAGGACGTTGAGCCCGACCGGCAGCATCACGAATGCTGCCACAACGAGCAGGAGAATGAAATCCAGCCGCGCGCCGTGTCCCCGCTCCTCGGGCTCGATGGCGAGTTCCTCCGGACTGGTCCGGATCCGCCGGGCGTAGCGGCTGGTTCCCCAGATCCAGAGCGCGATGGCGACGGCGAGAAAGACGAGCCGGAACACGCTGCCCGAACCCGGTGGCAACTGGGCCAGCTTCTGGGCGATGAGCACCTGGAACGGGTTGACCGGGCTGAACGAGGAGCCTACCGCTGCTGCTCCCACCGACATCGCACAGGCGGTGAGCGCATCGAATCCCAGCGTGCGCACCAGCAGCAGGAGCAGGGGCACAAAGGCGATGATCTCTTCCTGCATGTTCTGGAGCGCGCCGCCAGCGGCAAAGGCAATGCAGGTGACGGGCACCACCAGGAGCTCGCGACCCTTGAGCGCCCCCACCAGCCGCCGCACCGCACGGCGAAGCGCACCGGTCTGCTCGATGACTGCGAACGCCCCACCCACGAGGAACACCAGCGCGATGACGTCGGCGGCGGCGGCGATGGCGCGGGGGATGGCGACGACGGCGCTGAATGGGCCCACCGGCTGCGCCTCGACTCGCTGATAGGTGCCCGCGATGACGATGTCGCGGCCGGTTGCCTCGTCGTGACGGCGCTCGTAGCGGCCGGCGGGCAGGAGCCAGGTAGCGATCGCCGCGAGCAGGATGCAACCGATCAGCAGGGCGATCGGATGCGGCACACGCAGGCGACTCATGCTGTCAAAGTGTGCGGCAGCTGAGTCGTGCGGGTGGGGTGCCTGTGCAGGCGATGCGGTCGGTCATGCCGCTCGAGATCGTGCCACACGCGGTGTTGCGAGCCTGGGTCTCGGCTTCGTCCCGGGTCGCCGCCGAGGCGGTGGCACTGTCGGTCGCGCCGCGGAAGGTGACCACGGCGGTGCATTCGGCGCGCTGGCTGGTCATGGTGGAGGTGTAGAGCACCACCACCATGACTGCGATGGCCACCAGCGTGAGCAACGTGCGGCGTGACATCGGCGTCAGCTGAACATGCCGCCCAGCAGGGCCGGCAGGAGTGAGACGACCCACATGCCCACGGCGACCGCGACGGCGGTGCCGGTGCTGGTCCTGCCGATCACCTTCACGCCCAGTCCCATCAGAAAGAAGATCCAGAGCGAGAAGAGATCGAAGTGGCCGGCGACCGCCATCATGACGGGTGATGTCGTATCGGGATCGAGAAACCGGGCTGGTCCGATGCTGAATGCGTAGCGGCCGGTCTGGGCCGACTCGTCCATCACCGCGCCCTGCGCGCCACTGGCGACGGACGAGAGCAGCATGGGAAAGAGCGAGAGGACGCCGATCGCCATGCTCTGCTTCAGGGTCACCGCGGCGCCGGCGATCTTCGATACCACCTTGAGCGCCAGTCCCGAGAGGAACGGGATGACCAGGACAAAGATGATCACGCCCACCGCGGCAAACTTCTGGCCCATGCCCCGGGCTGCCTCGATCTGCTCGGGCGTGGCGTTTGGATTGGCGGCCAACTTGGCCAGGCTTCGATTGGTCTCGGCGTCCATCATCGGCTGGAGCAGGCCCCTGGTCGCGAAGAAGAGCAGAATCATCGCGATAACGAACACGAAGAACGGGCCGGCCCATTCTCCTCCGCGCCGGCGCTCGAACACCTCACTCGGCGAGTAGAAGATCTCGGCACAGTCGGCGAGTCCAGGCTTGGCAACGTCGTTCATGGGCGGATCCTCACGCGGTTGCAGGAGAATGGGGCACGCTCACGCAGGACTCGACCCACAAGAGATACTCGGTGGTGCCGTCCAGCGGCGCTACGACGATCTCGGGCAGTTCGTATGAATGCTCGCTGCGAAGGAAGGCCGCGAGGGCGGGCCACGCCGCGCCGACGGTCTTGAGGCTGCAGCGCCATTCCTCCGCCTCCTGCACCTCTCCTCGCCAGCGATACACGCTCAGCACCGGGCCGATGACCTGGGCACAGGCCGCCAGTCGGGCCTCCACTGCCCGGGTTCCGAGTCGGCGGGCCACATCGCGGTCGGAAACGGTGGTCGTGACCTCGATGCAGGGTGTCACGGCAACTCAGCCGGCGGCAGGAGCGGCGGCAGCGGGTAGGTTCGGCGTCTCGGCGCCGCGCTTGCCGTCGTCGATCGGGGTTACCATCGTCCGCCATCCGCTGCGGAACTGGATGGTGAGGCGGTGGCCGAGGGAGTCCGCGGTGATGCCGGTGACGTCGGGCAGGTTGCGGGCGTACGCCATCGCGCTGTCGGCGGCGGCCTGCAGGTCGGCCCGCGAATCACCAGCATGGAAATGGCCATACTCGCGCGCGATCGCCATGGCCTGCGCCTGCTCCGCGCCGTAGCGGGCGTAGGTGTCGGCGTCAACCAGCCCATTCTGGTCGCTGAGCTTGGGGTATTCGTCGTAGGTGGGACAGGCGGTCAGGAGCAGAGCGAGAGCGAGCGGCGCAAGCGCGCGATTCATCGGTCAATATCCGGTGGCTGGGTCGGGTAGATGTTAGCTTGGAGCGCACGGTTGGCGCCAGTACCACGCGAGTTGCGAGTCGAGAGTTGAGAGTCGAGAGCCCATGCCAGTAAATCAACGCGGCCCTGCACTGCTTCGGCCAGTGATTCGGCAACTTCTGCCGGTGCTCCTGGTGGCCGGCTGTGGCGCCGGCACCCCAGACCCGTCGAGGACGGTGACCGTGCTGTTGCCGTCATCACTCCTGGACGCGTCTCGGGACCTTTCCGACGAATTTCGCGCGCCGGATACGACGATCAGCGTGCAGCTGCAGGTGATGGGCACGCCGGAGCTGGTGACCGCGCTGGAGCGCGGTGGCGCCGGGTCGGTGCTGATCACCGGGGACAAGGCGTGGATGGACTACGCGCTCGAACGGGGACTGGTGGGCGCGCCTGCGCCGATCGCCGCCTCGACCGTGGTGCTGGTCGCGAGCACCAGTGGCGTGGCGCCGGACCTGATGCGGTCGCCGGTCAACCTGGCTTCACCGGGAGTGCGCGTGGCGCTGGCGGGACCAGACGTGCCGCTGGGACGGTATGCGCGCGAACTGCTGGGGCGCATGGCCACCGTGATCGGCTACGGCGGCGACTTTGCCGAGCGGGTGGAACTGGGCGCCGTTGCGGAGGAGTCATCGGCCGAGGCGGTCCTGCAGCGGCTCCAGCGGGGCGAAGCCGATGCCGCCATCATATTCCGGTCTGCGCTGGCCAGCGACAGCACCGGCATCTATCGGGAGCTGCCACTCCCGGTGGAGTCGCCGCGGGCGACATGGTATGCCGCCCGGGTGATCCAGCCCGACAGCGTGGTGCAGGACTCGTCGGTGGCCCGGCAGTTCCTTGAGTTTCTGCGGGGCAACGAGGGGCAGGCGGTGCTGGAGAGGCATGGATTTGAGAGAGTGAGAAGTGAGAAGTGAGAAGCGAAAAGTGAGAAGTGACTTCAGGGGTGGTCTGCGACCGCCCGAACCGCGAAAGGCGAACGAGGCGACATGAACGGCACATTCAACATCCCCGCACCGCACAACGAGCCGGTGCTGAGCTATGCCCCGGGCTCGCCCGAGCGCGAGCAGCTGAAGGACGCGCTGCGCACGCTGGGCGGCGAGGTGGCCGACATCCCGGTGGTGGTGGGCGGCGAAGAGATTCGGGGCGCGAAGACGGTTCCCGTGGTGAGCCCGCACCGGCACCAGCATGTGCTGGGCAAGGTCCACCAGGCCGACCGGAAGACAGTCCAGGCTGCGATCGCCTCGGCGGTGGAGGCGCAGCGGGACTGGGCCAGCTGGCGATTCGAGGACCGCGCGGCGGTGTTCCTGAAGGCCGCCGACCGGCTGGCCGGCGCATGGCGTCCGATCATCAACGCAGCGACGATGCTGGGCCAGAGCAAGACCGCCTTCCAGGCGGAGATCGACAGCGCCTGTGAACTGATTGACTTCCTGCGCTTCAACGTGCACTTCGCGGAGAAGCTGTACCACGAGCAGCCGATCAGCTCGCCCGGGATGTGGAACCGGATGGAGCACCGGCCGCTGGAAGGATTCGTCTACGCCATCACGCCGTTCAACTTCACCGCCATCGGCGGCAACCTCCCCACCACGCCCGCGATCATGGGCAATACCGTGGTGTGGAAGCCGGCCTCGAGTGCGTCGCTAAGCAACTGGCATTTCTTCCGGTTGTTGCAGGAATGCGGGCTGCCGCCAGGTGTCATTAATTTCGTCCCCGGTCCCGCGGCGGAGATCAGTGACCTGCTGCTGTCCCATCCCTCGCTGGCAGGAATCCACTTCACCGGATCGACCCCGGTGTTTCAGTCGCTGTGGCAGACGGTGGGTAACAACCTGCCCCGCTATCGCAGCTACCCCCGGCTGGTGGGAGAAACCGGGGGCAAGGACTTCGTGGTGGCGCACCCCAGCGCGGACGCGAAGGCGCTGGCGGTGGCACTGGTGCGGGGCGCCTTCGAGTATCAGGGCCAGAAGTGCAGCGCGGCATCGCGGGCGTACATCCCGCGTTCGCTGTGGCCGGCGGTGAAGCGCGACATGCTGGAGATGATCGCCAGTATCCGCATGGGCGACGTGGCCGACTTCACCAACTTCATGGGCGCGGTGATCGACGCCCGGGCGTATACCAAGCTGTCGGGGTACCTCAAGGCGGCGAAGCGCGACGACAACGCGACCATTCACGCCGGTGGCGGCTTCGATGACTCCGAGGGCTGGTTCATCGAACCAACCGTGATCGAGGCGAAGGATCCGGCGCACAAGCTGCTCTGCGAAGAACTGTTCGGCCCGGTGCTCACTGTGTACGTGTATCCCGACCGGAAATGGGCCGACACGCTGGAGCTGGTGGACCAGACCAGCCCTTACGCCCTGACCGGCGCGGTCTTCGCGCAGGACCGGGCCGCGCTGGTCGAGGCCAGCCGGGTGCTGGTGAACGCCGCCGGCAACTTCTACCTGAACGACAAGCCCACCGGCGCGGTGGTGGGGCAGCAGCCGTTCGGCGGCGCGAGAGCGAGTGGCACCAATGACAAGGCGGGCTCGATCCTCAACTTGATCCGGTGGGTTTCCCCCCGGAGCATCAAGGAAACGTTCAGCCCGCCCTACGACTACCGCTATCCGTTCATGGGAGCGGAATAGTCAGCGCTCGCGCCTGACGCTCCAGTTGCCGGTGCCGACCGTTTCACCGTTGGCGGTGGCGACGAAGGTGCCGGTCATGGTCGAGTCGGTGGTCGCACCGCTGAACACGACGTCGGCGCCGTCCACCTCGCTGGACAAAGTGACGGCGGCGCCAGTCCGCGCCTGAAGCAGTATGGCGCCCGTGAGTTGGCGCTGGCTGCTGGTCGTGAGCGTCAGGCCGCCTCGGGTGCCGCTGTCCGCGGTGGCCAGCGTGATCTCGAAGCCGGCAGAGTCTTCCCGGATGTCGTCGGGGGTGATCTGAAAGATGAACGCACTGCCGGCCCACGTGCCGTCCAGGGCGGTGTCACTGATGACTGTCTGCGACTGCAGGGCTTGCGCGCTGGTGAGCGCCAGGCCGAGCAGCAGGGGCGACGCGATGAGCCACCGCATGAGGTACTCCAGGTAAGGGTGCCGTTCCTACGGGGCGCCGTCGCGGCGGGTTTCAGGCTGCGACGCTTGCTGCGGTAATCGGGTTCTCCTACTTTGCTCTTAACCTCTTTTCCAGCGCGGAGATCCCGCCCATGTCCGAGGCGTTCCGCAGCTCCGACGAATTCGACGAGCAGGCCCATCAGTGCTACAACGAGGGTCGTTACGACGACGCCCTCGCGGTCCTGAAGGATGGCGTCGCGGTCTATCCCAATGCCGTCGAGCTGCACATCGGGATGGGGTACGCCTACCTCGCCCGGGAAGAGTACGCCTGGTCCCGGCGGAGCTTCGAGACCGCGCTGACACTGGACAGCGACCACGAGGATGCCCTCGCCGGGCTGGGCGAGGTGCTGCTCAAGATCGGTGACCGTGCTGGCGGCATCCGCGCCTTCGACCGCATCCTGCAGCTCGGCTTCCACGACGATCACGACCTGATGCTGCAGGTGGGGCGGGCGCTCTTCCGCGATGGCATGGCGGCCGCTGCGCATCGTTTCTTCGAGTTGGCGGCGCAGGCGCATCCCGATTCGGCTGACGCGAGCGCAGCCCAGGGTTACAGCGCCCATCGCCTGGGTCGCGACGCCGATGCCATCTACTGGCTGCGACGGGCGCTGTCGATCGAGCCGACCCACGTTGAATCCCGGATCTATCTCGCCAACATGCTCTATGAGCGGGGCGAGAGCGACGCCGCGCTGCATCACTTCGAGCGGACCCGCACCGACGACCATTACGACGAGCTCGGCATCTGGCGGGTGATCGAACTCAAGCGGACTCTCTACCGGCTGCCGGAAGACGATCCCGAGATCACGCCCTGGCTCGAGCGCCTGGAGGAACTCGCTGGGGATCCCGATCCGGTGGACATGCTGCTGGCCGAGGTCGAGGCGCAGCAGCCCGATGGCACGGTGCGTGACCCGAACCAGCTGGAACTGTTCGGGACGCTGCTGACCGAGCCGGCCACGATGCAGCGGAGGCCGGGCCAGGTCGAGGTGCATCAGGTGGCGACGCTGGCGGGTGAGCAGCTTCGCGGCACCTGGGATGAGATCGTCCTGCTGATGAAGGCGCAGGATCCCCGGTGGAGCGAAGCCTCGCTGGCGGATTTCATGGCGGGCCACGCTCGCCAGGGGCAGGCCGAGACCGGCGTGATCATCCCGGTCACCAGCGCCGAAGCGTTCATGCGCGGCAGTGCAGCAGCAGGCATCGTGCGGATCGTGCATTAGGGGCGGCCGGCCGGCCGCCCGCTCGGGGCT
>JAICQR010000039.1 GCA_025937755.1 Gemmatimonadales bacterium | reverse complement strand
GGCGGGCCGGGGGGGGCGGCGACCTCGCGGCGGCAAGGTGCTGGTGCAGACGCGCTCGCCCCAGCACCACGCGCTCACGTTCGCCGTTCGGCACGACACGCCTGGTTTCCTCCGCGCCGAGCGGGAGCTGCGCCGGTCGCCGCCCTATCCGCCGGAGCTGGCGCTCGCCAACTACGTCGTGAGCGGGGCGGACGAGGAACCTGTTCGGCAGGCAGCCCTGGCGCTCGCCGACTGGTGCGCGCGGGCCGTGGAGAAGCACAGCATCGGCGTGACGCTGCTGGGGCCGGCGCCGTGCCCGCTGGCGCGGGTCAAGGAGCGCTGGCGCTGGCACCTGGTCATCAAGGGTCCCGGGGCCGAGGTCGGCAGGCTGGTGCGCGGCTCGCGCAGGCTGCTGCGGCAGATGCGGGGAGCAGTGGCGGTGACGGTGGACCGGGATCCGGTGAGCTTGGCGTAGGAAACAGGGCTTAGGGCATGCTGCTCCGGCATCAGGCTGCTTCCAGTCCCATCTCATTGTCGAGAATCTGCGGGTTGACAAGGGGGGGGGGGGACCACTGTAGAGTAGAAAAAGAAGTTCGTGCCCCTCGCAGTCTCCCCATCGGAGCTCTCATGCCACGCCCGGGCCCTCGGCCCCGTGTTCTCGTGCCCATCGTCGCGTTGCTGGCTCTGGCTGCGGCCTGTTCCAATTCAGCGTCCGACCGCGAACTGGCCCGCATCAGCAGTCGACTGGACAGTTTCGCCGTCACGCTGACGGCTGTCACGACGGCGCTGAGTCGAGGATCGGGTCCCACGGGGCCGACGTCGGCCACGGTGGGTGTTGCAGGCGCTGCAAGTCTCGGTCTCGCGACCGCTCCAGTCACAATCGTTGAATTCACCGACTATCAGTGCCCCTTCTGCGCCCGACACGCCACTCAGACGCTCGCTTTCCTCAAGCGCGAGTACATCGAGCCTGGCAAGGTGCGCTACGTCATACGCGACCTTCCCTTGACCGAGCTTCATCCGATCGCCGCCCGCGCTGCAGGCGCCGCGCGCTGTGCCGGAGCGCAGTCCGAGTCGGCGTACTGGGCCTACCACGATGCGCTTTTTGAGGCGCAGAAGGGCCTCGCGGACAGCACGCTCACGACACTGGCGATGACTGCTGGTCTGAATGCGGACGCCTTCGGCACCTGCCTGTCGGCGAATCGCTTTACCACCGTGGTTGAGGAGGACGCGGCTGAAGCGAGAGCGGCGGGGCTCGGCTCTACTCCTGCCTTCGTGATCGGACAAACACCATCAGGTGACAGCTTGACTGGGAAAGTGTTACTCGGTGCTTACCATGCGATCACTGCCCGCCTTCGGGCTCCTGTTTGTCCTGAGCCTCGCGCTTTCCGGATGCGAGGCGCCCGCCACCACCGCCGGGCCTGAAGTCGCGATTCCGACGCTCGCGATGGGTCCGATGGCCCAAGACCCCAACGGCTGCGGCACGTGGAGTTGTGCCATGAATGACTGCGGTTACGACACGGCCACCGACCCTCGCGGTGCATGTTGCATGGCGCCACCGCCGGACCCTTTGCCGAAAGGCCACTCCGAAGCGTCCCTGCATATGAGTGGTCCCGCAGTTCGCGCTAGAATCTTGCGTGCGGCGCTGTCGCCTTTGACGGCGGCAGGCTTCGCGCTGGTGGTATTCGCCGAGCCACTGCGCGCACAGGCGGTGGACGTCACGACGGCGATCTGCACAGCGCCGCCGCCGGATTCGAGTACCTCGCTGCTGGACGTGGCGCGCGCCGAGATCGAATTGGGCGAGGTGTGCCACGATGCCGCCGCCTTCGATCGCGCTCTTTCCGAGCTCTCCCCTGCGCAGTATGGGCGCTCGAGCCCCGCCGAGGCCTGGTATCTCGCTGGCCGCGCCAAGTTTGGCCTGGCGCAGCTGGGTGAGACGGCCAGGGTCCGACCCCATCACATCATCGGGCATTCGTATGCCGAAGGCGCAGTCGTGGCGCTGCGGCGCGCGCTGGAGCGCGACTCAAGCCACGTTGCGGCTGCCGCGCTACTGGCGAACCCGGAACTCAGGCGGCTGGCCCGTGAGTCGGGCGGGGAGGATCTCGCCCTCGTGAGGCAAGCTATCGGATTCGCTCCTTCCGACGCGGCGTTGTTGCTGCGGTGGACCCAGCTGGAGCTGCGGCAAGGTGAGGCAGACAGCGCGGTCGCAGCTTCGGGCCGGTTGCTCGAGGCGGGTGGCGACAGCGCGCTGGCACTCCTGCTCCAAGCGCGCGGGCTGCTGGCGCTGGGTCGGGTGGCTGACGGGTACGACTCCTGGATGCTGGGCCTGGCTCGCACCCGGGACTTTGCCGGCCGGGCTGCGTATCGGGAGGATGTGGCCTGGATCGCCACCGATGTGGAACTGGCCACGTTCGATAGCCTTGGGCCAATGGGGCTCGCCGATTGGGGAGAGGCATTCTGGAGGCGTCGAGCCGCGTCAGCGTTCCGATCCGTGGCCGAGCGACTGGCGGAGCATGAGAGGCGGATCCGATTTGCGCTGGATGAGTTTGCGCTGCGGAACGATGAGCGCGACTACAACAAGGTGATGCCGTACCGGAGCCTGCAGGAAACCGTGGACGACCGAGGCGTCGTCTATGTCCGACATGGCGCGCCATCCGTGATCCTGAAATCGGGCCGGGAGGTCGTGGATGGTTGCCCGATCTATTCCTGGTTGTATGACGCGGGGCCCGACAAGGGGCTTTCGGTGCACTTTCGGCCGTGGTTCACGCTGCTGAGATCCAGTATTCGCTTCTGTGCCCACGCTGACTTCAAGCTCGTTCCAGGAGGGGCATGGATCGACGCGAATGCCGTGAAGCTCGCACAGCACGACACCGTGTACGCCAACTGGCTTGCTGACTGGCGGCCGATTCACGGCAGGCGCCGGGAGCGCGCCATCGTCCAGGAGTCGGTCGATCGGCTGACACTGGCAGTGACCACCGATGCCCAGCCCCATCACTTCACGCGGGACCTCGATGCCCGTGTGCGCAGCTACGGGGTCGCACTGCCATCTCGACTAGTGGTTGCCTACGGGGTGCCGAGCACGGCGCTCACGGCGGTGGATGTGCGAGGGCGGCAGGCGTTCCCGGTGCGCTTGCAGATAGCGGCGCTGCCGGAGGACGGCGGCGCGCCGGTCACGCTGGACACCACCCAGTTCTTCGACGCCAGCCGCCAGCTCAGGCCGGACCAGTGGGTGGTAGGTTACCTGGAGCTGGAATGTCCGCCCGGCGAATACGAGGTTCGGGCGCTCATGACCAGCGCCGATCCGGAGGCGGGGTCGTTCTCGCTGGACGTGCCGGTGGAGGTGCCATCGCTCTGGACGGGGGAAGCGGCAGTCAGCGCGCTCATGCTGGGAACCTTGGCCACCGAACTTCGGTGGCCGGCGCCGGGCGGCGCGTTCCCACTGGGCGCCCTCCACGCCTACCGGCAGAGCGGAAACCTGGAAATGCTGTTGCTGGTGGACGGGCTGCCGCTGAACCGCGCGGTGGATGTGCGCATCCGGATCGCGCCCGCTTCCGACCCGGACGATGAAGTGCTGGAGCTGCGGTCAACCGAGCAGGCGTCGCGGGCGCAACTGGTGCTGCGCCGGTCGATCGGCCTTTCGCGGGTGGATCCGGGACGCTACATGCTGACGGCGGAGATCCGGCCGGAAGAGGGCGAGCGGTTCTCGAGGACGCAGCGGTTCACGGTTGCGGAGCCGTAGGGTTTGGGGCGTAGGGCGTTGCCAATAGGGCATAAGGCCATACGCCCCAAGCCCTACGCCCTATGCCCGTTATCTTTCCCGCATGCCACCCTCACTTCCCGACTTCTCCCGGCCTCCTTTTGCAGGTGCGCCGGAAGCCCGGTTTGAACCGCTGCCCGCCGATGGCGTCCTGCCCGACGGCTTCTTCTCGACGTCCAATCTCCCGACCTATGTCAACCTCGGTGGGCAGTGGGTGGCCCCCACTCGTCCCCGGATGGACTGCGTCATCCTGAGGCGGGGCGACGCGCTCGAATCAGTGGAACCGCGGCGACTGTCACGGGGTGACATGATCGCCATGGGCCTGAGCGAGGATGGGTCCGAAGGCATCGTGGTGCACTCCGCCGGTTTCCTGGGTGGCGGTCACAGCGCCAACGAGGAGTTCCGGTTCATGAGCACCGAAGTGAGCCGGGAACGTCCGGTGAACTATGAGGAGCTCGCGGCGCGCCTGCTGGAGGAGCGCGCGAAGGGCGGCTACCTGGTATGGGTGGCCGGGCCGGCGATGGTGCACTCGCGCGCACGCGGGGATTTCGAGTGGTTCATCGCCAACGGATTCGTGCAGGCAGTTCTCGCCGGCAATGCGGTGGCGGTGCACGACATCGAAGCGGCGCTGTTCGGAACCACGCTGGGCATGACCAATACCGGCCAGCCAACCGAAGGCGGTCATGGTACCCACATGCGCGCCATCAACAAGGTGCGCGCGATTGGTTCGATTGGTGGGGCGGTGCGGTCGGGCGCCGTCACCAGTGGCATCATGTGCACGCTGGAGCAGCAAGGCATTCCCTACGTGCTGTGCGGGTCCATTCGGGACGACGGGCCGCTCCCGGGGGTCATCACCGACGTGCTCGATGCCCAGGACGCCATGCGCGAGCACACCGTGATGGCTACGGGCGCCATCTTCATCGCCACTGCCCTCCACGCCATCGCGGTGGGCAACATGCTGCCGGCCTTCCACACCCATCGCGGCGCGCCTGAGCCACTGATGACAATCTGTGTGGACCAGACCGAGTTCGTGGTGAGCAAGCTCAAGGACCGGGGTACGCATCAGGCCTACGGCGTGGTCACCAACGCCCAGGACTTCATGACCGTGCTGCGATTCTATGTGGAGAAGGGTCCGGGATGAGGGCCGGACAGGGCAGCGGCTGGGAACAGCTGGCCCGCCGGGTGGCCGACATGGTGCCACCGGACGAAGTGGACGCGCTGTGGGTTTTCCCGGTGCGACGCCAGGACCAGCGCGAATTCGGCACCGCGGTGCTGACCCGGATGGCGGGCGAAGAGGGTGATCGCCGCCGGATCTACACTGCGCGGTTCATGCTGCAGGTCAAGGGCAAGGAACGGGGCCGCTTCGAGGCCGACGTCACCGAGGTGGGCAGCGGACCGTTGAGTGAACTGCCGGAGTTGCTGCACGAAGTCCATCTCCGGGCCGACGACGAGTACCCGCCGGTATCCGTCGATCCGGCCGGATGGCTTCCGGCGGTTGAACATGACGCGGCTCAGTCCTGACGAGCGCACCGAACTGATCGGCCGGTTCCGGCGCTGGATGCAGGAGCAGCGCCAGCCGCTGACCCGGCAGCGCGATGCCATCGCGCGAATTGTGCTCACTGGTGACGAGCACCTCAGCGTGGAAGCCATCGTGCGGCGGTTGCGCGAGAAGGGTGAGACGGTCGGCACGGCCACGGTATATCGGACGCTTGAGTTGCTTACCCGGGCCGGGTTCGTGCGGGCGCACGAATTTGGCGAGGGCTTTCGCCGTTTCGAGCCGGCCATGGAGGGTGGCGACCACGAACATCTAGTCTGTCTGCGGTGTGGCAAGGTGGTAGAGTTCACCCATGAACATCTCACCCGCATGCTGCCGGTGATTGCCGACGAACATGCCTTCCGGCCCGAGCGGCACCGAGTCGAGATCTTTGGTACCTGCCGGGAATGCCTGCGGGGCGAACTGGAGCAGATTGGACGATGAACGAATCTGTCGGTCTCGGAGTGCTGGTGGCGTTTACGGCTGGGGTATTGAGCTTCCTCTCGCCCTGCGTATTACCGCTGGTGCCTTCCTACATCGGGTTCCTCACCGGCATGGCGGTGTCCGAGGCCACCTCCCGCCGGCGGCTGGCGGTCACCCACGCACTGCTGTTCGTCACCGGATTCACGATTGTCTTCCTGGTGCTCGGAGCAGGGGCGTCGGCGATGGGCGCCGCGTTCAAGGCGAACAAGGAACTGATTTCACGAATCGGTGGCGGGCTGATCATCCTGGTAGGCCTCTGGACCATGGGAGTGCTCAAGCTCCCCTACCTCGAACGAGAGCAGCGGGTGCAGCTGCAGGACAAGCCGGTTGGCTATCTCGGCTCGGCGCTGGTGGGAATGGTCTTCGCGGCTGGATGGGTACCCTGCATCGGCCCCATCCTCGGGGCCATTCTGGGCCTTGCCGCGACTGAAGCCGACTTCTCGCGCGGGATGACACTGCTGGTGGCCTATTCGGCGGGACTGGCAATACCGTTCCTGGTGGCGGCGTTTGCGCTGGATCACTTCATGGGGTGGTTCAAGAACTTCAGCAAGCATCTGGGCAAAGTGAAGCTGGTGAGCGGGCTGCTGCTGGTGGCCGTCGGACTCCTGATGGTGACCGGCGAATTCACCCGGCTCGCCGCCTGGCTGTCGGCGCTCACGCCGGAGTTCCTGCGGGAGCGGATCTGATTACGACTCCAGCTCGTCCTCGATTTCCTGCCGCCGCACCAGTTCCCAGTAGCGCCCTTCATTGGCCATGAGCTGGGTATGGCGGCCGCGCTCGACCACCTTGCCCTGATCCAGTACCACGATCTCGTCGGCATCGCGCACTGCCGACAGCCGATGCGAGATCACGATGCTGGTGCGGTTCGCGAGGGCGTCGCGCAGCGCATGCAGGATCTCGGCTTCGGTGGCGGCGTCCACCGCTGACAACGCGTCATCCAGCACGAACACCGGTGGATCCTGGGCCAGGGCGCGGGCGATCGCCGCGCGCTGCTTCTGCCCACCCGACAAATTGATGCCCCGCTCGCCCAGCATGGTGTCGTAGCCGTCGGGCAGGGCGGGCAGCGCCTCGTCCAGCCGCGCGGTGCGGGCGGCGCGCCCCAGCCGGCCGTCGTCTCCCTTGCCCAGCAGGATGTTCTCGCGCAGTGTGGCGCTGAACAGGAAGGTCTCCTGTGGAACGAAACCCACTTCGTTGCGCAGCGTCTCCAGTGTCAGCGACCGGATATCGACGCCATCCAGCAGGATACGGCCCTGGTCGGGATCGTAGGTGCGTGCCAGCAGCTCGGCCACGGTTGACTTGCCGGAGCCGGTTGGCCCAACGAGTGCGAAGGCCGCCCCAGGTGCGATGGTGAAGCTCACGTCCTCCAGCACCCATCCGCGGTCCGCCGCCGAGGGGTACGTGAACCACACGTGCTCGAAGCGCACCTCGCGTCCGCCCCGCGCCGGTGGCAGCGGGTGGGGTTCCGCCGCATCGGTGATGGCGGGATGCTCCTCGAAGATGCGATTGATGCGTCCCATCGACGCCGCCCCTCGCTGCACCAGCGACACTACCCACCCCACGGCGATCATGGGCCACACCAGCATCGCCAGGTACACCCCGAAGGCCACGTATTCGCCCACCGTCAGCTGACCGGCGATGACCTGGCGACCGCCAATGAACAACACCGCCACGGCTCCGAGTCCGCCCAGCATCGCCAGCAGGGGGTGGAACATTCCCTGGGCCCGGGCAAGCGCAAGATTGCGGCGGCCGTATTCCTGATTCAGCTCGCTGAACGCAGCGGTCTCCGCCGCTTCCTGACGGTAGGCCCGGACGATGCGCACGCCCGAGAGATTCTCGTGCGCGTGTGAGGTGAGCGCAGAGAACTGGGCCTGAATGGCTTCGCTCCGCCGGTGGATGGCACCCGCAAAGATCGACATCGCCACTGGCAGGACGGCCAGCGGTATGAGTGCCAGCAGCGTCAGCCGGGGGCTCATGTGCACCATGACCGGCACCACCAGCATGCCCCGGATAAGGGTGTCCACCAGGTACATCAGGGCCGGCCCGGCGACCATCCTGACGGCAAGCAGGTCGTTGGTTGTGCGCGCCATCACATCGCCGGTCGGGTACCGGTCATAGAATTCGGAGGATAAACCCAGTAGATATCGGTACAGGCTGTTCCGGAGGTCATACTCGACCTTTCGGCTGCCGCTGTTGAGGAGTTCCCGCATTCCGTAGCGGGCCAGGCCCCCAAGGGCAGCCACCAGGAGCAGCAGCAATACCGCGGTTCGAATGGCACTGAAGGGCGCCCCCTGGTCGAGGGCATCGATGCCCTGCTGGACGAACCTCGGGGCGAGGGTGTTGAAGACGTTGGAAACAACCACCAGCGCGAGGCCGGCAGCGTAGGGTTTCCAGTAACGGCGAAGGTACGGCAGCAGGACGTGAAGTTCGCGCATGGTTTGTGCAATTACGATGGTGTTCGCAACCGGTGCAAGTTCTTTCACAGGAGGAACGGATGCGGAGTATGATGCTGGCCCTGGCCGGCGCGGCGTTGATTGCGGCGTGTTCCGGCGATCAGGGCGATACCGCTGTCGCGGACAGTCTGAATCGCGACCTGCAGATGGCGCCGGTGGACTCGAGCCAGGCGCTCAATGATGCCCCGGTCGAGGAGACGCCCTCCGCCGGTGCCACGACGCCGGCTACTCCGGCAAACCCGCGGCCGGCGACACCGCGACCCTCGACGCCGCGTTCCGAGCCTGCAGCACCCGCTCCGTCGAGCGGGGGGGCGCTCGCGTCGGGTACGACGTTCTCAGCCGAGACTGGTACGGCCATCAGTTCCAACACCCACGAAGTTGGCCAGACCATCACGGCGCGGGTGTCGGAGAACGTGCGTGACAGCCGTGGCCGCATCGTGATCCCGGCCGGCTCCGATGTGACGCTGACCATCACGGCGATTCGCGAATCGGAGAACAAGAGCGACAATACCGGAACGCTGACCCTGGCGGCCACGTCAGTGAGCATCAATGGCACGTCCTACGGCCTGGACGGCGGCGTGTCCGGCATACAGACGACGCTGGTCGACCGCGGCACCAATGTGGGTGACGTGGCCAAGGTGGGTGCCGGTGCGGCAGCTGGCGCTGTGGTAGGCCGGGTTCTTGGCGGCGGCAGCAAGGGCGCCGTCATTGGTGGCGTGATCGGCGGCGCAGTGGGTGCCCAGCGCGCCAACGAAACTCAGGACCGCGATGTCGTCCTGGCCGAAGGCAGCAGCGTGACGATTACGTTGAACGACGAGTTTTCGCGCAGCTAGGGCTTCGCTAGTATCGAAGTATGCGAGTATGGAAGTCTTGGGCAGTATTGAACACCACACTGCCCAAGACTCCCACACTCCCACACTCGCATCTCAGTACCCCGCTCCCCCTCCGCCATAGCGCGGATCGGTCACACCCTTCCAGCCGTCGCCGTCGCGGATGATCGCCTCGATGTCACCCGAGGTGCCACCTTCCTGCACCTCATGCCCCCGCCGCCGTAGCGCGTCGAGGGTGGCCTGGCTGAAGCCGCCGCGCTCTACCCGGATGTGGTCCGGCAGCGCCTGGTGATGCATCCGGGGTGCTGCCACCGCCTCCTCCAGCGACATCCCGTGATCGATCACGTTGGAGATCACGTGATATACCATGGTGATGATCCGGGGCCCGCCGGGCGTGCCGACCACCATGTAGAGATCGTTGTCACGGTCCAGCACAATGCTCGGCGTCATGGCAGAGAGCATCCGCTTGCCGGGCTGGACCCGGTTGGCCTCGCCCTGCACCAGGCCGAACATGTTGGGCTTGCCGGGAGCGGTGGCGAAGTCGTCCATCTCGTCGTTGAGCAGGAAGCCGGCGCCCGAGACGGTCACCGCGCTGCCATAGCCGCTATTCAGCGTGGTCGTCACACTGACGGCATTGCCTTCGTTGTCCACCACGCTGTAATGCGTGGTGTTGAAGCTGGTTCGGATCGACGGGTCGAACGGGGCGGTCTTCGAGGCGCTCGTGCCGATCTGGGCGTGGAGCGAGTCCGCATATGTCTGGGACAGCAGCATGGCTATCGGCATCTGCACAAAGGCCGGATCACCGAGGTAGACGTTCCGGTCGGTAAACGCGCGGCGCATGGCCTCGGCCTCGCGATGCAGGAGCTCTGAGGTGCCGAACTTCGGCAGCGAGCTCCAGCCCTCCATGATGTTGAGGATTTGCGCCATGGTGACGCCGCCGCTCGAAGCTGGCGGCATGGAGAGGATGGTGTAGCCGCGGTAGTCGATCTGGACCGGATCGCGCCATTCGGCCTGATAGTCGATCAGGTCCTGGAGGCTGATGATGCCCCCGCCGCGCTCCATCTCCGCCACTATCGAGTCGGCCACCCAGCCGCGATAAAAGCCATCACGCCCCTCATCCCGTATGGATGCGAGCGTCCGGCCGAGATCCGCCTGTCGCCAGCGTGACCCCGGTGCCGGCGCATGCCCGCTGTCGGGCAGGAATGCCTTGCGCGAGCCGGGAAACAGGTAGAGCCGCTCCCGGTCGCTCTCGATGCTCCGGAACCGGAAGGAATCCACCACGAAGCCATCGCGGGCCAGTCGTACCGCCGGCTCCACGACGTCACGCCACGGCAAGCGGCCCAGCCGCCGGTGGGCCTCTGCCATGCCCGCTACTGCGCCTGGCACCCCCGCGGCCAGGTGGCCGGTGATGCTGAGGTTGGTCGGGTTGCCGTTGTGATCCACGAACATGTCGCGGGTCGCGCGGCCCGGCGCCACCTCGCGGTAGTCGATGGCATAACTCTTCCCGTCCCGCATCCGCATCACCATGAACCCGCCGCCACCGATGTTGCCGGCCTCGGGATGGACGACTGCGAGCGCGAAGCCCACGGCGACGGCAGCGTCGACTGCGTTGCCGCCTCGTCGCATGATGTCCGCGCCCACCTCGCTCGCGATGACATTACCTGAGACAACGACCGCGTTCTCTCCCTGCGTGACCCTGGACTTGCCCGCCAGCCGCCACGCTGGGCTCACTCCCTCCGGACCCGACACCACTTTGAGGGTGGCTGCGCCTGACTCGGGTGATCTGCTGGTGGCACAGGCTGTGAGGAGGAGCAGGAGGGCATAACCGGACTGGCGAAGTGTCACGAGGTCCTCGCGAGTGTAGGCTGGGGAAGGACCGAGGTTGCCCCCGGCGGCGTTCGGTTCCTAATTTAGCCGCGAACCTTCACTTGCGCCTTCCCCCGGCCCCCAATCCGGCTGATGACAGAGCCCTTTCGCGATGCCCGCCTGACCGAGCAGCGTAATCCGGCCACCGCGGGCATCGATGCGGCGAGTCCGGAAGAGATCGTTCGCCTGATCAACTCGGAAGACGCGAAGGTCCCGGGAGCGGTGGCAGCGGCTTCGGCCGAGATTGCCAGGCTGATCGAGCTGACCGAAGCAGCATTCAGGAACGGGGGCCGTCTCATCTACGTTGGCGCCGGCACCAGCGGGAGGCTGGGCGTCCTGGATGCCACCGAGTGCCCTCCAACCTACGGCAGCCCGCCGGAGATGGTCGTCGGCCTGATTGCCGGCGGGCCGCCCGCTCTGGTCCGCTCGGTCGAAGGCGCCGAGGACAGCCCGGCTGCGGGCGAGCAGGCCCTGGCGGAGCTGGATATCACCCCGCGCGATGTCGTGGTCGGGATTGCCGCCAGCGGTACGACACCGTACGTGGGCGGCGCACTCGAAAAGGCCCGCGGCATCGGCGCGGCCACTGCGCTCGTCACCTGTGCTGAGCCGCCGGCCCGCATGCGCGAGATCTGCGATGTGCTCGTGGTGGTGCTGGTCGGGCCCGAAGTGGTCACCGGTTCCACCCGCATGAAAGCCGGGACCGCCACCAAGCTGGTGCTCAATACGCTCACCACTGGCGCCATGATCAGGCTGGGAAAGACCTGGGGCAATCTCATGGTGGACCTCCGCGCATGGAACGAGAAGCTCGTTGACCGGAGTGAGCGCATCATGATGGAGACGACCCGGTTGCCCCGAACTGAAGCGCGCGCCGTGCTCGATGCCGCCGGAGGCCGGGTCAAACCCGCCATCGTGATGGCCCGGCGCGATGTGTCACTGGAAGAAGCGGAGCGGCTGATCGATGACGCCGGCGGACGGCTCCGAGCCGTGCTGGGCGAGCCACCAGAGGTGAAATCATGACCGAGCGTCCCACGTTGGCGGTGGGCTTGATGTCGGGCACCTCTCTGGACGGGATGGACGCAGCCCTGGTGCGCTTCCGCGATCCGACCCACGCCGAGTTGCTTGGCTTCGTCACCCGTGCCTACGGCGAAGAGGAGCGCGCCGAGCTGGCCAGCGGCCTCAATGGCGCCACGGCGCCCGCACTGGCCAGGCTGCACGCGCATATCGGAGAATGGGCCGCGGACGCCGTGCAGCAGGTGCTTGCTGCCGCCCAGGTGCCCGCGTCGGATCTGGATCTCATCGCGTTTCATGGCCAGACCATCTGGCACGAGCCGCCGCTGGTGAGCTGGCAGCTGGGTGAACCCGCCATTCTCGCCGAACGGTTCGGGGTGCGAGTCGTCCACAATTTTCGATCGCGCGACGTCGCCGCCGGAGGCCAGGGGGCCCCGCTGGTGCCGGTGGCGGATGTGCTGCTGTTCGGCGGCACGGCGCCGCGGGTACTGCTCAACATCGGCGGCATGGCCAACCTCACGTACGTGCCGCACCAGTCGGAAGACGCCGGAGCGTTCGCGTTCGATACCGGACCCGGCATGGCCATCATCGACGCGGTCGCGCGGGCAGCGCGCCCAGGCGTCCGGTACGACAACAACGGGGAGGTCAGCCGCGGCGGTACGCCTGACCCGGCGCTGCTGGCCGAACTCATGGCGGACCCCTACTTCGGCGAGCCACCGCCCAAGAGCACCGGCCGCGAACATTTCGGCGACCGATATGCCGCCGCGCTGTGCGAACGCTGTCCCGGTCCCGATGGCGTCGCGACCGCCGTGGAACTCACGGTGCGATCCATTGCCGAGGCTGCCGTACGGTGGACTCCCGCGGCGGAACTGATCGTCTCAGGCGGCGGCGCGCGTCATCCGGGAGTAACAGCGGGACTCAAGCGCGAACTCGAGCGCCTGCGCGGCGGCCCGGTCACCATCCGCCAGTTCGACGAACTCTTCTTCGACGGAGATGCGAAGGAGGCGGTGGCGTTCGCACTGCTGGGATATCTCACCGTTCATGGCCAGCCTGGCAACGTCCCAGCAGCGACCGGAGCACGAGGCCCTCGCGTGCTCGGCGCGATCTCGCCTCCCTGACTGTGAATCCTGCCCGGCTGGTCCTGCCTGCGCTTCGCTGGAGCGCGGTTACCGGATTCGACCACGAAGCGCAGCACATCGCCACTGCGCTCGAGCTGGGCGTCGGTGGCTTCATCATTTTCGGCGGCCCCGCCTCCGCGGTTGAGGCGCTGGTGGCATCGCTGCGCGAACGCTCAGGGGAGGCGCTGCTGATTGCGTCCGACCTCGAGCGTGGCGCGGGTCAGCAGTTCCAGGGATTGACCGAGCTGCCGCCACCCCGTGCGCTCGCCGCGCTGAACGATCCCGAGGCAGTGTTCGAATCCGGCAAGGTCACCGCGGCCGAGGCGCGGTCGGTGGGGATCGACTGGGTCTTCGCGCCGGTGGCCGATCTCGACGCCAATCCCGTCAATCCCATCGTTCAGACCCGTTCATTCGGCGAGACTCCTGAGACTGTAGCGGAGTGCGTGCGCCGGTGGGTCGAGGGTTGTCATGCGGGCGGCGCGCTGTCGTGCGTCAAGCACTTTCCTGGCCATGGCCGCACTGCCACCGACTCGCACGCCGGACTGCCCGTGGTCCAGGCGACCATGAGGGAATTGGAGCAGGCGGACTGGTTGCCATTTCGTGCCGCCATCGCCGCCGGCGTGCCCGCCGTGATGACCGGGCACATCGCGTACCCGGCCATTGATCCGTCCGGCAAGCCGGCAACCGTGTCACCCGTGCTGCTGGGATTGCTGCGCGATCGACTAGGGTTCGAAGGCGCGGTGGTAAGTGACGCCCTGATCATGGAAGGTGCGTTTGCGGGGCGGGGGGAAGAGGAGGCGTACCGGGACGCGGTCGCCGCCGGCGTGGACTTGCTGCTCTATCCGCGTGACCTGCGAATCGCGGTGGACGCGATCAGCGATGGTGCGGTGTCCCCCGGGCGGTTGGCCGAAGCCATGACCAGGTATGAGCGGCTGCTGCAGCTGGCGGCGGGCTTGACTGCAGTCCCGCCAACTGACGGCGCGGAAGTGGAGAGAAGCCTCGCGTCACGACTGGTGGAGCAGGGGATGCGCCGCGGAGACATGCCCGCCCTGGTGCCGCCCTTCGAGCTGATGTTGCTGGACGACGATGTCGGCGGGCCGTATCCACCGAGCTCCAGCGGCTACGTGGCCCAGGAGCTCGCTCGCCTCGGCGTCCCGCTTGGTGCCGGAGGGTCAAGGATCGTGCTCGCGTTCGCCGAGCCGCGCGCGTGGAAGGAGCGTTCGGGGCTCAGCGCCGAGAATCACGAGCGACTGGCGGCTCTGGCGCCGGAGGCCGATCTGGTGGTGCTGTTCGCGCATGAACGGCTGATCGCGGAGGTACCTGCGGGCCCGCCGGTGCTGCTGGCCTGGCATCGCCAGCGTCCGCTCCAGGTCGCCGTCGCACGCCGCCTTGCAGCCCCAGGCCCGCGTCATCTCCTGTAAACCGTTCCCGCTTCTCACTTCCCACTTCCCACTTCCCACTTCCCACTTCCCACTTCCCACTTCCCACTTCTCACTTCCCACTTCTCACTTCTCACTTCTGATCCTGGAGTCGAGAGCACGTCGCACCCACGGCAGCAGCGCGAATCCCGGCAACGCCAGCAGGAACGTGATCAGGAAGTAGCTCGAGTAGCCGAAGCGCACGGTGAGAAATCCCGACACCGATGCCGCGGTGATGCCGGCGACCCGATATAGCGCTGACAGCAGCGCGAACTGGGTGGCGGCATGCGCCCGGCTGCACAGGCTCATCAGGAACGCCAGGAACGCAGCGGTGCCCAGTCCGGCGGTGAACTGCTCGATCACAACGGCCGGGTACATCAACGCGGGAGGAGCGCCGGCGGAGGCGGCCGCGAGGTAGCCGAGGTTTGACAGTGCCTGCACGCCACCCAGCACCCACAGTGCCTTGTACGTCCCCATGCGCTGGGTGAGCAGCCCTCCCAGCAGCGCCCCGACGATCGACGCTCCCAGCCCGATGGTGGTCTGCAGCCACCCGATCGCTTCCACCGAATAACCGCTGTCGAGCCAGAAGGGCTTGACCATCGGCGTCAGCGCGAGATCTCCCAGCTTGAACAACAGCACGAACAGCAGCACCGCCGCGATACCGGGCGCGGCCAGCAGCTCGCGCACCGGCTCGGTCAGTGGCTGGTGCTTCGCACTGGCGCGTTCCACCCGGGGGAGCCGGGTATCCAGCAGCGCCAGCACCACGAACAGGGCCGAGCCAGCCAGGAAGATCGTCCGCCAGCCAAGCGCGCCCGACAGCCCTACCATCGCACCGCCCGCCACGATCATCGCTAGCCGGTACGCCGTGACCCGAACCCCGTTGGCCGGTCCCAGCTCGCTGCGATCCGTCACCTCGATGGTGTAGGCATCCACCGCGATGTCCTGCGTGGCCGACAGCGCCACCAGCGCGAAGAGCAGCACGAACAACGCGGTCTGGGAGGGCCGCAGGCCGGCGAACGCTGCCAGCACCAGGGCGAGTCCCACCTGGCACCCTACGATCCACCAGCGCCGGCGCCCGATCCGGTCCACCAGAGGCGCCCACAGGAACTTGAGCGCCCAGGGCAGCGACGCCCACGACGCCAGCCCGATGACTTCGAGCGAGGTGCCCTGGGTGCGGAGGTAGACCGGGATGAGTTCGTTGAAGAAGCCGAAGGGAAACCCGGAAGAAAATGCGATCAGCGCGATCCAGCCCAGCCGGCTCACCAGGGATCGGCCGCCAGTTTGACTCACGGTGATGTGTTCTGGGGAAGCGCGCGCTCCGGCGAGTCCACTGCTTGCTGCCGGAGTGCCTGCCAGCCGGCCAGCGCGGCCAGGAGGAGCGCGAGAATCGAGAGCAGCAGCACTACGTGCTGCAGTGTGAGCCGCCGCGCGGGGGCGTCGCTCCCGGGCCAGGGCGATGCCGAAGCGCCGTCGCGCGGTGTGGGCCGCAACTCGCGTTCAACTGGTCGCACGGGAACGGGTCCGCCGGTGGAAGCGCCCTGCGGTACGAGATCGACGCGGAAGGCAGGTCCGCCGCGCCCCAGCTCGATCACGTCGCCCGGAGCGAGCACGTGTTGCCCGGCCAGGGGGGTGTTGTTGACCCAGGTGCCGTTGGTGCTGCCGAGATC
>JAICQR010000210.1 GCA_025937755.1 Gemmatimonadales bacterium | reverse complement strand
CGGGTATTCACCCGCGGCTAACGAGCTCTCGTTGTCGTTGTCTGCACTCTGACCCTTCACCCTCTTTCTTCTTTGCGGCCCTTTGCCCCTTCGCGTCTTTGCGTCAAATGCCCGGACGCTACACGGCGCTTCCGGCAGCCGCGTTGCGCGCATCCGCAAGCCGCTGGAGCTGCTCGACGATCTCCCTCTGATCGGAGCGCGCCTCTTCCAGAACCCGCCGCGCCTCCTCATCGCCCGAGCACAGCGCCAGCACGCGCTCGATCTCCTCCAGCACGTCGTTCTCGCTGGAGACCAGCAGCGTCAGCAGGTAGTCGAGCGCCACGTAGTGCAGGTCGGTGTACTCGACAGGGTAGACGCCGAAGTCGACGTTCCAGTACCGCTCCCACAAGAGCTCCGCCAGCCGCCCCACGTGCGCCTGCTGCCGGGCCACCAGGCTGTCCACCACCGCCCGCTCGCCGGCCGATTCCGCATCGGTCCACGGCCAGCTCTCTCCCGCGTACTGCAGCAGGCTGCGGTTCAGTCGGACCAGCACGTCGTTGAGTGCGGAGCTGCGAGCAAGTTCGGGCATGCGGCTACCGAATCAGGTTCCGGGCGACTTCATACACCGTGCCGCTCAGGCCGTTGACGATCGAGGGCTGAAACCCGAGCAGCACCACCGGCACCGACACCAGGCACGCGTAGGCGATCGACACTCCCTCGCTCGCCAGCGGATCGGCCGGCCGCACCGTCGCCGGCTGCGGCCCCATGAACATCGCCTTCAGAATGCGCAGATAATAGAACAGGCTGATCACCGTGTTCAGCCCGCCGAAGATCAGCAGCGTCCACATCGTGACCGGCGCCGCCTCGGTCGCCCGGTACACCGCCGCGAACACGTAGAACTTCCCGAAGAAGCCCCCCAGCGGCGGCATGCCCACCAGGCTGAACAGGCACACGAGCATGCACACGCACAGCACTGGCGCCGTGTGTACCAGCCCGTTGTAGTCGTCGATTTCTTCGCTGTAAATCCGGTTGCGGACGAGCGCCACGATCGCGAACGCCCCCAGGTTCATAAACAGGTACGCCGCCAGGTAGAACAGGAGGCCCCCCAGCGCCCAGTAGGCGTGCTCCAGCCGCTCCTCGACTTCCGGAGCGCTCAGCAGCACCAGCAGCGCCGAGACCGCCATCAGCATGTACCCGGCGTGCGCGATCGTCGAATACGCCAGCAGCCGCTTCGCGTTCGTCTGCGCGTAGGCCGCCAGGTTGCCGAACGTCATCGTCACGATCGACATCACCGCCAGCCCCACGCCGACGTGGAACGCGATCTGCGCCAGCGCGTCGGTCTCCGGCGTCACGAACGCCAGCACGAACCGCACCAGCAGCGCGAACGCCGCCGCCTTCGAGGCCACCGACAGATACCCCGCCACCTCGGCCGACGCCCCGTGGAACGCGTCCGGGCACCAGAAGTGGAACGGCACCAGCGACAGCTTGAACGCCAGCCCGACCAGCACCATCAGAATCGCCAGCAGCACCGCCCGCACCACCGGGTCGGTCGCGCCGCCCCCGTCCGCCAGCAGCACCTGCAGCCGCTCCGCCATCTGCGGCATGTTCGCCGTGCCGAGCAACCCGGCCAGCAGGCTGATCCCGTACAGCATCACCCCCGCCGCCCCGGCCCCGTAGATCACGAACTTCAGCGCCGCCTCGCTGCTCTGCCGGCGGCCTTTCAGGAAGCCCACGAGCGCATAACTGGGCACACTCGCCATCTCCACGCCCAGGAACAGGATCAGCAGGTGGTTGGCGCTGGCCATCAGCAGCATGCCCACGCCCGATCCCAGCAGCAGCGTATAGAAATCCGGCCCGTCCTCGTAATCCGGAATCCCCGTGACGACCGTCATCGCAATCGTCAGGATCAGGAACAGCAACAGGAACAGCCGGAAGAACAGCGTGAACCGGTCGTACACCAGGAGCCCGGTAAAAAACTCCTGCGGCGGCCCGAGCAGATTCGGCTCGAACTGCATCACCTGCGAGAACGCCAGCCCGAAAGCCGCCGCCGTCCCCAGCATCGCGATCCAGTACGGCGGAAACCACCGGTCGACCGGGAACAGTCGCCCAAACATCACCGCTACAACCGTCGCGCACAGCGCCAGCTCCGGCGTGAAGAGGCTGAACGCACTCGCCGTGCTGTCCTCAACCAGACGTGAAAGCAGGTTCTCGAAATTCATGCGACCAGATCACCTTGTTCGGCGCAGGT
>JAICQR010000136.1 GCA_025937755.1 Gemmatimonadales bacterium | reverse complement strand
GCGGTGAGCCGCGAGATCATGCGGCACCACCTGAAGCACTGCGCCTCGGATGCCATCCGGTCAAAGGATGCCGGACGGTCCGAGGCGATGTATGACGAGCTGATAGACCTCATGTACAAACACGTGAGGTAGACGGACAGACGGACAGACGGATTGTCGCTCCGCCGTTCGCGCTGTGCTAGCTCCCGTTCACACTGTTGCTGATCCCGTTTACGCTGTTTCAGTTCCGCCGTTCATCCCCCGCAGCGAGCGCCAAGAGCTGCGCCTGCGTCGTCGCACTGTCCAGCAGCACCAGCGCCCGCTTGAGCTGCGCGTCGGATGAGACCCGGCGGCGGAACGCGGCGGAATCCCCCAGCGCCACGGCTGCCACCTGCTGACCGATGAGCCGGTCCACCAGTACCGACGCCGAGTCGTATTGGGACCGGGTTACCGGAACACCCTCGCGGGTCATGCGGACAAAGAACGAGTCGCGGAGCGCGGGCGTGACCTGGAAACCCTGCTTCACACTGGGCCGGACTTCGAGCGCCAGGTCATACAGCTCGCGGTAGGCCTTCTGCGACTCGGGTGCGATCGCTGCCAGGAACCGCTGCTCCACCGATGAAATCGTGTCCGCCGGCACCACCACGTCCGGAGTTATGCCACCGCCGCCATACACCACCCGGCCGCCGTCCGACTTGTAAGCCGGACGCGACGCGCGGACCGAATCGGTTTCCAGCGAGTCGGGCTCGGTTATCCGGCCGTTCTCGTCCCGGTCGCGCTGGATGCTCCGGCCGCTGGGAGTGAACCACCGCGCGGTGGTGAGCTTGAGGGCCCAGCCCTCCTGCAGTGGGTAGAGGCTCTGCACCAGGCCCTTGCCATAGCTGGTAGTGCCCACCACCAGTGCCCGGTCGTGATCCTGCAGCGCGCCGGCCACGATCTCCGAAGCTGATGCCGCCCCGCCGTCCACCAGCACCACCACCGGCTCGTCCGACCGGAGCGAACCAGCGGCTGCGCCGCCCGCCAGGTGCACCTCCGGCTGCCGGTCCCGATAGCGGACGGTCACCACCTGCTGCGCCGGACGGAGGAACCGCTCGCTCACGGTCACTGCCTGGGTGAGGCTGCCGCCGGGATTGCCGCGGAGGTCCAGCACGAAGGTGCGGGCACCCTTCTCACGCAACGACGCGATGGCCTTGCCCACTTCCACCCCGGATGAATCGTTGAAGCGCTGAAGGGGAACGTAGCCGGTCTCGTCATCCAGCATCAGCGCATACGGCACGGCCGGCACGTGGATCTTCGCCCGCTGGAAACTCATCTCGATCGGCTCGGCGACGCCGGGCCGGAGGAAAGTCACCTGCACTGTCGTGCCCGGAGGCCCGATGAGCCGGTTTGAGACTTCATCCAGCCTGAGCCCCCTGGTAGTCACGCCATCGATACCGGCAATCCGGTCCCCCGGCTGGACCCCACCCTGCCTGGCGGGCGAGCCGCTGAAGGTTGCGGTAACCACGACCGTGCCCATCTGGTCCTGGATGTTCATCCCCAGCCCGGCGTAATCGTTCCGCAGCGTGTTGCGGCTGAAGCTGGCGATCTGCTCGGGCGAGAACAGCTCGGCGTAGGGATCGCCCAGCTCGCTCACGAGTCCCCGCGCGGCGCGGACCCAGATCTCGTCATCGGGCATGGAGTCCACGGCGCCGGTCGAAATCCGGGCACGAACTTCGTCGAAGAGCGCCCGGCCATCGAAGTTGCCGGTTGCGGCCAGCGGGACGATGGCGCCGACGATCAGCGCAACAGGAACCAGGGACCAGGGAAGCAGTCGGCGCATGGGCACGTTCCAGAATGGGCGCAAGAAGGTCAAAGAACGGCCGGAGAGCCGGCCCGTCCTCAATAGTACGAAAGGAGCTTCAGCCCGGTTCCGGCAGCAAGAGCCGCGCCTGCCATTCCCCTTCTGCGCGGTGGCGGCCAGATTCAAGGCTCCCTGGTCCAACCTGACATCCTCCCCGGAGGCTGTATGCGGTGGTCGGTCGGTACGATGGCGCTCGTGGCGACTCTGCTTGCACCCGCGATCCTGTCCGCCCAGGACGGTGCCAGCGGTTTCGAGGTCACCCGCGGGAAGGACCCCATTGACGACAGCAACCGCACCATCGCGATGACAGGCGCGATCGAGTCGAGTGACAGGGAGCCTGCCTTCGGCTGGCAGTGCATGGAGGACGGCCTCAACATCGTGTACCACTTCGGCACCTACTTCGGCGGCAACGACGACAACGAGGTTACGATACGCTATCGCTTCGACGACGATGCGCCGTCGGGTACCGAGGCGTGGCAGCTCCTCAACGGCAATCGCTCGGTCTATGTCCCCATGGATCAGGTCGAGGAATTCACTCGGCGCGCCAAGTCAGCCAGTCTGCTCTCGATTCGAGTTACCGATCCCCTGGATGGCGAGACCTACACCGATCAGTTCAACCTGGTGGGGGCGGGGGCCGCCATTGCCGAGATGGGGACGTGTGAGTGAGCTTCGAGCTTCGAACTTGGAGCTTCGAGGCTTTCGCTCGTGGCTTGAAGCTCGCTCCTTGTAGCTTTCCAACTTGCCGCCATCTCCCCTCACCCGCCTCCGCAAACTGTGCCTCGCGTTGCCCGAGGCACACGAGGTCGAGGCGTGGGGCGAGCCCACCTTTCGGGTGAAGAACAAGCTGTTCGCCATGTATGCCGGTTCGGACAATCACCACGGCGCGGGGCGCTCGGCGGTGTGGTGCAAGGCAGCTCCGGGAAACCAGGAGCTGATGATTCATGACGCCCCCGATCGCTTCTTCCGCCCGCCCTACGTGGGGCCCAGCGGCTGGGTCGGGGTCTATCTCGACAAGGAAACCGACTGGCCTCTGCTCAAGGAGTTGCTGAGCGATGCCTGGCGGCTCACCGCGCCCAAGCGACTGATCAAGGAATACGATGCCCGAAGCAAGGCCTGAGACCCAACTCGGCACCTCCCGTCGCACATTCGTCGGCGTCTCCGGCGCGGCTCTCCTCGCTGCGTGCGCGCCGGCAGTAGTAACCCGACGCGATTCCCACGACCTGATCATTCGCGGCGGCACCGTGCTGGACGGGAGCGGCGCAGCTGGCGTCGTCGCAGACGTGGCGGTGTCGCATGGCCGGATCGCCGCCATCGCGCCGTCGATCGCGGCCCGGGGCGCCGAAGAGCTCGACGCTCGAGAAATGGCCGTGGTGCCCGGGTTCATCGACATCCACTCGCACGCAGCCGGTTCGCTGGACGATGATCCGCGCGGCGAGTCGGCCATCAGGCAGGGCATCACCAGCGTCATCGCCGGCCAGGACGGCGGTTCCTCTGGAACCGGCGTGGGCGACCGCAGCCTGGGCAGCTGGTTCCGCAGCATCGATGCGCTCCGGCCCGGGCCCAACGTCGCGTCGATGATCGGCCTCGGCAGCGTGCGTGGTACAGTCGTCGGCAACGACGACCGCCCCGCCGCGGCCGCCGAGCTGGAGCAGATGACCTGGCTGGTCGAAGCCGCGCTGGCCGACGGCGCCTGCGGAGCGTCATCCGGTCTCGAATACACTCCCGGCGCTTTCGCCTCGATAGATGAACTGGTGACGCTCTGCCGGCCGCTGGTGCCGCGCGGGCTGCCGTATGCCACCCACATGCGCAACGAGGACGACAGGCTTCTGGCTGCGATAGACGAAGCCATCGCTGTGGCGCGTGGCGCGGGCTGCCCGCTGCATGTGTCGCATCTCAAGACCCAGGGGCCCCGCAACTGGTCCAGCCTCGACGACGCCTTTGCCCGGATCGAGGGCGCCAACAAGGCGGGCACGCCCGCCGATTTCGACCGCTATCCCTACCTCGCGTATTCCACCGGTCTCACCAATCTCTTCCCGGTCTGGAGCCGCGACGGCGGCACCGATGATTTCCTGGCGCGGCTCGACTCGCCGGACACCAGCGAGCGCATTCGCGCCGAGGCGCTGGCCAAGGTCGAGCTGATAGGTGGATGGCACAACGTGCAGATCTCGTCGGTGCGTGAGGATGCCGACCGCGCCGCCGAGGGACAGCGGCTGGATGACTGGGCCAGATCGCGGGGAGAGGAACCCTACGTTGCAACGCTCGGCCTGCTGCGCCGGAACCGGGGCGGAGTAGGCATGCTGGGCTTTGCCATGAGCGAGGACAACCTCGACCGCATCCTGGCCCATCCGCTGGCGATGGTGTGCACCGACGGTGGCGGCTTTGCGGTAGACGGCCCCACCCGGCGAGGCAGCCCGCATCCGCGGGGAGCGGGCAGCTTTCCGCGCGTGCTCGGGCGGCATGTCCGCGAGCGGAAGGCGCTGACGCTGCCTGATGCGATCAGGAAGATGACTTCTGCACCCGCCACCCGGCTCAAGCTGGGTGATCGCGGATTCCTCAGGCAGGGATACGCTGCGGACATCGTGGTGTTCGACCCCGACACCGTGGCGGATCGGGCCACGTTCGAGAATCCGTTCCAGTATCCGGTGGGTATCAGCGCCGTGATCGTCAACGGCCGGTTTGCCCTGCGCGACGGAGCACGCACGATGCCGGGCAGCGGACGGTCGCTGCGGCCGGCAGCCAACCCCCTGTAATTCCCGTATTGGAGCATGACATGTCCGTAGGTGCCAGCTTCCTCGCGCAAGTCGATCAGGCCTTCGACCGTGCTGCCGCTCTCACCCCGCACGATCCCACGATGCTCGCCAACATCAAGGCGTGCAAGAACGTGCTGTATACCAGCTTCCCGCTCAAGCGCGATGACGGCCGAATCGAGGTGATGCACGCGTGGCGGGCGGAGCACAGCCACCACAAGCTCCCCTGCAAGGGTGGCATTCGTTACGCCGAGACGGTTGACGCGGAGGAGATTCAGGCGCTGGCCGCGCTGATGACCTACAAGTGCGCGCTGGTGGATGTGCCGTTCGGCGGCGCCAAGGGCGGGGTGATGATCAACCCCAAGAAGTACTCGGCTGCGGAACTGGAACGGGTCACCCGCAGGTATGTGTTCGAGCTGGTGCGCAAGAACTGCATGGGACCGGGCCTCGATGTGCCCGCGCCCGACGTCGGCACCG
>JAICQR010000124.1 GCA_025937755.1 Gemmatimonadales bacterium | reverse complement strand
TTCGAGCGGCTGGGTCAGGCCGGAGGCGTGGCGATCGTGGACGACTACGCCCATCATCCCTCCGAACTCGTCGCCACCTTGGCGGCGGCACGGCAGGCGTACCCGGGGCGTCGGCTGGTGGCGGTCTTTCAACCGCATCTGTATTCGCGCACGGCACAACACGGAGCAGCCATGGGTGAGGCCCTGGCGGCAGCGGACATCGTGCTGGTGACGGATGTCTACGCCGCGCGGGAATCGCCAATGGCGGGCATCTCGGGCAAGCTGGTGGCGGACGCCGCCGCGCGCGGGCGATCGCCGGTACACTTCGTTGCCGAGCGGGCGGACGTCACCGCACGGGTGGCCGCGCTGCTTGAGCCAGGCGATGTGGTGCTCACTCTGGGCGCTGGCGATATCACCCGTGTCGGTCCGGAGCTGCTCCAGCGCCTGGCAGCACGGTGAAGCGGCGCTGGCAGGTGGTGGCGGCGGTCGCGGTCGGCGCAGCGCTCTGGTTTGGCCTCCCGGCCCTGGGGCGGCGGACCGAATTCTTCCGGGTGCGGCGGGTCGAGTTTGTGGGGCTCCGATATGGCGCCCCGGGTCCCGCGCTCGATTCCCTGCGCCTGCCCGAGCGCTTGACGGTGTTCGATGACCTGGCACCGGTGGCCCAGCGGGCACGTCGCATTCCCGGTGTCACGACAGCCCGGGTGGAGCGGCGACTGCCTGGCACGCTGGTGCTGCACGTGACCGAGCGCCGCCCGGTAGCTGTAGTACCAGTGCGGGGTCGGCTGGCCTACATGGATTCGGCCGGCCGGGTGCTGCCCTATGATCCTTCGCGGGCTGCGGCAGACTTGCCGGTCGCCGACTCGGCCACTCCAGGCACCGGCAGGTTGCTGGGACGCGTGCTGCGATTCGCACCGGGATTGTTCGGGGCCATCACCGAGGCGCGTGCGGTGGGTGGGGATGTGATGCTCATCGTGGAAGGTCGCCGGTACCTCTTCCGGCCGGATGCCACTCTGGAGGATATGCGAGCAGTGCAAGCGGTCGCGGCGGATCTCGTGCGCAGGGGCGAGCATTTCAGCGAGCTGGACGGCCGCTATTCCGGCACCGTGGTGGTGCGGGGGATGGACGCATGAGCGTGTCGCCCGACAATCTCGTGGCCGCGCTCGATATCGGTTCCGGCAAGGTGGTCGCGCTCATTGCCGAAGTGACCGGCGATTCCCGCAATCCGGCCGCCAAGATCCTCGGCGTCGGGCTGGAACGCAGCACCGGTGTCCGGCGGGGCGTGGTGCGGGACATCGAAGAGACCACCCGCGCGATCGCCAAGGCGATGCGCGACGCCCAGCGGATGGCAGGCGTCGAGGTGGGCACCGTGTACTGCGGCATCGCCGGCGAGCACGTCGCGGGGCGGAGCTCGCACGGCATGGTGAGCGTTACCGGCGACGAGATCCGCACCAGCGACGTGGCCCGGGTCAATGACATGGCCAGCAACATCTCGTTCGGGCGCGATCACGAGCTGCTGCACGCCATTCCCCAGGATTACCTGATCGACCAGCAGGCCGGAATCAGTGATCCGATCGGCATGACCGGATCCCGGCTCGAGGTTGAGGTGTATCTGGTGACCGTGCTCACCAGCGCGGTGCAGAACCTCCGCAAGTGCGTCGAACGGGCCGGCTTTCATGTGGGCGAATTTGTGCTCGAGCCGCTGGCGGCGTCGCTCGCGGTGCTCACACCCGACGAGCGCGAGCTGGGATGCGCCATCGTGGAACTGGGTGGTGGCTCCACCAATGTCTCGGTGTTCCAGGCCGGCAAGATCCGCCATACTGCATCGCTGCTTTGCGCCGGTGGTCACGTCACGGGAGACCTCGTGCACGGGCTCCAGGTCACCCAGATCGAGGCGGAGAGGCTCAAGGAGCGCTACGGCAGCGCCTACGAGCCACTGGTGCCCGACACCGACCTGATCGACCTGCCCAGCACACCGGGCCAGGGACCCCGCAACGCGCATCGCCGGGTACTTTCGCATATCATGCACATGCGCATGCAGGAAATACTCGAGTATGCGCTGGATGAGATCACCCGGGCGGGTTACGGGCAGCACTTGCCGGCTGGTGTGGTCCTGACCGGGGGCGGTGCCCAGGCCCCCGGAATCGTCGAGCTGGCCCGGGATGTCTTCGCCATGCCGGCCCGGACCGGCATTCCCGGCGAACACCTCCGGGGGCTGGCCGACAGCGTCGAATCGCCCCTGTTCGCGGTGCCGGTGGGGCTGGTGCTCTACGGTGCCCGGCAGGTCAGGACCAGTGGCTTTGGCGTCGGGAGCCGTCGCGGCCTCGGCGTGGACAAATACATCGCTCCCGTGAAACGCTGGCTTCAGGACTTCTTCTGATCGTGGCAGGAGGGGGAACCCAATGATTTTTGAGCTCGAAGAGAGTGGCGCGCAGACCGCGCGGATGAAGGTTGTCGGCGTCGGCGGCGGCGGCGGCAACGCAGTGAATCGCATGATCGAGGACGGGCTCACCGGCGTGGAATTCATCTCGGTGAACACCGATTCCCAGGCCCTGGTCACTTCCCGGTCGGACGTGAAGGTCCAGATCGGCAAGAAGCTGACTCGCGGCCTCGGCGCAGGCGCCCGGCCCGAGATCGGCCGTCAGGCGATCGACGAAAACCGGGACGAGGTGTTGCCTCACATCACCGGCGCCGACATGGTCTTCGTGACCTGCGGCATGGGCGGCGGCACCGGCACAGGTGCCGCGCCGATCATCGCCCAGATGGCGCGCGAGGCCGGTGCCCTCACCGTAGGCATCGTAACCAAGCCGTTCCTGTTCGAGGGGCGGAAGCGGATGCGCCAGGCCGAGACCGGCATCAGCGAGCTGCGGAAAAGCGTGGACACCATGATCGTGGTGCCCAACGAGCGGCTGCTGGCGGTGGTCGGGAAGGGCATCCCCTTCCAGGACGCGCTCAAGAAGGCCGACGAAGTGTTGTTGCACGCCACCCAGGGCATCGCCAGCCTGATCACGGCCACCGGCATCATCAACGTCGACTTCGCCGATGTGCGGACGGTCATGCAGAACGGTGGCGCGGCATTGATGGGCACCGGGATCGGCCGGGGCGAGACCCGCGCGCTGGAGGCGGCTCAGCAGGCCATCTCGAGCCCGCTGCTCGACAACGTGTCGATCACTGGCGCGACAGGCGTGCTGATCAACATCATCGGCGGCGACGACCTCACCCTGGGCGAGGTCACCCAGATCAATGACATCATCCACGACGCGGTGGGCGACGAGGCCGAGATCATCTTCGGCGCCGGCCGCGACCCCGCCATGCATGGCGAAGTCCGCGTCACCGTCATCGCCACCGGCTTCGATCGTATCGTCACCGGCAGCGACACCCCGCAGATGCGTCCATCGGGCTCCAGCGTGCTGGCGTTCCCTGGCACGAAGCGTGCTTCGCAGCCGGTGATCACCACGCCGACGCCAGTTCCTGCGCGCAACGTGGCCCGGCAAGCCCCACCGATGTCCGCACCGGCCGGTGGCGTAACTCCTTCCACGACTTCGCACGAGATGCCCGAGATGGAAATTCCCACGTTTATCCGCAGGCAGATGGATTGATGCCACGGGTCAGAATCCTGGTGGCAGTGGCCATTGTTGCCGCTGCTGCGATGTTCTCGCTGTCGGGCAATTGGCCATGGCCTCGTGTGCGCGAAACCGTGCACATCGCCGAGGCACCGCCGCCGCCACCGCCGACCCACGTGGAATCCGCCGATACGCTCCACAGCGGCGAGACTCTCTCGGAACTGCTGGACCGCAATGGCATCATGGCGGCTGATCTGAGCGGGCTGGCCCAGACGCTCGATCCCCGGCGGCTCCGGGCCGGGCTGGTGTTCAACTTCCGGAAGCCGATCGCCGACTCCATTCCCGACCGGATGACGGTGCGGACCAGTCCGGAGCAGCGGGTGCTGATGGTGCGGGCCGCGAACGGGTGGGACACCGAAGTCGAGACCATCGCCTGGGAGCCCCAGGTGTTCACCGTGTCGGGCACCATCAATCACTCGCTGTACGAAGCGCTCGACCGCCAGGTCAGCGATTCGATCCTGGGCGGCGGCGCGCGCGAGCATCTCGCGTGGGCCCTGGCCGAGGTGTACCAGTGGGCGGTGGACTTCACCCGTGACACCCGCACCGGCGATCATTTCAACGTGGTGATGGAGCGGCTGGTGTCGGAAGAGGGGGACGTGCGCTTCGGCCGGGTCCTGGCCAGCGAGCTGAGCATCAACGGACGCGACCTGCCGGCCTACCGCTTCGACGGTCACTTCTTCGACGACGAGGGCAACTCCCTCAAGCGTGCGTTCCTGCGCGCGCCGGTGGAGTTCCGCCGGATCTCATCCAACTTCTCCCGGGCACGGTTCCATCCCGTGTTGGGCCGGACCCGGAAACACGAGGGCACCGACTACGCAGCCAACACCGGCACGCCGGTCATGGCCGCAGGCGATGGCACCGTGATCCGCGCCGGCCGCAACGGCGGCTACGGCAACATGGTGGAGATTCGCCACCGCAATGGCATCACAACCCGGTACGCCCATTTGAGCCGTATCCAGACCCGGGTCGGGGCGAGGGTCACCCAGGGACAGCAGATCGGCAAGGTCGGGTCGACGGGACTCGCCAGTGGTCCACACCTCCATTACGAGTTCCGGGTCAACGGTGTCGCCAAGGATTCGCGCCGGGTGGAGCTCGGCAATGGCGCGCCGGTCGAAAAGTCGAAGCGGGGCGCGTTCGAGGCCGAGCGCGAGATCCTGCAGCGGCTGCTGGATGGGTCGCCGGAGCCAGACTCCGCCCAGCCCGCACTCGTGGCACAGGCGGCGAGCCGGACCTGAAACCGCCTCGCCAGTGAGGCCGTAGCTCAGGAGCATGCTGATTCTGCTGGCAGCACTGCTCGGGCTCGCGCTCGCGGCAGTTACCTATCTCCATTTTGAGCGCGCCGGCCCCCGGGCCGGCGTTCCGCTCCTCGCCCGCGCACTCGCGTGGGCGCTGCTCCTGCTCCTCGTCTTCAATATCTCGTGTCCCGCGCCAGCCGAACGGCTGACGCCACTGGTGCTGCTCGACGGCTCGCTCTCGATGCAGGCCGCTGGAGGGCAGTGGGCCGCGGCCCGCGACGCTGCTGCCGCCATCGGAGAGGTGACACTGTTCGGCGATAGTCGCACCGAGGCGGGAGATTCTCTTCCAAGCCTCGGCCGCTCGCTCCTGCGCCCGGCGCTGGTGGCCATGGCGGCGTCCGACCGGCCGGTGGAAGTGCTCACCGACGGCGAGCTGGAGGACGCGCGCGACCTTCCGGCCGACCTGCTCGATCGCGTGACGGTGCGGATCTTTCCTCGGGACAGCGCCGCGGACGACGCACTCACGCTGGTGTCGGGCCCCGATCGTGTCACAGTCGGCGACTCGATCGTGCTGGAGATCGACGTCCGCCGATTTCACAGCGACGACACGACCAGCATCCCGGTCGAAGTCACGCTGGGCGAACGCGTGCTTGCCCGCGGCCGCGCCGACCTTGATCAGGGAAGCGCCGCTCGTGCACGGATCGCGCTCTCC
>JAICQR010000047.1 GCA_025937755.1 Gemmatimonadales bacterium | reverse complement strand
TTCCCACTTCCCACTTCCCACTTCCCACTTAGCAGTCTGGGGTGCCTCAACATCCCGTCGTTGGTCCACTCCGAGAAGCCCACGTGCGCCTTGAGCCGGGGCGCGACCCAGTGCGCCTTCTCGCTGGCAGCAACGCGGAGGCCTTTCACCGGCGGCCGCTGGCGTTCCAGCGGCCCCAGTTGCGTCCGGAGATCGCGCAGCATCGCCTCGGTGAAGCCGGTGCCCACCTTCCCCGCATAGCGCAAAGCACCGTCCTCCTTCGTGCCCAGCAGCAGCGCCCCAAGTCCGGCTCGGCTGCCCTTCGGCTCGGTCCAGCCAATGATCAGGAACTCATCCTGCTGCACCGGCTTGAGCTTGACCCAGTCGCGCGAACGCCCGCTACGATAACTGCTGGCGGCGCGCTTTCCCATCAGCCCTTCGAACCCCGCATCAGCCATCGCCGAGAACAGTTCATCAAAGGCGCCATCCAGCACCGGAGTCAGCCGCACCGCGCCCGCGTCCTCCACCGACTCTTCCAGCAACGCTCTGCGCTCGGTCCACGGACGAGCGGTCACTCGCTTGCCGCCGAGCACCATGCAGTCGAACACCGAGTATTCCACCGGCACGTCGCGCTGCAGCGCCGCCGGTGGGTTGGCCCGTTTCATCCGCTGCTGCAGCCGCGCAAAGCTGGGAACACCGGTAGCGGGATCGGTCGCGATCAGCTCGCCGTCCACGATCGCGCCGTCAGGCAGCGCCTTGCGCAGCCGCGCTGCGACTTCGGGATAGTTGCCTTCGATGCGAAGCTTGTTGCGGGAGTAGATCCGGATTTCGTCGCCCTCGCGGGACGCGACGCCGCGTACGCCGTCGAGCTTCGGTTCGTAGATCCAGCCATCCGGCAGCGCGACCGGCTTGACCAGGGTGGCCAGCATCGGCGCGACCCAGCCCGGCGGCCCCGCTGCGGTCACCCGCCCGACTCGCTGCCGGCCGTGCCGAGCGCGGCGCCGAGGTCGGCCTTGCTCCCGAGAATATCGGCCCACGGGTCGCCATGGAGGGCGAGGTGCTCCGCGGCGGTCTTCAGGGTGAAGTCGGTGGGATACACCGAAGCGAGCTCATCCCATCGGAGCGGCATCGAAACCGTGGCAGATGGATGCATCCGCGGAGAAAGCGCCGCGGCCAGCGACTTCCCCCGGACGTTCTGGTTGAAATCGAAGAACACCTTGCCGGTGCGATTTTCCACCGCCCACTCGAGCGTCACCTTCTTCGGTGCCCGCTGGGCCGCGAACTCGCCCAGCGCGCGCGCCATTTCGCGTACCTCATCGAAGGTGAAGTCGCGCAGGATCGGCAGGTACAGGTGGAGCCCGGTCTTGCCCGACGTCTTTACATAGGGTGAGAGCCCCAGCGACAGCGCGATCTCCCGCACCTCGAGCGCCACGTCGCGAACCATGTTGAACCCCTTCCGGTGCAGCCGGGGCTCCTCTCCCTTCCCTTCCTTGCCGGAGTAGAGATAGGCATCGAGGTCCACCACCAGGAAATCAGGGTAGTTGAGGCGTGACTCCTCGACCGATTCCTCGCTCGATGCGTAATCAGTGCCGAGTGAACGGCCGTCGGGGGTGCGGCCGACCCGGGAGAACCAGACGTGGTATTCCAGCGCCGCGAACTGGCCCAGCCACAGCAGCGTCGCGAGGTTGGTTACCAGTAGAAGGTCGATGGCGCCCTTGTTCTCCGGGCTGTACACCGCCAGCGATCGCACATATGAGGGAGCGTCGGGGAACTTCTTCTGGAAGAATCTCTTCCCGCCCACTCCATCGGGCGCCCGGGTCACGAACACCGGACGGTCTTTCAGGTGGGGCAGAAGCCACGGCGAAGCTGCGGCGAGGTAACGCAACAGGTCGCGCTTGGTCGCGGCGGGCCGCGCCTCCGGCCAGAGCGGCTTGTCCAGGCTGGTGACGTCCACCCGATGGCGGCCCACCGCGAGAGTTGCCGTGCTGTCGGCCTCGTCCAGTTGATCCAGCACCCTGGCCACCTGATCCGCACCGCCGGAAGCCGCCATGCGTCAGCCCGCTTTCCGGCCAGTGGTGCTCTTGCGGGTGCGGCGGCGCGCCGGTGCATTGGGCTTGGCCTTGCTTCCCCGCGAGCGCTTGAGGCTCCGAGCAAGCGCCTCGCGCAGGTCGATCACCTCGGTCTCCTTCCGCTCCGGTGCGGCCACGACCTCCTTGCCTTCCAGCTTGGCATCGATCAACTCCGACACCGCCTCGCGATACGTGTCCTTGTAGTCCTCGGGGTCGAACGGCTTCCGCAACATCGTAATCAGCTGCTGGGCCAGCTTCACTTCTTCTGCCGTCACCTTGGTCTTCGAGAGATTTGCGCCCTCGGTGGCGACGATCTCATCGGGATAGAAAAGTGTCTCCAGCATCAGCGAGCCCTCGCGGGGCCGCAATGCGCAGAGCTGCTCCTTCTTGCGGATGGTAATCGTTGCGATCGCTACCAGGTCCTTCTCGGTCAGCGCACGCATCAGCAGGGCGTAGGGCTTTTCGCCCCGGTCACCCGGCATGAGGTGGTAGGCTTTCTCGAAATAGATCGGGTCGATTTCTGAGCCTTCCACAAACGCGCTGATGTCGATGGAGTGCTTGCTGCGGACGGGAAGCTTCTCGAAATCCTCGTCGGTCATGGTCACGAAGCGGCCCTTGCCGTACTCATAGCCGCGCACGATCTCCTCCCATGCCACCTCCACCTCATCAGTCGGGCACCACCGCTTCTGCTGGATCGGCGTGCCGCAGCTCGCGTGGATCAGCTTGAACGAGATGTCCTTGGAGCGGGTGGCACTGTGCAGCTTCACCGGAATACTGACCAGTCCGAAACTGATGATGCCTGACCAGATCGCACGTTCCGCCATGTATCCTCCCGGGTCGGCCATATGGATATCCACACGGCTGTCCACATCGAATGCACACTGTTTTCCACCGCTGGCTCGCGGTGGGATCTCACGACCACAGTCAAGTATGCATGCCGCGGCGGCCGTTGCGGTGTGGGGCGTCACGAGAGGCCGAACCGAGCCGAGCACCGTTGCCGCCAGCCCTCGGTTCGGTTTTCATTCCCGCCCAATGCGCCTCTACTACTACCAGGATTCATACGGAAATTTCGGCGACGAGCTGAACGAATGGCTCTGGCGCCGGGTCCTCCCGCCCGGGTTTGAGCGCAGCAACGATGCCCTGCTGCTCGGCATCGGGACGCTGATCCGTCAGGAGCTACCTGAGGACGCCATCAAGGTGGTCCTGGGCGCCGGCGCGGGCTATGGCGAGTTGCCGAAGCTGGACGAGCGGTGGCGCTTCTACGCCGTCCGCGGCCCCCGTACAGCCGCTGCGCTTGGCCTGCCCGCTGACCTGGCCATGACGGATGCCGCTGCATTGGTCAATGCGCTCGAGCCAATCGCCGGCGCCCGGCGCGGGGTGGGGTTCATGCCCCATCACGTGAGCCGCGACTTGTACGACTGGGCCAGTCTCTGCCGGCGCGTGGGCCTGGTGTACCTCGACCCCCGTGCTTCGGTGCCGAAGCTCCTGGCACGCATCAAGACGTTGAAGCTGGTCGTGGCCGAAGCGATGCATGGTGCGATCGTGGCGGACGCCCTGCGGGTGCCATGGGTTCCGGTTCGTGCCTACGACCACATCAATGCGTTCAAGTGGAATGACTGGACCGAGTCACTCGAGTTGACCTATGAGCCGGCAGACCTGCCGGCGCTCGCCGACAACCACCAGCTGCACCCCGCTCGGCGGCTGCGCGCCTATGCCACGCAGGCGTGGCGCCGCAAGTCGCTCACGCGACAGGGCGCCCCTGACCGGCAGGTTCCAAGCTCGTCAACGGAGGTCGATAGCGCCGAGACCGCGCTCGCGGAAATCGCACGCGAAGGGCACGGCAGGCTGTCGGACGACGGGGTGCTGGCGGACCGTATCAAGCGGCTCCAGAACGCGGTCGCCCGGGTGAGCGCCGACTGGTGTGGCCCTGCAGCCTGAGGTTGCTCAGGTCAGCAGACCGGCCAGAAAGCGAATCCGGATGCCGCCGGTGACGGTCGAGAATTTTTCCTCCAGCGGCAGCCCGAGCTGACGTTCGAATTGGGGGTGTGCTATCAGCACTCCCACCATCCACCCCGCACCATCCCGGCGAAGCAGCTGACCCAGCCTGGCATACAGGTCTCGCAGCCGCATGGCCTCGCCGATCCGCATGCCGTACGGCGGATTGGTGATGAGCGCGCCCGGCACATCGCCCAGTTGCAGCGCCGAAATCGGCTGCTGGGCAATGTCGAGATCGCCCAGCACCCCGGCCCGTTCTGCGTTGGCTCGGCACGCGGCGATAGCGCCGGCGTCACGATCCCGGGCATGGATTGTCGCCGGGACCATCGCCAGCGCTTGTGGAGTGAGGTCGCTTCGGATGGTCGTGGTTTTGTGTCCCGTCATCAGCGGCCAGCGCTCGCAGGCAAAGCTTCTCTGCTGGCCGGGCGGAATTCTTCGCGCCAGCAGCGCCGCCTCGATCGGGATCGTTCCCGAGCCGGCAAAGGGATCCACCAGCGGGCGGTCACCAGTCCAGCCTGCGCCCAGCAGCATGGCGGCCGCGAGGGTCTCACGGAGGGGCGCCTTCCCGGCGACCTGCCGGTAGCCCCTCCGATGCAGCAACTCGCCCGAAGCGTCGGCGCTCACCGTCACCTCGTCACGGAACACCCTGACGATCAACCGCTGCAGCTCTGCCTCGGCGGGCGCATCGTCCGGCGGCCATCGAACAGCCGAGAGCTCCTCGATCGCCGATGCCGCGGCCAGCGCCAGCCGCTCGGCGATACCTCCCTGATGGTAGAGCTTCGATTTTCTGGAAGTGACGCGGAACGCTACCCTGTCGCCCGGGCGCAGCACGTCATGCCAGGGAAGCGCCCTGGCGTGGCGTTCGAACTCGGGGAAGGAGCGTGCATGGAAGGAACCCAGACGTAACAGCAGCCGGGAGGCGGTGCGGAGCTGAAGATTGAGGCGAAACAATTGGGCCGGTGACGCGCTGAACGACACACCCCCGGGCTCGATACGGTCAATCTCGACACCCAGCCCATGGAGCTCGGCTGCAGTTATCTCCTCGATCCCGGGCGCCGTGACGGCAAAGCAGGGGTGCATCGTGACAAAATAGGCACAGTGCGTAAGGCATACGGACTTCGAAGCCCCAAGCCCTGCGCCCTATGCCATTCCATGGCCAGGGGCGGAGTCGAACCGCCGACACGCGGATTTTCAGTCCGCTGCTCTACCAACTGAGCTACCTGGCCGACAAGCCGCGGAAAATAAGCCTTGACCGCCCTGCCGTCACCCCCCGACACTCCACCTCGTGAGATTACCCTCGACCGCCCTGACCGCCTTGGCCGCCTTGGCCGCCTGCCGCCCACCCTCGGCCGACGCCGGCCTCATGTCGCTCCAGCATCGGGCCGACTCGATGTGGCTGGTGCCTGCACCGGGGGTCCGGATCAGCACCGGCTATGCCCCTCGACTGCTGCTGGAATCCGGCATGGAAATCCGGTTCGCGACTCCCCGGGTGAGCCCCGATTCCCTCTGGTTCACCGAACCGCCGGTGGCCGTGGCGCCGCGGCCGGCGGCCGGTCTCGCGGGCACGCTCAAGGCCAGCACCTGTGACAACGACGCCGGCTACTGCCGCCTCGTCATCGTGGCAGTTGAGGACGGGCAGGTCCGCTGAACCGGGGGTATCTTGCCCTCAGGCCCCATTTGCTCTGGTCATCCTCAACTTTCAGACTTCGAGTGCTCGCCATGCGCCCCTTCCGGATTGCGGCCCTGCCCTGCTTCCTGCTCGCCGTCCCGGCACTGCTCGCGGCCCAGGCTCCCGCCGAACGCGGCGGCTTCGTGGTGACCCTTGGCGACGACACGCTCTCCATCGAGCAGTTCGTCCGCACGGATTCGTCGCTGGAATTCACCCGCGTCGGCCGTTCGCCTCGGGTGACGGTGATCGCCGCACAGGCCGGGCTCGGTCCCGATGCGCGAATCACCCGATTCTCGATGGAGAGCAGGCCGGGCGGCATGCTGGAGCGGGCGGCTTCCCAGGCAGGCACCATCGTCTTCGCCGACACCAGCGCCCAGGTGACCGTGCGACAGGGCGATAGCACCCGCAGCTATACCACTGCCGTGTCCCGCCATGCCCTGCCCATGCTCAGCGGCACCTACTCCCTGTACGACCAGGCGACCCGGCATGCGGTGGCGGCCGGGCAGGATTCCACGCCGCTGCAGTTCGTCTTCCCCGGTGCCATGAATCCGATGCCGTCATATGTCGTGCGCCGTGGCAGCGATTCGGCGGTCGTTGGCACATTCGGCTTTCCCTCGCATGTCCGCATCGGCGCGAAGGGCGAGCTGCTGGGACTCGATGGACGGGAGACCACGGTCAAGGTGAACGTCACGCGGATTGACTCGGTGGACATCACCGCGCTGGTGAAGGCGTGGACGCTGGCGGAGGCCGAGCGGGGCGTGTCCGGAACGCTGTCGCCGCGCGACACCGCCGAAGCAGTCATCGGCAACTCTCGAGTGACCGTCGATTACGGCCGGCCTCGGAAGCGAGGCCGCGAGATCTTCGGCGGGATCGTGCCGCTGGGCGAGATCTGGCGCACCGGCGCCAATGCGGCGACCCAGCTCATGGTCGAGAGCCCTGTCACTCTGGGTGGCACGCTCAAGCTCCAGCCGGGCGTCTACAGCGTCTGGACGCTGCCCACCAAGGACGGCGCGACGCTGATCATCAACGGACAGACGGGCCAGTGGGGCACGGAGTATCACGCCGAGCGCGATATCGGACGGGTGCCGCTCGTGGTCTCGGCCGGCCCCGAAGTGGAGATGTTCACCATTCAGGTGGAGGAGCGCGGCGAAAATCGCGGAGCGCTCGTCCTTGCGTGGGATACCACCCGCTGGGAAGTGTCGTTCGAGGTCGAGTGATGCCGGCCGACCGTTCGAGGCAATTCCCGAACTTGACGGTCCTCGGACATCCGCTGATCCAGCACAAGCTGACGCTGCTGCGCGATCGCAGCACCAGCACCCGCGACTTCAAGCAGCTGGTCAACGAAATCGCCATGCTCATGGCGTACGAGGTCACCAAGGACCTCGCCACTGAGCCGGTGGATATCGAGACCCCGCTGGAACGGATGACGGGGCAGCAGGTGGCCGGCAAGAAGCTGACGCTCGTGCCTATCCTGCGGGCAGGCCTCGGCATGGTGGAGGGTATCGCGCAGCTGATTCCTTCGGCGAGGGTCGGCCACATCGGGATGTACCGCGATCACGATTCACTGCAACCGGTCGACTACTATTTCAAGATCCCGGGCGGTGAGGAAGAGCGCGACTTCATCATCCTGGATCCCATGCTCGCCACCGGCGGCTCGGCGGTGGCTGCGGTCACGGCGCTCCGCCGTGCCGGCGCCAGGCGGATCCGGTTTCTCTGCATCGTCAGCGCCCCCGAAGGCGTAAAGCGCCTGCTGGATGCGCACTCCGACGTGCCGGTCTACACGGCCGCGCTCGATCGCCAACTCAACGAAAAGGGCTACATCCTCCCCGGCCTCGGCGATGCCGGCGACCGGCTCTTTGGAACGAGATAAACTAGTGGCTTCTCCAACACTTCGACTCACCTTCCTCGGCGCCGCGGGCCAGGTCACCGGCTCGATGCACATGCTCGAAGCCGCCGGCATGAAGCTGGTTCTCGATGCCGGGCTGTTCCAGGGCAGGCGCAGGGAAGCCGACGCCCTCAATCGCAATCTTGCCTTCGACCCACGGGTGCTGGACGCCATCGTGCTGAGCCACGCCCATATCGATCATACCGGCAGGGTGCCGTTGCTGGTGAACCACGGCTTCCACGGCCCGATCTACGCGACGCCCGCCACCCGCGATCTCTGCGCGGTGATGCTGGCCGACTCGGCGCACATCCAGGAATCCGACTTCGAGTATCTCCAACGCCGCGACCGCGCCGGACCGGAGTCGGAGCCGCTCTATACCATGCGCGACGCGGTCGCTGCCCAGGAGCTGATGGTCGGGGTGCCCTACAAGCGACTCCAGCACCTGCGGAAGAATCTCACCATCGAGTACGTGGACGCCGGACACATCCTCGGGTCCGCCAGCGTCGATGTGCGGATCACCGAAGGCAAGCAGCCGCACCGGCTGGTCTTCTCGGGCGATATCGGCCGCACCGGCATGCCCATCATCCGCAATCCGGATCCGCCGACCGGTCCGATTGACACCCTCATCATCGAGTCGACCTACGCCCTCAAGACCCATGCGGCGCCGGCCGACGCCGAGAACAACCTGGCCGAAATCATCACGAAGGTGGTCGGTCGTGGCGGCAAGATCCTGATTCCATCATTCGCCGTCGGACGGACCCAGGAGATGGTCTACGCCATCCATGCGCTGCTGCGAGAGAAGAAAGTTCCCGAGGTGCCGGTCTACATCGACAGTCCGCTGGCCACCGAAACGACGACGGTGTTCCGGATGCATCCTGAGGTGTTCGACAAATCCGAGGACATGGTCAAGGCCGAATCGCCGCTGTTCGACCATCATCTCGTGACCTACACCAGGAGCGTCGAGGACTCCAAGCGCCTCAATACCCTGAATGGACCCGCGATCATCATCTCGGCTTCGGGCATGGTTGAGGCCGGACGCATCCTGCACCACGTCAAGAACCATGGCGGCGACCACCGGAACTGCATCCTGTTCGTCGGATTCCAGGCCGAACACACCCTGGGCCGGCGCATCAAGGACGGCGACCGGAAAGTCAGGATCCATGGCGAGGAGGTTGAACTGCGGGCTGAAGTCGCGTCGATCGACGGCTATTCCGCCCACGCGGGCCGCAACGAACTGATCGCCTGGATCAAGGCGCTGGGCGGGCCCATCAAGCGGGCCTTTCCGGTGCATGGTGAGCCCGAATCGCTGGCCGAGATGGCCAGCCTTCTCAAGCAGGCGGGCGTCTCGGAAGTGGTTGTGCCTCAGCAGGGGCAGTCATTCGACCTCTGACCCGGCGTGACAGCGGGCGCATGGGCCGGTAAATTCCAGCGTGCGCCGCCTTCCTCGCCGGGTCGCCAAGCTGCTCGGCCTCGTCATCGTCGTTGCCATGATCGCCTACACCATCTCCCTGGTGGTCGTGCTGGTGACGAGTCTGCAGGACCAGCGCGAGCCGGTGGACGCGATTGTGGTGCTCGGTGCCGCCCAGTACAACGGGCGGCCATCGCCGGTGCTGCGTGCACGGCTGGAACATGCCCTCTCGCTGTATCGGGATCAGCTTGCGCCCCGGATCATGGTCACCGGCGGCGTTGGCCGGGGCGACACCACCAGTGAGGCTGAAGTGAGCCGCCGCTGGCTGCTGGCACATCGCCTTCCCGATTCCGCCGTGGTGGCGCTGCCGCGGGGCCGCTCGTCCTCCGTCTCGATGACTGATGCCGCGGCCTGGTTGCGCGAGCGCGGCCTCAGCCGGGTGCTGCTGGTGAGCGATCCGTTTCACATGGCGCGGCTGCGGTTCGAGGCGCGGCGCACCGAACTGGACGCGCTGGTGTCACCGACGCCATCGAGTCCGATTTCCGACAACCCGAACCTCGAACTGCGCTATCTCTTCTGGGAAGGACTCAAGGCTCCGGTGGCATGGGTGCGGAGCTGGTCCTGGCTGCGAGGCCGCGATGTCTTCTGATCCCCAACCGTCAAGGAAGCACTTCATGCCGAATTCAAGGCCGCTGATCGCGGCCCTCGTCGCCGTGGGCGCGCTCTGTCCCGTGCGCGGGCTCGACGCGCAAGCCGCAGCGCTGCATGTCCCGGTGGTGATCGATACGCTGGACAACGGCCTCGTGCTGATGGTGCACGAGGACAGCTCGGCGCCCATCGTGAACGTCAACGTGTGGTATCATGTCGGCTCGGGCGACGAGAAGCCCGGCCGCACCGGGTTCGCCCACCTTTTCGAGCACCTGATGTTCATGGGCTCGGAGCATGCGCCCTATCCCGAGTTCGACCGGCGGCTGGAAGCGGCGGGCGCCAACAACAATGGCTCCACCACCGAAGACCGCACCAACTATTACGAGGAAGGTCCGGCCAACGCGCTGCCACTCATGCTGTGGCTCGAGGCCGACCGGATGGGCTGGATGCTGCCCACCATGGACTCCGCCAAGGTGGATCTCCAGCGCGACGTGGTGAAGAACGAGCGGCGCCAGAGCTACGAGAACCAGCCCTATGGCATGGTGTGGGACCATCTGCCGCGAATGCTCTACGATGCGTCGCATCCCTACTCGTGGCCGGTGATCGGCTCGATGGCGGACCTCAGTGCCGCTTCGCTCGAGGACGTGAAGCAGTTCTTCCGCGAGTACTACGCGCCCAACAATGCCGCGATCGTGGTGGCCGGCAACGTGAAGGCCGCCGACGTGAAGGCGCTCGCCGAGCGCTATTTCGGGGCAATCCCGCGCGGACCGGCCATCAGCCGGCCCACACCCGAAGCGACGCCGCTGCGGGGCGACACCCTGCTGGTACTGGAGGACCGGGTGCAGCTCCCGCGGCTGTACTACGCCTGGCACACGGTAAGGGGCTGGGCCCCCGACGACGCCGCACTGGACCTCGCCGCGTATGTGCTGACCGGCGCCAAGAACTCGCGCCTCACCAAGGAAATGGTGTACGAAGACCAGACGGCGAGCAGTGTTTCGGCGTTCCAGGACGGCAAGCGGCTGGCCGGCGAGTTCATGGTCATCGCCACGGCACGGCCCGGCACCACCCTGCCCACGCTGCAGCAGACCATTGACGCGGAGATCGCGCGGCTGGCCGCCGACGGCCCCACCGCGCGCGAGCTGGAGCAGGCGCAGAATGCATTCGAAGCCGGCTTCCTCGACGGGTTGGAGAGCGTGGGTCGAAAGGCGGACCGGCTCAACGCGTATTACTACCAGCTGGGCGTGCCGGATGCCTTCCAGCGCGACATCGACCGCTATCGCGCCGTCAGCGCCGACGACGTCCGGCGGGTGGTGCGCACCTATCTCACCGGCCCGCGCGCCGTCATCTCCGTCGTTCCCCAGGGTCAGGCCAGCATGGCGGCCCGCGAAAGGATGACCCCATGATCATCGACGGCTCGACGGCTCGGCGGCTCAGCGGCTCGGCGGCATTCCTCAGCGCCGTTTGTCTCGCCAGTTCCTGTGCTCCATCGCCGCAGGCGGCGCCGCCCGCACCGGTGCCTGCGTCAGCCACACCCGGCATCATGGCCACGGCGCCGGACCTCGGCCCCGCCCCGCGACTGGTGCTGCCATCGCCCACGGAGACGACGCTTCCCAACGGCGTCACCGTGAAGCTGGTCGGGATGCACGAAGTTCCCGTGGTACAGGCGGTGCTCTCGATCGAGGGTGGCGCCCGGCTGGATGGAGAACTGGCCGGCCTCGCCACATTCGTGGGCGGGATGCTCGACGAGGGCGCCGGCGAGCGGGATGCGTTCGAGCTGGCGGCCCAGATCGAGTACCTCGGGGCCTCACTGGGCACCGGCGCCGGCTGGGATGCGACCACCATTTCGCTGCGCGCACCCAAGCGCACCATCAGCGAAGCGATGGAGCTCATGGGCGACGTGGTGCTCCGGCCCCGCTTCGCGACAGAAGATGTGGAGCGTCAGCGCGACCTTCGCATCGCCAGCATTCTGCAGTCGCGTGACCAGCCAGGCGCCGTCGCCAATAATGTGTTCGGCTACACCGTGTACCCTGCGGCACATCCCTATCACCGCCCCATCGGCGGCGACAGCAGCAGTACGGTGCAGCTCGATTCCGCCACCGTGCGCGACTTCTGGAACCACGCCGCAGACCCGCGAAAGGCGACGCTGGTGATCGCCGGCGACGTTACCCTCGAAGAAGCACGTGCCCTGGCGACGAGCGCTCTGGGCAGCTGGCGGGCGCCCAGTTCTGCCCCGGCGGGGCCAGGCAGCGCAGCTGAACCGCCGCGGCCCACCACCCGCGTCTTCCTGGTGGATAAGCCGGAGGCGGCGCAGAGTGTGATGATGATCGGCGCCCCAGGCGTCACGCGCAGCTCACCCGACTACTCCGCGATCACGCTCATGAACACGATCCTCGGCGGATCCTTCTCGGCCCGTCTCAATGACATCCTCCGGGAGCAGAAAGGCTACACCTACGGCGCACGGTCGAGCTACAGCTGGCGGCCGCTGCCGGGCCCCTTTGTCGCGAGCGCAGCGGTACGGACCGATGTCACTGACAGCTCGCTCGCGATCTTCTTCGACGAGTTCCGCCGGATCCGGAGCGAGCCAGTGACGCAGCAGGAACTTGACCGGGCCAAGTCCTACATCACGCTGAGTGCGCTGGGCGAGTTCGAGACCACTGGGCAGGTTGCGGGAGAACTGGCCTCGCTCGAGATGTTCGGGCTCACGCTGGCTGACATCCCGAAGGAGATGGACCAGATCAGGGCGCTGGGCGCCGCCGATGTGCAACGCGCAGCCGAGCGGTACCTCGACCCGGCGCACCTGACGATCGTGGTGGTGGGCGACGTAAAGAACATCCGGACCGGCGTCGAGGCACTGGACCTCGGACCGGTGACGCTGCTGGATCACGAGGGAAATGAGGTGACACCGTGAGAATGGAATCCGTGCTGGCGCTGGCGCTGCTGTCGGTTGGCGGCACTGCGTCGGCCCAGACGCTCGACGTGCCGACCGATACATTCACGCTCGACAACGGGCTGCGGGTGGTGGTGCACGAGGATCACTCCGCGCCGGTAGCGTCGGTGAACATCTGGTATCACGTCGGCTCCGGCCGGGAAACCGAGGGCCGCACCGGCTTCGCCCACCTGTTCGAGCACATGATGTTCCAGGGCTCGGCCAACGTAGGCGACGATGCCCATTTCAAGACCATCCAGGGCGCCGGCGGAACCCTCAACGGGTCCACCAATGGCGATCGCACCAACTATTACGAGACGGTGCCGGCCAATTACCTGGAAACCGCGCTCTGGCTCGAGGCCGACCGGATGGGCTGGCTGCTGCCCGCCATGACCCAGGGCAAGCTCGACAATCAGCGCGACGTGGTGAAGAACGAACGACGCCAGAACTACGAGAATCGACCCTACGGCATGACCTCGATTCGGATCAGCGAGATGCTGTATCCGGCGGACCATCCCTATCACTGGCCCACCATTGGTTCGCAGGCCGACCTGACCGCCGCCTCGATGGAGGACGTGCAGGGCTTCTTCCGCACCTGGTACGCGCCCAATAACGCCTCGCTGGTAGTGGCGGGTGACGTGAAGCCGGCGGAGGTTCGGAGGCTGGCCGAGAAATATTTCAGCGCCATTCCGTCGGGAGAGCCGATTCCGTCGCCTGATGCGCGCCCGGTGTCGCTCGATGCCGATCGTCGCGCCGTGCTGGAAGACCGGGTGACGTTGCCCCGAGTGC